>NZ_JIAX01000013.1:0-259297 GCF_000620605.1 Ahrensia sp. 13_GOM-1096m
GCTCTGGCTCTGGCTCTGGCTCTGGCTCTGGCTCTGGCTCTGGCTCTGGCTCTGGCCTTGCGATTTGTTCGGTTTTAATGGCTTCGGGGGCCGCTTCTATCGTTTCAGCTTCTGGTGCCGTGTCATCTGGCTGTGTTTCTTCTTCAGGCACTTCGGCTGGTTGTTCCTCAACCGTCTTTTTGCCAAAAGAAAATACCTTTTTGATAAACCCGAATGCCATTTATAAAATTCCTATTGCGCGGCGACAGGCGCTGCATGACGCCCAATAAGGCGCTCACCATCATTGTTTAATACCTGAACCGCACAAATTGCACCAGCGCGGGCCACAGAACCGTCAACAAAAACGGGGGTGAAATCTTGTGTGCGCCCGATGCCATCTTTCTCAAACAGTACTGTTTGCACCGTGCCATCAAATTTCTTTAAATGTTGTTGCCAAGCGCTTGCAGCTTTTGCGCGGAGGCGCGCGGCACGCTCTTTGATAAGCGCGCGGTCAAGTTGGGGCATTTTGGCAGCGGGTGTTCCCTCGCGCGGCGAGAATGGAAAGGCGTGAACCCGCGCAAGGCCGCAATTATCAATGATCGATAATGCGTTTTCAAACATTGCTTCGGTTTCGGTTGGAAAGCCCGCAATGATGTCTGCACCAAATGAAGCATCAGGGCGAAGATCGCGCACGGTCTGGCAAAATTCGATGGAATGATCGCGCAGATGGCGGCGCTTCATGCGCTTTAAGATCATGTCATCGCCATGTTGCAGCGACAGATGGAAATGCGGCATCAAGCGCTGCTCGGATGCAATAGCGTCAAACAATGCTTCATCGGCTTCAATGGAATCAATCGATGAGAGGCGCAGACGCTCAAGCGATGGTACTTGCACCAGAATTTTTTGCACCAGAACGCCGAGCGATGGTTTGCCGGGCAGGTCCGGTCCAAAGCTTGTGAGGTCAACACCGGTTAAGACAATTTCCGAGTAGCCATTATCTGCTAGCCGTTTGACCTGATCGATAATGCCGCCAATGGGCACGGAACGCGATTGGCCACGGCCATAGGGAATAATGCAGAATGTGCAGCGGTGATCGCAGCCATTTTGCACCTGAACAAAAGCACGGGTGCGCCCTTCAATCGAATCGACCATATGGGGTGCGTTTTGCGTCACCTCGAAGATATCGTTGACGCGGACTTTTTCGAATTGATTGACGCCGAATTCCGGCAATGCGCGGTAGGAGGAGGCTTTGAGTTTGTCCTCATTGCCGATCACCAGATCAACTTCATCCATCGCGCCAAAATCATCGGGATTGATTTGCGCGGCGCAGCCCGTAACGATGATGCGGGCGTTTGGCTGTTCACGGCGGGCACGGCGAATGGATTGCTTGGCTTGGCGCACGGCTTCGCCGGTAACCGCGCAGGTGTTGATAATCACTGCGCCGCCTTCAAGCTGGCCCAGACCTGCGGCTTCTGCCTCGCGCTTTACCACTTCGCCTTCATAGGCGTTTAGGCGGCAGCCAAATGTGAGTGTCTTAATTGTCATGCGTTTCGCGGTTTAAAATTGCATTGGCCTTATATAATTTGGTTTTAAAAGGCACTTGCGCCAAATGCCAGACATAGCGCCGATATGCAAATCAAGCGTTAAGCTGCATGCTAGAGCAGCACAATTGTGATGTGTTAGGCATCAATATGGGAATTTAATGCGCCAATTTCCAATAAGGCTAGGCATCTTCGACAAGGCGTATCCATTTGCCGGTTTGGGCATCAAGCTTGCCTGCAAATTCCCACTCGGTCGGGCCTGTCATGATAATGTGGCTATCGTCGCGCCACTCTATAAATAGATCCCCGCCCGGCACCGTGATTTTAACATCGCGGCCCGTTAGTTTTTTGCGCGCAGCACTAACAGCTGTTGCACAGGCAGCAGAGCCGCAGGCTTGCGTTAAGCCAACACCGCGTTCCCATGTGCGGATGATAATGTGATCATCGCTTTGCACCTGCGCGATAGAAATATTGGCGCGCTGGGGGAAAATCGGGTGGTTTTCAAGCAAGGGTCCGAATCTGTCCAGATCATAAGACCAGACATCTTTTTTAACCCAAAAAATCGCATGGGGATTGCCCATATTCGCAACCGATGGCGTGTGCAGTACCGGCGCATCAATCGGCCCGATTTGTAGCTCAATGCCGGTCGTGTCACCGAACTCTTCTTCCAGCGGGATCTGGTCCCAGCGAAAACGCGGGCGGCCCATATCAACCGAAACCATACCGTCGTCGCTCTCGTCAGCGGTTAAAATGCCGCCAAGTGTTTCGAAGGTGAAATGGTTTTTTCCGGTTTCGGCGCTGAGCGCTGATACGACGCAGCGGGTTCCATTACCGCAAGCTTCTGCTTCTGAACCATCATTGTTGAGGATCATCACATAGGCATCGGTGCCCTCAGATTTCGGGTCATGAATGGCCATGATCTGGTCAAAACCAGTGTCGCTTTGCGCGTTAAGCTCAATGGCTGCTTGCGGGGTAATTTTGTCCGCACGTCCACGCATATCGGCAACAATGATCCTGTTGCCCAATCCGTTCATTTTCGCAAAATTGACGTCAAATGACATGATCGCGTCCGCTCAGTGTTATTTATGCTTATATGAGCGAACGCTTGTTAAATTCAAAGTGTTTTCTTTTGCCTGCTAAGCGATGACGAGAATGCCGAACAGCATGAGCAAGAACAAAATAAGCACAATACCAATTAATAGTTTTGCGCCACTAAGAGCAGCACCTGAAAGACGGCCAAAACCCAAGAGACCAAGAACTGCGGCTGCGACGAGGAGTATGAGGATCCATTTAATCATAGTTTCACCCTTGTATTGTAATTGCCTTATTTAACGCACATTTGGCCATTGGGTTCCCTCAGGTCGTTTTTTGTTTCTATAGATAGGGAAAGATTGGGCTTGGTCAGGGTTTTAAGATGAACTGTCAGAGACTATTGCCAAATTTTTCGCGCCGTTATATTTGAGAGCCATGACATTTCCCAAGCACCTCCTCGACGGTTATCAAAATTTTGCGAACGGCAGATTGCCGGAGCAGCGTGAACTTGCACGTGAGCTTGCAGAAAAAGGCCAAAAGCCTGAAACAATGGTGATTGCGTGCTGTGATAGCCGCGCGGCGCCTGAAACGATTTTTTGCGCTGATCCGGGCGAAATGTTCGTGGTGCGCAATGTTGCCAATCTCGTGCCGCCCTATACGCCAGATGGTGAGTTTCACTCGACATCTGCCGCGCTTGAGTTTGCGGTGCAAAGCCTTCGGGTAAAACATATCGTTGTGATGGGGCATGGGCGCTGCGGCGGTATTTCTGCTGCTCTAACGCCGGATATGGAACCGCTTTCACCAGGTGATTTTATCGGCAAATGGGTGAGCCTTCTTGCGCCTGCTGCTGAAGCTGTGGGTGCCAATGCCTATATGACAGGCGCGGAACGCCAGACGGCGCTGGAGCGTATTTCTATTCGCAACTCAATTGAGAATTTGAAGACGTTTCCTTGCGTGAATATTCTTCATGGTAAAGGCAAGCTGACACTGCATGGTGCGTGGTTTGATATTTCTACTGGCGAATTGTGGACCATGAATGATACGGGCGATTTTAAACGCCAAGATAATCCCCAAGCTGAATAATCGGCATTTGCGTTTGGTGATAACGCAATATGCAGATGTTTTACGCCGGCCATATTAAATTATCCGGCCAAGCCAAGCGATTAATTGCGCGGAGGGTACAAGCAGCAATTGCGCGAGTATCGTGCCTGCAAGTCTGCTTAAAACCATCCATATGATGAATTTCCGGTAGTAATTCTCGCTGACTTTCCCGCCTGCAACATCATCGGTCAGGCCTGCTAGATAGGGATCGATCAGAATAAACATCATGATTGTCGCCAGCCCGTTGATGACAGCCGACAGGCTGCTTGCGGTGACGCGAAACTCTGGCTCCAGATAGCCTGCATAGATCGACGCTAATACGCCCACCGTCCAAAGCGCGGTGGCAAGCACATTTAAGATGATGATCTTGGCTGGAAATTCACTTTTGATCGACAATTGGGTAATATTTTGCCAGCGCGGCAGCGCCACAGAGGATGTGATTGCGGAAATGCCGCGCGGTGTCGCCAGCCGTATAATTAATGCAGGCATGGAGCGGTTTTTGCGGAAGCTTTCAACCGCAACGCTGCCAAAGCGCTGAACGGTGGGTATGAGCAGGCCGCCGATGATGGTGGCAGCGGATGCAGCCAGCAAGATGAGCATGAAATCATTCAGCAGATTATGCACCGCATGGGCGTTGATTGTGTTTTCAACGCGCTTTGCCAGCAATGGGCCTTGGAACGAATTGGAAATCCGCGACACGAGCACCATCACATTGAAAATCGAGAACGCTATGGCAATTTGGCGGCTGCGAACGCCTGCGATCCGAAACCCATAGGCGAGCGTGCCGATCAGGTGGATGATGAAGGTGAGAAAGAGAATGGCTAGAAGCTGAACGTCCACGAAAATCTATCCTCGCTGGTGCCTGTATAGGGCCTTGCGCTCTATAAAGTGCGGCAATGCGGAATGATACTGAAATTCGAACGTTTAGTCGTGGCCAATATGGCCTTACCAATTTTGTCATGAGCGGATCTTTGATTAAGGCCCGCTCATGAAGGCGATTTTTAAGCCGTCATAAGGCCGATTCCGGCGACGAATGTCAGGCCGCCAAGCACGCGCGTGATGATTACTGCAATGCGTGTATTGTCTTTAAAGGCAGCATTGAGACCGTAGCCAATTGCGATGCCGAAGCCATGTAGAACAGCTGTGGCAATGGCAAATCCGGCAGCGTAACTGGCCTGCGTTGCCAATCCGATTTCACCGCCATGGGCAAAACCATGAAACAGGGCAAAAATGCCGACGATAGCAGCGCTAAGATAAACAGGGACTTTGACGGCCATTGCCACCAATAAACCCAATGCGACGACGGATGCCAGAATAGCAGGCTCAACGAAAGGCAATTGGAGGCCTGTTAGAGCCAGAACAAAGCCGAAAATCATCGTGCCAACAAAGGCGCTTGGCACAATCCAAAGCGCTCTTTGACCAATTTGCCAAGCCCAAAGGCCAACAGCAATCATGACAAGAATATGGTCCGTGCCAAATAGGGGGTGTGAAAAACCAGCTGCAAATGACCCATGCTCATTGGGATTTAAGTGAGCGAATGCGGGTGTTGCGGTTAAGAGCATCAACGGTAGGCAAATAAGTATTTTCTTCATATCGGAACCTTTGTTTAAGTCGTTCAAGCACCCCAGAATGGGTCGTGCTGTTTAGGTATTTCACATTTTTTGAACTTGCGAAAGTTCGAAACGAATTTTTGCTGAAGCTGCCATATATTATAAATGATATTCCCGCTCAATTGGTTGAGCGGGTTTGTAAAGAGGACTGGCTTAAAGCACTTTGATTCATAGGGCAGGTCTGGCTAAAGCGCCAACGCAGAACCCTCCGTAAGTACATGTAAAGAGGATTGGGTGTTTGCTAGATCATGTGACTTAATCATTTCACTAATAGGTTCTTGATAAAGCGCATAAGTTGAATGGTGGACAGGCAGAACCATGGCGGTTTTAATGCGTAAAGAAAAATCTACGGCTTGCTGACCGTTCATAGATACCTGACCCAGAGCACCATTCATGCCAACAGCGCCAATGTGGGGTATAAACAAGTCGGGTGTCGCGCGGTTTTTAATCGCGTCCCAAATCGGATCAGCCAAAAATGTGTCGCCTGCCCAATAGATGTTGGTCATTTTCCCACGGACCGTCGCTTCAATCCAATAGCCGTTACCGCGCCCCAAAATATCTGAAATACCTTGGTTGAGAGAGTGAATTGCTGGAATTGACGTGATTGTCACGGTGGTGTCAGCCATAGTGAAAACGCGTTTTTCACCGTGAGCCAGTGCGGATGCTGAAAAACCTTTTCGGGTCAAAGCATCGACGTCATGCGCCGGACATAATAAAGGGTTGTTTTTACCCAGCCATGCCTGCGCCTTTTGGTCGAAATGATCTTCATGTGCATGACTTAAAAGGACGAGGTCATATTCAGATACTGTTGTACCTGGAAATATTGTCAACCGCTCGTGGAATTTCACAGTAGGCCCTTTTGAAAGGTCGAACATCTCATTGGGGTCCGGCATTTGAAACGCTTTCTTGCCTTCGCCTAAGCATGGGTCTGTGAGAATGCGAAACCCGCCGATATTAAGTTCCATCATAGCTGCTCCAAGCCACCTCACAGATATATCGGAAGTTGTATTTCTTGCTATCGCCTGAAGTGGTGGCAGTGTGGAAGTTGCAGCAATAGCGCTACCCATTTTGAGAAAATTACGTCTGTTCATTAGTATCTCCTTGGTCTTGCGCATTGACATACCGCAGATTTTCAATTCAGATAATTCGTGAAATTTTGAATATATTAAACGGAAATATTAAATAGTGGTTGACTTACGAACTCTCGAAACTTTTGTTGAAGTTGCCAATTGCTTGAGCTTTTCGGATGCAGGACGGCGACTCGGTGTACCTGCATCAACAGTTACGACACGCGTGAAATCGCTTGAGGCACGCTATAGCGTGCGCTTGCTTGACCGTTCGACAAGGACTGTCGCACTTACCGCCGAGGGGCAGCAATTTTTGTTGCATTGCCGCAGAGCACTGAAAGAAATGTCGCTTGCTGATGAAATTATAGGGCGCGCGCAAAAAGCGTCAGGACAAGTACGCATTTCGATTCCAACAGCTTTTCCGAAAAAGCCGTTCGCTGAGATTGTTAGAGAATTCCGCTCTCTCTATCCCGATATTTCGATCAAGGTGTTTGTGGATGATCGACCTGTCTCCTTCATTGAGGAGGGGGTTGATTTGGCTTTGCGCGGTCGCGCGCCGGGTAGCGATAGTCTTATTGCCCGTCACCTCATAGACACGGAAATTATTTTTGTTGGCCCATTGGGCCACATCAACGATGAAGGGCTGCCAATTTTGCGTCCCATCGCAAAAGGATCAAGTGAGATAAATAGACAGGAAGGGCTTGCGACAGGGTCTTTTGAGTTATCACTTGAGTTCGTAATAAGTGGGCAAGCGCGCGCATATCTTCCCCGACCGACATGCCAAGAAGCTATCAAGGGGAATTTATTGGAAGAAGGTGAGGGGCCGGATGGACCGCAAGAACCGTTGCCTCTTTTTCTTGTTTATCATGACAAGTATCATCAGACCAAGCGCATTCAGCTTTTCAAGGATTTCCTCATCAGCGCATTCACGAAGAACAATGCTAAAATGTGAGATCGTTTGGAGCACGGAATAAAGCATGTCTGTGATTGACATTTATCGCGAATCGTAACAATTAATGTTACATGAAAAAGAACAGCCGCCTTTCCGCCGTTTTGCATGCGCTTCTCCATATGGCAGAGCATGATGAACCTATGACCTCTGATGCGCTTGCGCAATGTTTGAGCACCAATCCCGTTGTCGTGCGCCGGACGATGGGGCTTTTGCGTGATGCTAAAATTGTCACTTCTGAGCGCGGCCATGCCGGTGGTTGGCGCATCGCTGTGGATTTGTCGTCTGTTACGCTGCGCCAATTGCATGAGACGCTTGGTGAGCCTGCAATTTTTGCCATCGGAAATTCTAATGAGGATTCGCAGTGCCTTGTCGAACAGGCGGTTAATGCTGCGCTTGAAGACACATTTATAGAAGCCGAAGCCCTTCTGTTGAAGCGTTTTGGAGAAATTACGCTGGCTGATTTGGCTCAAGATTTTGCACGCCGTCATGCGCAGTGGCACCAACAAAAGGAACTAGAAAATGAATCATGATGTCATCATCATTGGCGGCAGCTATGCTGGCTTGGCTGCGGCTTTGCAGCTTGTGCGGGCACGTAAATCGGTGCTGATTATTGATGCTGGCCAGCGGCGCAACCGTTTTGCCAGCCACTCACATGGGTTTCTTGGACAAGATGGTGTCGACCCTGCTGTGATTGCACGCACCGCACGCGATGAAGTTGAAGCATATCCAACGGCGACTTTCGTTGAAGATATGGCTGTCGCAATTTCAGGTGAGAAAGATCAATTCTCTGTTTTAACGAAAGCGGGCGAAAATTATCGCGGGCGCCGCATTTTGCTGGCAACGGGTGTTGCCGATGAATTGCCGCCCATTGATGGTTTGGCAGAGCGTTGGGGGCAATCTGTTTTTCATTGCCCTTACTGCCATGGCTATGAACTTAACGAAGGCCAAATCGGTGTGATTGCGACGGGAGAAAAGTCATCACATCAAGCTGAAATGTTGACGGAGTGGGGTCAAGTGACGCTGCTCATCAACGGGGCTTTTGCGCTTGATGCTACTGCAAGGCGCTCTTTAGAAGACAAGGGCGCTGTGATTGAAGAAACGCCGATTGATAAAATTACAGGCGTGGCAGATGTGCATCTTGCCGATGGGCGCGTTTTGAATTTTGCCGGCATGTTTACAGCGTCGCGCTGTTCGCCATCAACGCCGCTTGCTGAGGATGCTGGATGTGCGCTGGAAGAAACGATGATGGGCATTCAGATACAAACCAATGAGACGAAAGAAACTTCTGTCACAGGCATTTTTGCCTGCGGTAATACGGCGCGTATTCCCCATTCTGTTTCACTTGCTGTAGGCGATGGGGCCATGGCAGGCGTGATGGTGCACCGTTCGCTTGTTTGGCCTTAAAATGAGTTGAGCAAAAAGGTTGGTTTGATGACGGATCATCCTGCGCTGTCCGGCGCTCATGAGGCAGAATATGCTGGTCGGGTGAGCAAGCAAATTCCTGGCTTGGGGGATATGCACCTTATGGCGGGGCTTTTGCTGGCCGAACATGTGCCGACAAACGGGCGTGTTCTTGTGCTGGGTGCAGGCGGCGGGCTTGAACTAAAAGCTTTTGCGCAATTGCAGCCAGATTGGCAGTTTGACGGTGTTGACCCGTCGGACGTGATGCTCAATCAGGCACATCATACGCTGGGCAGTTTAGCTTCGCGGGTTCGCTTTCATGAAGGTTATATCGATGATGCGCCCGATGGCCCTTATGATGGGGCAGCGTGTCTGCTGACTTTGCATTTTTTGCCGGAAGCAGAGCGGCGCAGAACTGTGACGCAAATGGCAAAACGTTTAAAGCGCGGCGCTCCTTTGGTGGTGATGCACCATAGTTTTCCGCCAGTAGAAACAGATAAATGGCTTTCGCGTTATTCGGCCTTTACCAATGCAAAAGGCGCATCGCCCATTGGGTTGCAGCAAATTGGAATGATGAAGAGAAAACTGCCCGTCCTGTCGCCCAATGAGGATGAAGCCGTTTTACGCGATGCGGGATTTGAGGACATCGACATGTTTTATACTGCATTCACCTTTAAGGGTTGGGTGTGCAAGAAGGTGTGAGATCTGTGTTATGACTTGATGCTGTTACGCGCAGCCATTCGTGCCATGCTTAACTAATGGAAAATTGAGGAAGGCTTGAGAATGTACAACCTGCAAAGTGATGAAAAATCGGTCCAACTTTGGTCTTTAAAGCATTTACAGCATGAAAAACTAGGATGTGAAATGCGTCCAAAATTATCGTCTGTTATACGTAGGCTTGAACCACAGGCATCCCAAATTCTTTTGTGCGAACATTCTACAGTCAATCCGATCAAGGCAGATATAGAGAACGTTTTGATATACAATGTAAGGGAAGCATCCTTTGCAAGGAGCTCACGTAACGGGATAATGTTTCGCCTTACACAAAGCTTACCTAAACCATCGCCGGACGGTGAATTTTATGACCATTTAAGCGAGTACAGTTTTACTGAAGCGCCTGAGCGCCCGGATTCCCCACTAATAGAATTCGATCTTGATAAAATGAGAAACCCCTTCGACATTTGGTGGGCTGCAACTGCTGCAAAGCCCGTTGAAATGCCGCAGGTAGTTGGAAATTTTGAACTCTACGTCGAGCTTTGGGTGCCAGAATCTCTCAAAAACCCTGGAGGGAAAATAAAAAAAGTCTTCGACGGAATTATTGCCTCAATGCACGCAGATTTAAAGCCATCTGAAGAAGCTATTGAGATTCTTGCAGAAAAACATATGGTAGATAAGAGGGAAATATATGATCGATTATCTGCCCCGCCTAATCCTTTGATATCTTTTGACGCAAACCGCCGACTCGTCAAACCCTACCGTCAAAATGTGCAATGGCACCCTGATGATGGACGATGTGTTTCAGGAACGTTGATTATGAAGCAATCGTCTGTGGCTAAGTGTGTTGTATCTTTACGATCAATACCTTCAGTATAAGACGAGTAAGGAAACAAACCGATACTTGTTGTTTCTGCCATTCTCTTGACTCTGGCGCACTTCTTGGCCATAAGCGCGGCTGTTCAGCGATATTTTTAAACGCCGAGCCACTGACCGGTGCGTAAAATCTTTATGATGCCGGAGGTCAACACCCGACAGCGCGATGCGCCCTCGGGTGCTTTTTGGCTATGTGCGCGGGGTTTAACAAGTTGCAAAGCGTTTCAGGCGAAGTGGACACCGGTTCGCCGCCCGGAAACGCGACAGAACAAAAGGCGCAGGTTGTTTCCATCAAGTTGGAAATAAACTGCGAAATGCTTATCTTGGTTTCACATGGTGTGAAATGAAGAGCAGGAACAAATATGTTTGAATCACTTCAGGACCGCTTAGGTTCGATCTTTTCTGGCCTCACAGGCCGCGGCGCGCTTTCCGACAAGGATGTGGCAGCGGCGCTGCGCGAGATTCGCCGTGCGCTGATCGAAGCGGATGTTGCGCTGGAAGTGGTGCGTGATTTTACCGATCGCGTGCGCGAAAAAGCCGTTGGCGTTGATGTTGTTAAATCCGTCAAGCCGGGCCAGATGGTCGTCAAGATTGTTCATGACGAGCTGGTTGAAATGCTCGGCAGCGAAGGCGAGACAATCGACCTTAACGCGCCGTCGCCTGTTGTCATTATGATGGTGGGCTTGCAGGGTTCTGGTAAAACAACGACCTCTGCAAAAATTGCTAAGCGCCTGACAGGCCGCGATAAGAAAAAGGTCTTGATGGCCTCGCTCGATACGCGCCGTCCAGCGGCCCAAGAGCAGCTTCGCCAGCTTGGTGAACAGGTTGACGTGGTTACCCTACCGATCATTGAAGGGCAGTCGCCTTCTGATATCGCAAAACGTGCGGTGCAGGCTGGTAAGCTTGGCGGCTACGATGTTGTTATCCTCGACACGGCAGGTCGCACGCATATTGACGAGCCGCTGATGATCGAGATGGCGGATATTCGCAAACATGCGGACCCGCACGAAATTCTGCTTGTTGCTGACTCGTTGACGGGTCAGGACGCGGTTAATCTTGCCAAAAGCTTTGACGAGCGTGTGGGCATTACTGGCCTTGTGCTTACCCGTATGGACGGCGATGGACGCGGCGGTGCTGCTCTTTCTATGCGTGCTGTTACGGGCAAACCGATCAAGCTGATTGGTACGGGCGAGCGCATGGACGAGATGGAAGAATTCCATCCCAAGCGTATTGCCGACCGTATTTTGGGCATGGGCGATATTGTTTCGCTGGTTGAAAAAGCCGCCGAGAATATCGACCAAGAAAAAGCGGCCCAAATGGCCAAGAAGATGCAGGAAGGCAAGTTCGATATGAACGATCTTGCGGACCAGTTGCATCAGATGAAGAAAATGGGCGGCATGGGCGGTATCATGGGAATGATGCCGGGCATGGGCAAGATGAAAGACCAGATGGCTGCGGCCGGAATGGATGACAGCATCTTTAACCGTCAGCTTGCGATCATTGGTTCTATGACCAAGCATGAACGCGCGCGCCCTGATATTTTAAAACATAGCCGCAAGAAACGTATTGCCGCTGGTTCTGGCACGAACGCTGCTGAAATCAACAAGCTTTTGAAAATGCACCGCCAGATGGCCGACATGATGAAATCCATGAAGGGCAAAAAAGGCGGCGGCATGATGGGCAAGATGATGGGCGGTCTTGCTGGCAAAATGGGCATGGGCGGCGGAATGCCGGGCGGCATGGGCGCTGGAATGCCTGATCTGTCCAGCATGAGCCCGAAAGAAATCGAAAACCTGCAAAAGCAGGCTGAGCAAATGGGTCTTGGCGGCGGCATGCCGAAACTGCCGGGCCTTGGTGGTCCGAAATTACCTGGTTTAGGCGGCGGTGGTTTGCCGGGCCTGCCGAAAAAGAAATAACGAAACAATCACACTTTAAAGAATACAAATAAGGAAAACTAAAATGGCTACTAAAATTCGTCTTGCACGCGCTGGTTCAAAAAAGCGTCCTTACTACCACATCGTTATTGCTGACGTTCGCGCGCCACGCGATGGCCGCTTCATCGAGCGTGTTGGTAAATGGGACCCAATGTTGCCAAAAGATGGCGATGCGGTTCGTGTTGAGCTGAACGAAGAGCGTATCAAGTACTGGGTAGAAAACGGCGCTGTGCCTACAGACCGCGTTTTGCGCTTTATGGCTGCTGCTGGTCTTGCGACACGCGATGAGCGCAACAACCCTAACAAAGGTAAGCCTGGTAAAGCTGCTCAAGAGCGTATTGCTGAAAAAGAGCAAAAAGAGCTTGATAAAAAAGAAGCTGAAGAAGCGGCAAAAGCAGCAGCTGCTGAAGCTGCGGCTGCACCAGCTGAAGAAGCACCTGCAGAAGAATAAGTTTCCGTATATTACGGTTATGACAAACGGGGCAGCGATGCCCCGTTTTTTTGTTGTCTATTCATTAACGTAAGCGTTGCACATTAAGCGCATGACGCGCGCAATTTCGCGCCGATGACCGTTTATTTGAGAAACATTTATTGCGAATTTCCTTGTTTCGCCATTTTATGACGGTATGTAGTTGAATCGGGACAGGTAATTTTATTGCCAATTTGGAGTTATATGATGGGGATTTCATCCATTAAGCCGATCACGGTTTTACTGGTTGCAGGTGTTGTACTGGCTGGTTGTCAGAGTTCGCGTATGGGCGCTTTGCAAACACAATCGCAGCCTGCACCGCTGACACCTGCGCCTGCCGGTACGGTGACAAGCAATCAATTGCCGCCGCCTGCGCAACCAAATGCCCAGCAAAACGGTAATTTCCCGACTGCGCCTGCAAATGCATCCAATCCAAATGGAACAGATGTGGCCAATTTGAAAAACCCGTCCAGCATTCAAAATGTTTCAACCAATGCGCCTGTTACAAAAGAAGCATTGGTTGGTGCGTGGAAAGTTTCAACCGGCGGCTCTAACTGCCAGATGTTTATGGCTTTGACCAAGTGGACGGGCGGTTTCCGCGCAGCTTCACGGGGTTGCCCTGGTGATGCTGCTGCTGTTTCGGCGTGGAACGTGTCAGGCAATAAGGTCGTGTTGAGCGATACCAATGGCAATCAGGTTGCGACCTTGTTCCAATCCGGTGCAACTCGGTATGACGGGCAAACGAGCGGCGGTAGCGCCATTAGCCTTTCACGCTAATTGTCTTTACGCAATTTTGAACGGAAAATCGGTGCCCATTTTTCCTGCATTTGCTTTAGAACATATTGGACGCTGAGCCATGCCTGAACGTATCTTGCCGGGCGATTCAGTTCGTGCGCGTTACAACGAACTTGTTGCCGATGGTGTCATTATGGATGATGCCGCGCAGCATGATTTAGCCGATAAGCTTGATGATCTGAACGCGCGCATTGGTTCTGCGCGTTTGGCCGTTTCGTCCTCTTCGCTCGGCTGGCTGTTTGCTAAAAGAGCACCGAAGAAGAACGTTGTTCGCGGTCTTTATATTCACGGCTCGGTGGGCCGTGGTAAAACCATGTTGATGGATTTCTTTTTTCAAGCATGCCCTGAAAAGAAGAAAAGACGCGCTCATTTTAATGATTTTATGGCCGATGTGCATGACCGCATTGGCCTGTACCGCGATAAGGTGAAAGCCGGAACGGTCAAAGATACCGACCCTATTGTGCCAGTTGCGCATGATATAGCGTCAGAAACCAAGGTGCTTTGTTTTGACGAGTTTTCCGTCACTGATATTGCCGACGCGATGATTTTATCGCGGCTTTTTACAGCGCTGTTTGAGCAAAATGTCGTACTGGTTGCGACCTCTAATGTGGTGCCGGATAGTCTTTATAAGGACGGTTTGAACCGCAGCCTGTTTACGCCGTTTATTGATATTCTAAAGCGTCATACCGATGTGACGAGCCTTGATGCGGATCAAGATTACCGCCTGTCAAAGCTGGCTTTGTCAGAGCGCTATTTTTCGCCGATCAATGCGGTGTCTGACGCTGGTATGGACGATCTATGGCAATCAATTGCTGGTCCTGAACCAAGGTCAATGACGCTTGAGGTTAAAGGGCGCAAGGTGAAGGTGCCGCAGACGGGCCTTGGCGCTGCACGGTTCACATTTGATGATCTGTGCGCCAAGCCGCTTGGTGCGCGCGATTATATGACGATTGCTCGCGCCTATCACACGCTGTTTGTTGATCATGTGCCGATTATGGATATGACCACGCGCAATGAGGCGAAGCGGTTTATTACTTTGATAGATACGCTGTATGATACCCATACCAAGCTGGTGATGTCTGCTGAGGCTGAACCGACTGAGCTTTATAACTCCAAATCCGGCACTGAAGGATTTGAGTTCGACCGTACCGCATCGCGGCTGATCGAGATGCGATCCGATAATTGGATGGAGGGTTGAACATGGGCTCTTTTATATCTGCGGTCACATTGACCGTTCCAGACTATGATCAGGCGATTGATTTTTATGTCGGTGTGCTGGGGTTTGACCTGCTTGAAGACACGAAACTTAGCGATACAAAGCGCTGGGTTAAGATTGCGCCCAAGGGCGCACAAACTGCACTGGTTATCGCGCAGGCTGAGGGTGCGTCACAGATTGCTGCCGTTGGAAATCAAAATGGTGGGCGTGTGTCATTTTTTCTTCAAACAGATGACTTTATAAGTCGCTATGAAACCATGCGAAATGCGGACGTTACCTTTACGGAAGAACCGCGCCGCGAATCTTATGGCCATGTCGTCGTTTTCAGCGACCCATTTGGAAATCTGTGGGATTTAATCCAACCGATTTGATCATTTGCCAACTGATTTGAACGTCTCAATTGTTGTTTTGATTGACGTTTACGTAATTCCCGCAATATCTAAACGATTGAAAATATTGGTTTCTCACTTTTCGGTTGATTTTTTATTCAATGCGAGTCACCAACACTAGGACTGCGGGAGAGTGCCTAGCTTTGCCAGTGCCTCTTTTCGCACCTTGATAACCACAAGCGATATGGAAAACTATCATTATGGCACGCAATAAAATTGCACTCATCGGCTCCGGTATGATCGGTGGCACATTGGCCCACATGATCGGCCTGAAAGAACTCGGCGATGTTGTTCTTTTCGACATTACTGAAGGCATTCCTCAGGGCAAAGGCCTTGATATTGCCGAATCCTCACCTGTTGACGGGTTCGACACAAAATTCACTGGCGCCAATGATTACGAAGCCATCAAAGGCGCTGATGTTTGTATCGTAACAGCTGGTGTTCCGCGCAAGCCGGGCATGAGCCGCGATGACCTTCTTGGCATTAACTTGAAAGTTATGGAGCAGGTTGGCGCAGGCATCAAAAAATATGCACCGGACGCTTTTGTGATTTGTATCACCAACCCGCTCGACGCGATGGTTTGGGCTTTGCAAAAATTCTCTGGTCTGCCGAAAAACAAAGTTTGCGGCATGGCGGGCGTTTTGGACTCAGCGCGCTTTACCTATTTCCTTTCAGAAGAATTCAATGTGTCTGTTGAAGATATCAACACATTCGTTCTTGGTGGCCACGGCGACACAATGGTGCCGCTCACACGTTATTCAACGGTTGCAGGCATCAATATTCCTGACCTGATTAAAATGGGTTGGACAACAAAAGAGCGTATCGATGAGATCGTTCAGCGCACACGCTCAGGCGGCGGCGAAATTGTTGGCCTTCTTAAAACAGGTTCTGCTTATTATGCACCGGCAGCGTCTGCTGTGATGATGGCTGAAGCCTATTTGAAAGACAAAAAACGCGTTCTGCCATGTGCTGCGCATTTGTCTGGCCAATACGGCGTTAAAGACATGTATGTTGGCGTGCCAACCGTTATCGGTGCTGGCGGCGTTGAGCGGATCATCGAGATCGACCTGAACAAAGCTGAGCAGAAAATGTTCGACAATTCGGTTGAGAGCGTCGCGGGTCTTTGTGAAGCATGTGAAAACATCGCGCCAAGCTTGAAGTGATGTAGCTCTGTGACACAGCGAAGGGAAATAGCTTTAGGGATACTGCTTCTACTGCTTAGTTTAGCTGTAGGGTGGTATCTCATTGATTGGTTTTTCGAGGTTTTTCTCAAAGCCGATAAATCTGTTCAAACATCCATAATCGCAGGTACAATAGCAGTTTTTGGTATTCTTTTCACATACTGGAAAGAACGTACCCGGTCATTGAGGGAAGCCCACCGAGATAAGAAAATTGAAGTATACTCAGTTTTTTTTGAAATGGTCTTCAATCTAATGCAGCAGTCAAAGGACGAAAATTATAATCCTGAAACTGATCAAGTGTTTAAGGATCAATGGATGAAGCTCACGAAGGAGTGCATCTTTTATGGGTCTCCTAAGGTGCTGAAAACAATAGCTGAGTTTAAAGCAGATAGTGTATCACCAGAACCTAACTCTATTGGGGTAGTTAGAAAAGTCGGGAATATCTTTTTGGCTATGCGCGAAGATATAGGCCTCAGTAACCGAGGCTTGAACAATTTAACTATACACCAAGTTTATATCAACGAAGATGTACAAGAACTCGAAAATACTCTGAAAGTGGAAAAATGAACATTCACGAATATCAGGCAAAGCGCCTTCTACATTCTTACGGCGCACCGATTGCTGGTGGCGTTGCAATTTATTCAGCTGAACAAGCTGAAGAATGGGCAAAGAAAATGCCTGGACCGCTTTATGTGGTTAAAAGCCAAATCCACGCTGGTGGCCGCGGTAAAGGCAAGTTCAAAGAACTTGGCGAAGAAGCTGCAGGCGGTGTTCGTCTTGCGCGTTCTGTTGAAGAAGTTGTTCAACACGTCAAAGACATGCTCGGCAACACGCTGGTCACAAAACAGACTGGCCCTGAAGGCAAGCAAGTAAACCGCCTTTACATTGAAGACGGTGCGGACATTGAACGCGAATTGTACCTTTCTATCCTGATCGACCGCACCGTTGGTCGTCCGGCATTTGTGGTTTCCACAGAAGGCGGTATGGACATTGAGGCGGTTGCTGAAGAGACACCTGAGAAAATCTTCACACTGCCAATCGATCCGCTTAAAGGCATGACCGATGCGGATTCTAGAAAAATCAACCGTGCTTTGAAGCTGACTAAAGAGGCCGCTAAAGACGGGTTGGAACTTTTCCCGATCCTCTACAAAGCTTTCACTGAAAAAGACATGTCTTTGCTTGAAGTGAACCCGCTGATCGTCATGAAAGACGGCCGTTTGCGCGTTCTTGATGCGAAGGTTTCTTTTGATGGTAACGCATTGTTCCGTCATGAAGACATTATGGCACTACGCGATTTGAGCGAAGAAGACGACAAAGAGATCGAAGCGTCTAAGCATGATCTTGCCTATGTTGCTCTCGACGGCAATATCGGCTGCATGGTGAACGGTGCTGGTCTTGCAATGGCAACGATGGACATCATCAAGCAATATGGCGAAGAGCCAGCGAACTTTCTTGATGTGGGCGGCGGCGCGACAACTGAAAAAGTGACCGCAGCGTTTAAAATCATCACGGCTGACCCGAAGGTCAAAGGCATTCTCGTCAATATTTTCGGCGGCATCATGAAATGTGATGTGATCGCAGAAGGTGTTGTTCAGGCGGTTAAAGATGTTGGTCTTAAAGTGCCGCTCGTTGTGCGCCTTGAAGGCACGAATGTTGAAAAAGGCAAGCAGATTATCAACGATTCTGATGTTGATGTGATCGCAGCTGATGACCTTGATGATGCGGCTCAGAAAATCGTGAAAGCGATTAAAGGCTAATTGAATGGAAGCTGGCCCCCTGATCGGAACATTGCTTCCTTTTGCTGTCCTGTTCGGGGGACTGTTTCTTTTCTTACGTGCGACGAACCGTCATTATCAAAAACATGTTCATGAAGTGAACGCGGTGAACCAAGAAATAGCGGATACGAACCGTGAAATGATTGCCGAACTTCGTGAGATCAAACAGTTATTAAAGGACCGACACTAATGTCCATTCTAATCGACAAAAATACGAAAATTCTTGTCCAAGGTCTGACCGGTAAAACCGGTACATTCCACACGGAACAAGCGCTTGCCTATTTCGGCACAAAAATGGTCGCGGGTATTCACCCGAAAAAAGGCGGCGAAACTTGGACTGCAGGCGAAGGCGCTGGCGAAGCTGCCGGCACTGAATTGCCGATTTTCGCAAGCGTTGCGGAAGCTAAAAAAGTAACCAAAGCCAATGCTTCTGTGATTTATGTTCCACCAGCAGGTGCGGGCGCTGCGATCATTGAAGCGATCGACGCGAAAATTCCGCTGATCATCTGTATCACTGAAGGTATTCCGGTGATGGATATGGTTGAGGTTAAAGCCAAGCTCGACAAATCTAAATCACGTCTTATCGGCCCGAACTGCCCAGGCGTTATGACACCTGACGAATGTAAAATCGGCATTATGCCGGGCAACATTTTCAAAAAAGGTTCTGTTGGCATTTTGAGCCGTTCAGGCACTTTGACATATGAAGCCGTGTTCCAAACAACCAATGAAGGTCTTGGCCAGTCTACGGCTGTTGGTATCGGCGGCGATCCGGTTAAAGGCACAGAATTCATCGATATGCTCGATCTGTTCCTTGATGATCCTGAAACAGAATCAATCATCATGATTGGTGAAATTGGCGGTTCTGCGGAAGAAGAAGCCTGCGAATGGCTTCAAGAGCAGGCCAAAAAAGGCCGTTCAAAACCAATGGTTGGCTTTATTGCAGGACGCACAGCACCTCCAGGCCGCACAATGGGCCATGCTGGTGCCGTGATTTCCGGCGGTAAAGGCGGCGCGGAAGACAAAATCAAGGCGATGGAAGCTGCGGGTATTCGCGTTTCACCATCACCGGCAAAACTTGGCGAAACACTTGTAAGTGTTTTGAAGGGTTAAGTTCGCGCTAGCGAACCAAAATGACTTTCCCCCGCCACAATTCGGGGGAAAGAGAACCTGAGGGGAAACCCTTAATACAAATTTGCGGAAGATCCTGAAAGCAAGGCGATCGAAATGGCACGCACCGATAATCAAAACGACATAATGGCGCTGACCTCATTTTTGTATGGTGGCAATGCCCACTATATTGAAGAGCTATATGCGCAATATCAGGACGATCCGTCATCGGTGTCTGATGACTGGAAGGAATTCTTCAAGGATTTGAAGGATGCGCCGGAAGACATTCGCAAGAACGCGCAGGGCGCATCTTGGGAACGTGATAATTGGCCGATTGATGCCAATGGCGAACTGACATCTGCGCTTGATGGCAATTGGGGCGCTGTTGAAGCCCAGATCGAGAAAAAGATCAAAGACAAGGCATCTGTTGCACCGGGCAAATTGTCTGATGTTGATGTCTTGCAAGCAACGCGCGATTCTGTGCGCGCGATCATGATGATCCGTGCCTACCGTATGCGTGGTCATTTGCATGCCAATCTTGACCCGCTCGGCATTGCTGGCAACCGCGAAGATTATCAAGAACTGCACCCTGCGTCATACGGCTTTAAAGAAGCTGATTATGACCGCAAAATCTTCATCGATAATGTGCTCGGTCTTGAATATTCGACAGTGCGCGAAATCGTTGATATTTGTAAGCGCACTTACTGCGGCACAATGGGTGTCGAATTTATGCATATTTCCAATCCAGAGGAAAAACTCTGGTTGCAGGAACGCATTGAAGGGCCAGGCAAGGGCGCTGATTTTACCGATGAGGGTAAAAAAGCGATCATGCAGAAGCTTATCGAGTCAGAAGGCTTCGAGCAGTTTTTGGATGTGCGTTATAAAGGCACAAAACGTTTCGGTCTTGATGGCGGTGAATCGCTGATCCCAGCGCTTGAGCAGATTATCAAACGCGGCGGCCAGCTTGGGCTGCAAGATATTGTTTTGGGCATGCCGCACCGTGGCCGCTTGAACGTGCTGACACAGGTGATGGGCAAACCGCACCGCGCTTTGTTTAACGAGTTCAAAGGCGGCTCGTTTATGACGGATGATGTGGAAGGTTCAGGCGATGTGAAATATCACCTCGGCGCTTCTTCTGACCGTGAATTTGACGGCAATTCTGTCCATTTGTCGCTGACAGCAAACCCATCTCACCTTGAGATCGTAAACCCTGTTGTTATGGGTAAAGCCCGTGCCAAACAGGACCAGCTTGCTGGTGGATCGCACCGTGCTGAGATCGTGCCGCTTGTCGAGCGCGTTAAAGTATTGCCATTGCTATTGCACGGCGATGCAGCGTTTGCTGGACAGGGTGTTGTGCCTGAATGTCTTGGCCTATCTGCGCTTCGCGGGCACCGCGTTGGTGGTACAATCCACTTCATAGTCAACAACCAGATCGGCTTTACGACGAACCCGTATTTCTCGCGTTCATCGCCTTATCCATCTGACGTTGCGAAAATGATCGAAGCGCCGATTTTCCATGTGAATGGCGATGATCCTGAAGCGGTGGTTTTTGCGGCCAAGATTGCGATTGAATTCCGCATGAAGTTCCATAAGCCGGTTGTCATCGACATGTTCTGTTACCGCCGCTTTGGTCACAATGAAGGCGATGAGCCGTCGTTCACACAGCCGCTGATGTATAAGAACATTCGCAGCCACAACACGACCGTTTCTTTATACGCTGATAAATTGGCCGCCGATGGTGTTATGACCAAGGATGAAGTCGATCAGCAGAAAGCTGAATGGCGTGACCATTTGGAACAAGAGTTTCAAGCGGGCGACGAATATAAGCCGAACAAGGCCGATTGGCTGGACGGTGCATGGTCTGGGCTGGCACGTGCGAGCAATGAAGACGAGCGCCGTGTTGGCAAAACCGCTGTGGCAATGAAAACGCTAAAAGAGATCGGCAAAAAGCTCTCGACGGTTCCGGATGATTTGAAGGTTCATAAAACCATTCAACGCTTCATGGATAACCGTGCGAAAATGGTTGATACTGGCGAAGGTATCGACTGGGCGATGGGCGAAGCTTTGGCATTTGGCTCACTTGCGCTTGAAGGGTATGGCGTGCGTCTTTCCGGTCAGGATTGTGAACGCGGTACATTCTCGCAGCGCCATTCGGTTCTCTACGACCAACAGGACGAAACACGCTACACGCCTTTGAACAATATCAAAGCGGGTCAAGCGCGTTATGAAGTCATCAACTCCATGCTATCGGAAGAAGCGGTGCTTGGTTTTGAATATGGCTATGCATTGGCTGAACCAAACGGGCTAACACTTTGGGAAGCGCAGTTTGGCGATTTTGCCAATGGCGCGCAGGTTATCTTTGACCAGTTCATCTCATCGGGTGAGCGTAAATGGCTGCGTATGTGCGGTTTGGTTTGCTTGTTGCCACATGGCTATGAGGGCCAAGGTCCAGAACACTCATCAGCACGTTTGGAGCGTTTCCTTCAAATGTGTGCGGAAGATAATATGCAGGTGGCGAACTGTACAACGCCGTCGAACTATTTCCACATTCTGCGCCGCCAGATGAAGCGTAACTTCCGTAAGCCGCTTATTTTGATGACGCCAAAATCTTTGCTGCGTCATAAAAAGGCGACTTCAACTTTGGCAGAAATGTCCGGTGAAAGTGCATTCCACCGTCTGCTATGGGATGATGCGGAATATCGCAAAGACCATGAGATCAAACTGGTCACAGACAGCAAAATCCGCCGTGTCGTTCTTTGTACGGGTAAGGTTTATTACGACCTTGAAGAAGAACGCACAGCACGCGGTATTAATGATGTGTATTTGCTTCGTATCGAGCAGCTTTATCCATTCCCTGCCAAAGCGCTGATCAATGAATTGTCACGCTTTAAAAACGCAGAAATGGTTTGGTGTCAGGAAGAGCCGAAAAACATGGGCGCTTGGTCGTTCATTGATCCGTATTTGGAATGGGTGTTGGCGCATATTAATGCCAAGCATCAGCGCATTCGCTATACGGGCCGCGCTGCGGCGGCTTCAACGGCAACAGGCTTGATGTCCACGCATAAAGCGCAGCTCGCGGCTTTCCTTGATGATGCTTTATCTGAGTAAGCTGACCAACTCATTTTAATTTAAGAGAGATAGAATAATGGCCACAGAAATTCGCGTACCAACCCTTGGTGAATCCGTTTCAGAAGCAACTATTGGCAAATGGTTCAAAAAAGTTGGCGAAGCATTTAGCGATGGCGAAACATTGGTTGAGCTTGAAACTGACAAAGTAACGCTAGAAGTGCCTGCACCGTCTGCTGGCACGTTAAGCGAAATCACTGCGCAAGAAGGTGACACGGTTGAAGTGGACGCTCTCCTTGGCATGATGGAAGCTGGTGAGGGCAAGACTGCCGCACCAAAAGAAGACAAAAAAGAAGAAGCGCCAGCAAAGTCTGAACCTGCAAAATCGACTTCTGAAACAAAATCAGGCGACATGCCTGCAGCTCCGTCTGCGGCAAAATTGTTGGATGAAAACAACATTTCTAAAGATGATGTTGATGGATCAGGCAAACGCGGTCAGGTGCTAAAAGGCGATGTGCTTGAAGCATTAAACCGTGTGCCAGAAGCACCGGCTGCACCGAAGGCTGCACGCGCAGCATCGGGCGATGATGCATCGCGTGAAGAGCGCGTGAAAATGACACGCCTTCGCCAGACAATCGCGAGACGCTTGAAAGACGCGCAGAATACAGCGGCAATGCTGACCACTTATAACGAAGTCGACATGACTGCCGTTATGGAAATGCGCAAAAAGTATAAAGATCTTTTCGAGAAAAAACACGGTGTGAAACTTGGCTTTATGGGCTTTTTCACGAAGGCTGTTTGTCATGCATTGCAGGAAATTCCAGCGGTTAATGCTGAGATTGATGGCACTGATCTTATCTACAAGCACTTTTGCCATATCGGTGTTGCTGTTGGTACAGAGAAGGGCCTTGTTGTGCCCGTTGTTCGCGATGCGGACGCAATGGGCATTGCCGATGTTGAAAAAGAAATCGGACGTCTTGGCAAAGCCGCACGCGATGGCCAGCTTTCTATGGCTGATATGCAGGGCGGTACATTCACGATTTCCAATGGCGGCGTTTATGGCTCGCTGATGTCATCGCCGATTTTGAACGCACCGCAGTCCGGTATTTTGGGCATGCACAAAATTCAAGAACGTCCAGTGGCTGTGAACGGCGAAGTTGTCATTCGTCCAATGATGTATCTGGCGCTTTCTTATGACCACCGCATTGTGGACGGCAAAGATGCCGTGACATTCCTTGTGCGCGTTAAAGAAAGCTTGGAAGACCCAGAACGTCTGGTGCTTGATCTTTAAGGAGCGGTCATGAGACTTCTTGCAGGCATGGTTGGTTTGTGGGTGGCAGTGTTGCCATCCATTACCCACGCTGCGTGCCCGCAAGAACTGGCGGTTTATGAAGCTGACAATGGCAATCTTTTGGAGTTCAGCGGCAATAGTAATGCCGAGATGGGATTTCATCAGATTGGACTTTTGCTGCAAGCCAATGATGATCAAGAAACGCCGATTATTCTGGATGCTTTCGTTGAGAAAACGCATGGTCTTGGGCAAGCTGAAATGATCGTGCGCTATGGCTGTCCTGATGGTGATATTCCGCTCGATGATCTTGATGAATGTACGATCTATCAAAGTGTAGTTTATGGCGCTGATAATGCAGGGCTGATTGGTGAGTTACCGGCGGCAGGCAAGCCTGCCGCTGAAACTATTGTTTTACCGAATTTTACCGCCGATGTGTGGATGCACCCGGCTTGGAAAGAAATAAGTGGGCCGAAACGTCCCGCAGAAATTTTTCAGCTTTCGGGCTGTATGGAATAAGGCGCAGAGGCGCGAAAGGAATTTGATATGTCATATGATGTGGTAGTAATCGGCTCCGGCCCTGGCGGATATGTTTGTGCAATCAAAGCAGCGCAGCTTGGGCTTAAAGTCGCAATCGTTGAAAAACGTGCGACGCTTGGCGGCACATGTCTGAACATTGGCTGTATTCCATCCAAAGCGATGCTGCATGCTTCTGAAGTTTTTCATGAAGCGGGCCATTCAATGGCAGCGCTTGGCGTTGATGTTGGTGCGCCAAAGCTCAATCTGAAAAACATGCTGGCGCATAAGGATGCGACGGTTAAGGCCAATGTTGATGGCGTTGGCTTTTTGATGAAAAAGAACAAGGTTGATGTTTTTACTGGCACGGGCAAAATTGCAGGCGCTGGCAAAGTTGTTGTCACAAGCGATGACGGTAAAGACCAAAGCCTTGAGACAAAGAACATTGTGATTGCTACTGGTTCTGACGTTGCGGGTATTCCGGGCGTTGAAGTTGCGTTTGATGAGAAGACTATCGTCTCTTCAACGGGTGCGCTTGATCTGACAAAAGTGCCTGCGAACCTCGTCGTTGTTGGCGGCGGCGTGATCGGTCTTGAGCTTGGTTCTGTATGGCAGCGCCTTGGCGCCAATGTCACGGTTGTTGAATATCTCGACACGATTTTGGCTGGCATGGATAAGAGTGTTTCCAAGCAGTTCCAGAAGATGCTTGAAAAACAGGGCATGAATTTCAAAATGGGTGCGAAAGTGACCGGCGTTACGAAAGCTAAATCAGGCGCAGAAGTAACATTTGAACCAGCTAAAGGCGGCGATGCTGAAACGCTGAAAGCTGACATCGTGCTGGTTGCAACGGGGCGCAAACCGTACACCGAAAATCTAGGGCTGGAAGAAGCAGGCGTTAAGCTTGATGATCGCGGCCGCGTGGCCATTGACGGTCATTGGAAAACAAATGTCGATGGAATTTACGCGATTGGCGATGTTGTTGTTGGCCCGATGCTTGCGCATAAGGCTGAAGATGAAGGCATGGCCGTTGCCGAAATTATGGCAGGTCAAAAAGGCCATGTGAACTTCGATGTTATTCCATCTGTTGTCTACACCCAGCCAGAAGTTGCCTCTGTTGGTAAAACCGAAGAAGAGCTAAAAGCTGCAGGCGTTGAATTTACTTCAGGCAAATTCCCTTTCACTGCCAATGGCCGAGCCCGCGCAATGCTGGCAACGGAAGGTTTTGTGAAAATTATCGCCGATAAGAAAACCGACCGTGTTCTTGGTGTTCATATTATCGGCAAAGGCGCTGGCGAACTTATTCATGAGGCGGCAGTCTTGATGGAATTTGGCGGTTCGTCAGAAGATTTGGCACGTACATGTCATGCGCACCCAACAATGAGTGAAGCTGTACGCGAAGCTGCATTGGCAACTGCATTTGGCAAGCCGATCCATATGTAATGATGAGCCCGCGCGTTCATGAAGTGAACGTCAATTTACCTCATCCGGTTTTACCGGATGGGGATTGGGCTGATGGTTTTAGCGTCGTGGTTGACCAGCCTTTTGATTCAGCGCTCACAAAGCTGAATGAGACAAAGCTGAATTAGAGACGCTGCTTCACGCATAACCAGAGATTTCGCTGTACAGTTTTATGTCAGAACTATGGTTTCTTGCGGTTTTCCACCGAATTGTCGCTTAGAGGGTCTCATTGTTCGCATTCAGGTGCTAGGGATTGCCTGCACAATACACTAACCTCGTATATGGTGGGTTTTTCGAAATCCTTTGATGAACCCATTCGCGTTAAACAGAGGAGGGTTAATCATGGCAGAACCTACTGCTGCTGAAATCGTAGAAGATGTTCCACATCCGGTGGATACAGACTACGAAATCGGACAAAACAATATCACACCACTTGGACTGGATATTCACAATCCGGTATTTCTTATATCTGGCCTTTCGGTCGTAGCATTTGTTCTTGTTACTTTAATGTTCAAGGAAAACGCTGCGGAGTTTTTTGGTTGGTTGCGCAATACGCTGACGTCAAAATTCGACTGGTTCTTTTTGCTGGCTGGTAACGTCTTCGTACTTTTCTGTATCGCGTTGATGATTACGCCTTTGGGCAAAATTCGCCTTGGCGGCGATGATGCAACACCAGATTACGGCTATATGGGCTGGTTTGCGATGTTGTTTGCTGCCGGTATGGGCATCGGCTTGATGTTCTTTGGTGTGTCAGAACCAATGTCGCACTTTGCGTCATCCATGGGCGGCACGACTGTTGAGGGTGCTGCACGTACCGACTGGGCACCGCTTGGTGCTGCAGCGGGTGACATCGTGGCTGCACGTGATCTTGGCATGGCGGCGACGATCTTCCACTGGGCACTGCATCCGTGGGCGATTTATGCCGTTGTTGCGCTGTCGCTTGCGTTCTTTACGTATAACCGTGGTTTGCCGCTTACATTGCGTTCGGCTTTCTACCCGATCTTGGGTGAACGCGTTTGGGGCTGGCCTGGACACGTCATTGATATTATGGCGGTCTTTGCAACTTTGTTCGGCCTTGCTACGTCGCTTGGCTTTGGCACAGAGCAAGCGCTTGCCGGATTTAATTATCTGTTTGGCTGGAGCACAGGCAATGGCGCGAAAGTTCTTTTGATCGCAATCATCACAGGACTGGCACTTGTATCTGTTCTGCGCGGATTGGATGGGGGCGTTAAAGTCCTCTCCGAGATCAATATCGGGCTGGCAGCATTGTTGCTGTTGTTCATTATTGCTGTTGGACCAACGGCAACGATCTTTGAAACGATCATTTATGGCGGTGCTGCTTACGTTAAAGAAATCATTCCATTGTCGATGCCATTTGGCCGCGAAGACACGAATTTCAGCCAAGGCTGGACCGCGTTTTATTGGGCATGGTGGATTTCTTGGTCGCCGTTCGTTGGTATGTTTATTGCCCGCGTTTCACGTGGCCGCACGATCCGCGAATTCATCTTCTGCGTTATCGTTATCCCAACTGTGGTTTCTATCCTTTGGATGGGCGCTTTTGGCGGTACGGCAATCAGCCAAGTTATCGCTGATGCATCTGCACCGGTTAAAGATGCAGCACTAGAACTCAAATTGTTCGAAATGCTGAAACCATTGCCATTGGCAAGCATCACGTCATTTATCGGCATCATCCTCGTCTTGGTGTTCTTTGTGACATCATCTGACTCTGGATCGCTGGTTATCGATACGATCACGGCTGGTGGTAAAACTGATGCGCCCGCTGCTCAGCGTGTATTCTGGTGTACGTTTGAGGGTATCGTTGCTGCAACATTGTTGCTGGTTGGCGGTAACCAAGCATTGGATGCTTTGCAGGCGATGGCGGTTTCGACTGGGTTCCCGTTCGCAATTATCCTGCTGGTGATGTGTGTGAGCCTGTTAATAGGCTTGATGCAAAGCCTGCGCGAAGGAAAAAGCTAGACACAAAAACCCGGTGATCGGGGAAAATCACCGGGTTTGACGCCGTTTGGCTTTAATTTGGAAGGAAGCCTTATTGCTTTTAACTGGAGGTCAAAGCGTTCTTTTATGGCGTCTTGTTACTTGTAAACGCAGTTCGGCTTGGTTCGTTCCCTAAATAAGCTGACGTTATTTCGTGATAAAATTAAGGCCCGTATCGTTGCAGATACGGGCCTTAATTATTTGTGTGAAATTGGAACGTTTAATTCGCGTCCGGTGCAGGTGCATCGGGTACGGCTTCTTCAACCACATCAGGTACATCAACGCTGATATTGACATCTTTAGAGCCGTCCACTGCGCCGCCTGAATATAAATAGGCGCCGCCAGCAATCACTGCGAGCAAGACAAGCACAGCAACGATCCATCCGCCGCTACCACCAGACTTTACGACTGTTGTATCCCGTTTTTCGTCAACCATGATATTCTCCTTTTATACCCCTTAAACTGCAGAGGGGTAAAAAGGTTCCCAATATCACTTTTGGCAAGAGAAGAATCTACTGAACGGCAGTGACAGTGTAGCCTGCATCTTTGTAAAGTTGAGCCAAGCCGTTTTCACCTGGCAGGTGCAATGCGCCAACAGCAATGAACGCATTGCCGCGCTCTAAAAGAGGCGTTGAGCGCTTCAACATTGTTTTGTTGCGCGTATTGACCATTGTTTCTTCAAACTGCGCATAGCCTTCGCTGGACGCTGTATCCGTTTGGCCAGCCATATCTGATACAGCACGTAGCATTGGCCAGACAGTGCCAGTTTTGCCTTCGGTATAAAGAATGATCATTGTCTCGGTCACATCTTTGACGGTGTCACCAAGTGCCAATGTGTCGATCAAGCCTTTAACGTGAAACTTCATCGGCAGGGATGCCATTGCATCAAATTGCTCAATCAGTGTTTCAAGGCCGACAAGTTCTTTGCCGTCCTTTTCGGCGCTCTGGGCTAAGGCTAAATCAAGAAAAGGTTCGCCTGCTTGTTTGCGCTCAAACTCACATTCTGGCAGCGCAAACATGCCGGTTAGAAGCCAAGGCTTCATTCGGTCGATAAGCGCAAGCTGCATACCGCGTTCAGCAAGGTTTTTGGCTAGAACGACTTTTTCTTCTTCGTTCAGGAAGTCGGATAGACGCTTGTCGTCAACGAACATTGTTAGTTCTGGTTTTGCCATTAATGCGACTTGCGCGGCGGCAGGATCAAGTATCTCAGTGCTTTCAATGGCAACAATATCAGCGCCATCAAGTGCTGCTTGGGCAGCTTTTGGTAAGGAGATAACCCGCGGGTCTGTCATGTGCATCGTGCCAAACAGATAAGATGGCGCGCTTCCGTCTTTTTCAAGCTTGAATAAAAGACCTTCACCAAAGGGTACTTTGGCCGCTTCGCTTTCAATCGCCGCAAAGCGTTCAGGATTATCGGCGGCAAATTTTTGCATGAGGTTATTACCTCCGCATGTTTTTGCTGGTGCCTCGGCTTTTGCCTGTGTTGCGGTAAAAGCCAGCAGCATTGTTACGGCGAGCACGGTGGCATGAATCGCGCCAATAATAACAAGCGAGGCATCTGAAATGCGATCAACGATCGCGGCGGTGCGGGTGTGATGTGTTTTCATGGTGATAGAATAGTCATGAAAAGACGATTATTTGGTTAAAACAAAAGGTGCGTTTTAGCCTATTTATCCGTTTTTTAAGCGCGGGGATGGGCGGAGCGATACGCATCGAGCAAATGCTTGGTGTCAACGCCCGTATAGACCTGCGTGGTGGAAAGGCTGGCATGGCCAAGAAGCTCTTGAATTGTGCGCAAATCGCCGCCAGAGGCCAGCAAATGCGTGGCGAATGAATGTCTGAGTGCATGGGGTGTTGCGCTGTCTGGCAGGCCAAGTGCACCGCGCAAGCGCCGCATATCGCGTTGAAGAACAGCTGGTTGCAACGCACCGCCGCGCACACCGCGAAACATTGGTGCGCCTTGATGGAGATCATAAGGACAAAGCTTGCGATATGCGTTCACCGCTTTGAAAACGACTGGCAAAAGCGGCACGGTTCTGGTCTTGTTGCCCTTGCCGGTAATGGCGATTGATTTGGCGTTTTCATTGCGCAGTGCCATGCCATCCAGCGAAAGCGCTTCGCCAAGGCGAAGGCCGCAGCCATAGAGCAATGTTAAAATAGCGATATTGCGCGCCCGCACCCAAGGTTCTTCAATTAGCTGATCGCTGTCAGAGACAACGCGCAAAGCGTCCGTCGCGGTTAATGGTTTGGGTAGCGATTTTGGTTGGCGCGGGGCGCGCATGGCGCTTGCGGCTGTCGCATTGGCAAGGCCAGCATTTTCTAAATAACGCAGAAAAGAACGCACACCTGCAAGGCCGCGCCCCAATGTGCGTGCACCCGCGCCATTTTGGCGCCTTCGGGTCAAAAATGCGCGCAAATCCATCGGCTTTAAATTGGCCACAGATTTTAGATCGGCCGTGTCACCGAAATATTCCGAAAGGAAGAATAGGAACTGGCGTGTATCGCGCTCATAGGCATCAAGCGTGTGTTCGGACAAACGCCTTTCTTGGCCAAGTTTTTTTAGCCAAGCAGAACGATGCGCCAAGAGCTTTGGCGATGCGGGCAGAAGCAATGCACTGTTCGGGTTGTTGTTCATGGGGCCATTGTAATGCGGCAAGGTTACCGCATCGTTGCGATTTGTATTGGCTTGGCCGCCAAAAACCATTATCCGAGCATTATGAGTAAAAACGATCTTGAAAATCCGGTTCTTCTTGGTGTCATTGGTGCAGCCCATGGCATCAAAGGACAGTGCCGCGTGAAAAGCTATACGGGCGACCCCGAAGCGCTGGGCGATTACGGCACTTTATATGCCGAAGATGGCCGCGCTTTTGATGTTGCCGATATTCGCAGCGCGAAAAATGTTGTCGTTGTGACATTTAAACAGGTCAAAGACCGTAACGCCGCCGAGGCGTTAAACGGCACCGAGCTTTATGTTGACCGCGAACAATTGCCCGATGACATGCTGGATGATGACGAGTTCTATGTTGAAGATTTAATCGGCATGGATGTTCTTGATGCCGCTGGCACCCATATTGGTGCGGTTATGGCTGTGCCGAACTTTGGTGCTGGCGATATGGTTGAAATCGCGATGCTGAATGAAAATGGCGGGCTTTCGAATAAGACCGATCTTTATCCATTTACCAAAGCGGTTGTGCCGACCATTGATATGGAGCGCTGGGCGATTACGCTGGTGCCACCATCTGAAATTATTGTGCCGCCGGAAGGTTCAAAAGAACGTGAAGGCGATCCTGATAATGAAGGGCTTGATGTTGAGGGCTCTAAGGAATGAGCTTTCGCGCATCGGTTCTCACGCTTTATCCCGAAATGTTTCCAGGCACGCTTGGGCAGTCTTTGGCCGGACGTGCGCTCGATAATCGAATTTGGGAACTGGACGTTACGCAAATTAGAGATTTTGCGGAAGGTAAGCACAAGAATGTGGACGACACGCCATCTGGCGGCGGGGCAGGCATGGTGCTGCGCGCCGATGTTGTGGGCCGTGCGATTGATAGCGTGTCATTGCCGGATGATCCGCGTCCACGGCTGATGATGAGCCCACGCGGAAAACCACTCACGCAGGCGCGTGTACGCGATTTGAAAGACGGACCGGGTGTAGTGATTGTCTGTGGGCGTTTTGAAGGGCTTGATCAACGGGTGATTGATGCGCGTGATCTGGAAGAAGTTTCTATCGGCGATTATATTTTGTCGGGCGGCGAGGTTGCAGCACAAGTGCTGCTTGATAGCGTTGTGCGTCTGCTGCCCGGTGTGATGGGCAATGACATATCGGGCGAGACAGAGAGCTTTGAGACTGGCTTGCTAGAGCATCCGCACTATACCCGTCCGGCTGAGTGGGAAGGCTTGAGCATTCCCGACGTTTTGTCCTCTGGTAATCATGGGAAAGTGGAAGAATGGCGGCGCGAACAGGCTGAAAAGCTGACCAAAGAACGCCGACCTGATCTATTTGATCGTTGGCATAATTCGACTAAGAATAAATCATGATGAAAATATTGAAGAACAAATGGGAGCGTATCCTTTTTTATCTTATAGGTGCGGCTTTACTATTCTTTGGATTCCAATTCCTACTGAAGCCATCTGTGCCAGAAGCGTCTGCTGTATTTGCATTGGCATTCTTTTCCTTCATTTATGGAAATCTTGCACGGTTCAAGCGTTTTAAAGGATTGGGATTTGAAGCTGAGTTGTGGGAAGATAAACAAAAAGAAGCGGCAGATTTAATTGAACAGTTGAAATCTGTCGTTGCAATATACAGCCGTGAAATCGTTCTTCAGAAAATTAAAGGTGGACGGTTCGACAATGATGAAGGTTGGGAAAGCAATTTTGCATTGTTTGATGAGCTTGTTAGTCAACACAGATCAATAGGCCAAGAAATTGATTTCTCCGACCTTAAAGAAGAATTGGATACCTACTTTTTATTCGACCTCTCTATGACGCAATATCCCTCGATAATTGAAAAAGTTCAAAGCGGTTTGAACCAAGTATCGAATAGTATTGAAGAAGAACTTAAAACTCAAGTTGTCGACCAGAAGAGATACTTTGAGAGCCGTAATGAACTTAATAAAATTCCGCACGTATTCTCTGATCCATTCGATGCGGCTAAAAATGGAAACTTGGCAAAAGAAATACTTGACTGGGCGGAAACGTGTAAGGCCTCTCTCCATGAAAAGTTTGACGTGACAATTGAACATGACCCAGAATCTATAGATGCACTTAGTAAAATTTCAGAACTACACATCAATAGGCCTATTCAGGTGACGCCTGAGATAATTGAAATGTCGAAACGAAGTTAAATTAGGGCATTGAGGCTTTGCGCAATAAAAATGCGTCCAAATAGGTGACAAAGCCTATTATCTGATGTATGTGCGCGCTCAACTCGGACAAAGATCCGAAAATGACGTCAATTAGCAATTACGAGCATGACTACCGCTCCGACCTTCTGGGTCAGGTTACACGATAAAAATATTGTGGGCCGTTCGTCGAGCGCTCTGGCAGTTCAAAAGAACAGGAAAAGACAGATGAATATTATTCAGCAGCTCGAGCAAGAGCAGCGCGCGAAAATCGACGAAAAACGCACATTCCCAGAATTTTCTCCAGGTGATACTGTACGCGTTCAGGTTCGCGTTACAGAAGGCAAGCGTACACGTTTGCAGGCTTATGAAGGCGTATGTATTGCCCGTTCAGGTGCAGGCCTTTCTGAAAACTTCACAGTGCGTAAAATTTCTTATGGTGAAGGCGTGGAACGTGTGTTCCCAATCTACTCACCATTGGTTGAGGCTGTTGAAATCGTTCGCCGCGGTAAAGTACGTCGTGCGAAACTTTACTACATGCGTAACCTACGCGGTAAGAAAGCCCGTATTGTTGAAAACACTGGTGTTCGCGCTAAGCGTTTGAACGATCTTGAGCGTCAGGCAATGCTCGATCAAAAAGCAGCGCAAGAAGCTGAAAAAGTTGCAGCAGCAGAAGCACTAGCGGCTGAAAAAGCAGCGGCAGAAGCAGCTGAAGCAGCAGCGGCAAGCGCAGCAGAAGAAAACAAAGACGCATAAGTCTTTTAAATACTGATTTTTGAAGAAGGCGCGCTGAAAGGTGCGCCTTTTTTGTTGAATCGCATTGGGAGGCCTTGCGCGGATTAGTATCGCGGTCCATTTTGCGTACAAGCTAAATACAGCCATTCTCTTTGTGACAGATGGGGACTTTCCGATGATTACCAAACGCGTATTCTTATCTATGGCAGCTATGGCTGTTGGCATGAGCGCAAGTTTTTCTGCATCCGCGCAGGATCTGCCTGATCTGGGCGGTAAGACAATTACTGTTGTGACTGAAAATGCATATCCGCCACTTCAGTTCATTGACCCGAAAACAGGCGAACAAATCGGCTGGGAATATGATGCTGTTGCTGAAATCGGCAAGCGGCTCAATGCCAAAATCGAATATCAAAACACGTCATGGGATGCGATGATCCAAGCGGTCTCCGATGGCCAATATGATATGGGCATGACGGGTATTTCCATTAAAGAAGACCGCAAGGAAAAAGTGGATTTCTCAGACTCTTATCTGGTGTCTGAAATGTTCATGCTGGTGCGCGGCGATGAAGATCGTTTCACCGATTCTAAAAGCTTTGCAGCATTTGAAGATGGTTTGGTTGGCGCGCAGCCGGGCACAACACCATTTTACACAGCGGTGTACGATGTGCTTGATGGTGATGAAGCCAATCCGCGCATCAAGCTGATGGAAACATTTGGTGCAACGGTTCAGGCATTGCGCGCTGGCGATGTTGATGTGGTGCTGACAGACGGTGTTGCCGGTAAAGGTTATGTTGATGCATCTGACGGTGCACTCAAGCTTTATGATGAAGCGCTTGGCACAGATAATTTTGGTTTCATTTTTCCAAAAGGTTCCGAAAATGTTGCGCCGATCAATGCGGCTATCGCATCGATGAAAGCTGATGGCACGATTGATGCAATCAACAAAAAATGGTTCCTTGATTATAAGCTTGGTGAATAGGCCTAGGTATATCCGCTCTTGTTAAAACCTGAAAAACACAAGTCGCCCGACAAAAAGTCCGGCGACTTTCCTTATTGGCTTGTCGCGCTTGGCGCTATTGCGGTTGCGCTGGCTTATGTTATCGCAACAAACCAGCTTTATTCGCAAATTGCGAACGCTGTTTCCAAAGGCATTTATATTACGGTCTTTGTAACGCTTGTTGGGTTCTTTCTGGCGACGATGCTTGGCTTGATTTTCGCGCTGATGGGCCTGTCGAAATCGCTTGTACTTCGACAAATCGCACGGTTTTATGTCGAGGTCATACGCGGCATTCCGATGCTTGTGCTGCTTTTCTATATTGCTTTTGTTGGCGCGCCTGCACTGGCTTGGCTTATCGATACGATAACGCGACCACTGCAAGAGGCGGGCGTGATGGGCGAATTTCGCACCCGCGATATTTCGTTGATGTGGCGGGCAATTTTAGCGCTGATGATTGGCTATTCAGCCTTTATTGCAGAAGTATTCAGGGCCGGTATTTTGTCGGTTGATGAAGGCCAAGTTGAAGCGGCTGAAGCGCTGGGTCTGTCGCCTTGGCAGCGTTTTCGCTTGGTTGTTTTCCCGCAGGCAATCCGCACGATATTACCGCCGCTTGGCAATGACTTTGTCGCGATGGTGAAAGATTCGTCGCTGGTGTCTGTGCTTGGCGTTGCAGACCTTACCCAGATGGGCAAAATCTATGCGTCTGGCTCATTCAGGTTTTTTGAAACCTATTCTATCGTGGCTTATATTTATTTGGTGCTGACAATCGGGTTGTCGCTTGGCCTGCGCCAAATTGAAAAGAAATTGCGCAAAGCGCAGGAGCGCTGATATTTAAGCGTTGAAAATCAGCGCGCTCCCCAAAATAACAAGAATAGCACCAATCCATGCGCCGATTGCGGGGGCTTCTTTGGTGCGCCACCACAAAATTGGCAATAGCAGTGCTGGCGTTGTTGCCGACAAGGTTGTGATGACACCGACTTTTCCGCCCGATAGCGCAAAGAGCAGCAGGGTCATGCCAAGGCCCATGCCGAGAAGGCCGGATAAAGCTACCTGTGTCCAAATGGAAACGCTGCCCGGATTGGCCTGTTTGAAGTTTTTATGAGGCAGAAGCATCAAGGCCCAAAGTCCAAATGCAGCAGTGCCAACGCGCAAGGCCGATGCTGCAACAGGATCAACGCCTGTCTCCATAATCGGTCTTGCAATTAGCGCACCAATGGCCTGTGCAAGGGCTGCCAATGTGCCGAACAAAATGCCGACCCAAAGCGTACCGGTGATGCTCTCCCATTTGTGGAGCTGCTTTTTACTCTTGCCGAAAATAATAGCGAGAATGACGCCGATAATGGTGATGGATACACCTAGAAATGTTTGCGGTGCCAGTGCTTCGCCCAAAAACAGATAACCAAGTAGAACTGAAATCGGCGCATTCATGGAAAACAAAATGGCTGTTCTGCGCGGGCCCAAGCGGTTCATGGTTAGGAACAAAGCGGTATCGCCAAGAAAAATACCGATAAAACCGGACCAGAATAAAGCCCAAAACGCATCGCCTGTTATGCTCGACCAAGTGCCGAACAGCGTTGCCCAAGCGATAAGCGCGACAAAAACAATTGTCATGCGCCAGCGGTTAAAAGCGATTGCGCCTAGATGCTTGGCCGGATCGGCGGACAGAATACTGGTAAAGGCCCATGTCAGGGCGGCGAGCATGGCGGCTGCTTCAAAGATAAACATAAATGGCAGCCTCACCCGTGCTTAAAAATTAGCCATGCGCCAATTATTACACGCGCGTCAAGCCGTATTGGTGGCCTTGACCCGACCCTAAAGTAGGGTGCATATCAGCGCTAACAATTTCACTGTATATTCAGGACGAAACGCTATGACCGGACCGCGCACGCTTTACGATAAAATCTGGGATGACCATCTTGTCCATCAGGCAGATGATGGCACTTGCCTTCTTTATATTGACCGCCACCTTGTTCACGAAGTGACAAGCCCGCAGGCTTTTGAAGGTCTACGTCTGTCTAACCGTACTGTGCGTGCGCCAGAAAAGACATTGGCTGTTGTGGACCACAATGTTCCAACATCACCGGACCGTCACCTTGGCATCAAAAACGAGGAAAGCCGTATTCAGGTTGAGGCATTGGCCAAAAACGCTGCTGATTTTGGCGTTGAATATTATTCAGAGAACGACAAGCGCCAAGGCATTGTTCACATTGTTGGACCTGAGCAAGGTTTCACATTGCCGGGCATGACTATTGTTTGCGGCGATAGCCACACATCAACGCATGGCGCATTTGGTGCTTTGGCGCATGGTATTGGTACATCTGAAGTTGAGCATGTTTTGGCGACGCAAACGCTGATCCAGAAAAAAGCAAAAAACATGCTTGTGCGTGTTGATGGTGTGGCACCGGCAGGTGTGACAGCCAAAGACATCATTCTGGCTGTTATTGGCGAAATTGGTACAGCTGGCGGCAATGGCCATGTGATTGAGTTTGCAGGTGAAGCCATTGAAGCACTTTCAATGGAAGGCCGTATGACGATCTGTAACATGACGATTGAAGGCGGTGCACGTGCCGGCCTTATCGCGCCAGATCAGAAAACATTTGATTATATTACGGGTAAGCCACGCGCCCCTAAAGGTGAAGCGCTCGATATGGCGCTGGATTACTGGAAAACATTGCAAACGGACGAAGGCGCGCATTACGACAAAGTTGTCGTGCTTAATGCCGCTGACTTGCCGCCAATCGTTTCTTGGGGTTCTTCGCCAGAAGACGTGATTTCCGTTGACGGTGTTGTGCCAAATCCTGATGACATCAAGGATGCAAATGCGCGTACTTCTAAATGGCGGGCATTGGAATATATGGGCCTTAAGCCTGGCACTAAGATTACCGACATTACATTGGACCGCGTGTTCATCGGCTCATGTACTAATGGGCGTATCGAAGACTTGCGCGCTGTTGCCAAAGTTGTTGAAGGCAAGAAAGTCGCAACAACTGTTGATGCGATGATCGTTCCAGGTTCTGGTCTTGTTAAAGAGATGGCGGAAGCTGAAGGTCTGGATAAGATTTTTATCGATGCTGGATTTGACTGGCGTGAGCCGGGCTGTTCAATGTGCCTTGCGATGAACGACGACCGCCTGAAACCTGAAGAGCGTTGTGCATCGACTTCAAACCGTAACTTTGAAGGCCGTCAGGGCTTTAAAGGTCGCACGCATCTTGTTTCGCCTGCAATGGCTGCTGCTGCTGCAATCGCAGGTCACTTTGTGGATATTCGCACACTTTAAGCATTTTTAATCTCCGACTTTGAAGCCCGCTTTGCCCTGTGTGAAGCGGGCTTTTTGCTGCTGTGGCGTAAATTGGATTATGGGTAATCAAAGTAGAAGCGTTGCTTGTGGGTATGATTGGAAGTTGTTCTCTCGTTTGTACTTGAGTAATTAATTGTATTTTAATGATAAATAACGTCATTCTTTGTACAAATAACTCTGTGCATGTAGGGTTGTACTATAAACTCGCTGTTTCGCATGATTAATTGCAGCAACAATTCGGAGATAGAAAATCGACTGGATGTCAGAAAAAACGAAGGTAAAAGCGATAGGTTTTTACTCAAGTCGGCACGTTGCGGCCATCGCTTGCATGCTACCGGTTGTGCCTTTGACTGTGGTTATAGGTGGGATAAACCTGCTTAACCGCGAAAATCCATTTTGGTTAAACTCTTTCAATGCTTTTTGGATTGCCGTTTTACCGCTTATTGCTGCAGGCTTTGTCTCTTATCATATCCGCGATGCGATGCTGCGTTCACCTTATTTCACAAAAAAGAGCATTGAGCGTTTCGTATACGATAAAAGTGACAGAGGCACTCAGTTTCTTTTGTTCAAACTGTGGTTTTGCAATTTGGGCTTTTACTGTTTTCTATGGTTGTTTTTTGCCAGTTATTTGATCAGCGCGCCCAATTTATTGAAGGTGCCGATTGCAGTGCTAATCGCTATTTATATTACACTTTTACATATTGTAGCGCCTTTGAAATACTTGAAGGGTGACGATTCAGAAGACTAGGATTTTTGCCCCTAGAGACCGATGAATGTTTCTATTCATAAATCATAAACCATGTTGATTGGATGCTGTTGATAAAACACGGCATTTTAAAACAATTGATAATAATTTGCCTTATAGTTCGCCTAGAACCACGGGGATTATAGTGACCAGCCAATTATACTTTCAATTGATCACACCATTGATTTTCCTTGTCTTCACAATGGGATTTGGTCTTATTTATCGCTATACAAGTGATCAGGATTCAGCCCGTTATTTTGCAATTTCATACTTATTTGGCGCTATCGCTTTTGTGCTGGATATTTGCCGAACTTTAATACCGGGCATCATCGATAATATGGTCTCGAACTTGGCCTATATGCTGTCAGCGGGCCTGTTTTCTATCGCTCTTATGGCGCATTACCGAAAAGAAAAGCCTTGGGCTGTATTGAGCGTTATCGGTGTGGTCGCGCTTTGCACGTCCTATTATTTCATGATCATTGATGATGACATGGCGGTGCGGGCACTTGTCTTGAATTTCTTTGGTTCTTTGCTGCTCGGATATCCGGTCATTGCATTACGCGGCATGAAAAAGCGCCCTATAGATCGCTTAATCTATTGGGTGCTCGCATTTACAGTTGTGCAATTTCAACTGCGAACAATAATTGTTCTGATGGTCGAAGGAAGTACGCTTTCAGAAGAAACCTATTCTGGATCGCTTTCGGCAGTAACATTCCAACTTCTAACATCTGTGTCAGCGCTGCTTATGGCTCTGGCTTTGTTTGCTATGTTTGGCATGGAAATCGTGTTGAAACTTCGCCGTAATAGCGAGACCGATATTCTTACCGGATTGCTGAACCGTCGCGGCGTGGATGCAAAACTGCCAAAATTTGAAAATGCGCTTGCCAATGGTGTTAAAAGTCACGGCGTGTTGGTGTTCGATATTGATCACTTTAAGCAAATCAACGACACTTTTGGGCATAGTGCCGGCGATGAGGTGCTGGTTGCCTGTGCAAATCTGCTCAAAGAGCTGAAGGTCGAGCAATCGATTGTCTCACGCGTGGGCGGTGAAGAATTTAATGTGGTTCTGTATAATGTAGACGAGAATACTGCAAAATTGGTGGCGGAGTATGCGTGTAGTGCATTCTCCAATCTTACACATCCAGCGATTGATAATAAGGTTGTCACGGTCAGTATCGGTGTCGCTTTATGGGATGCTCATGCAAGCTTTGCCGAAGCAACGCGCAAAGCGGACACAGCGCTTTATCGCGCCAAATCTGGCGGGCGTAACCGCGTCGTTGTTGCGCGCACTAAAATTGTTCAATTCCAGACCAGAGGTGCGGAGCGACGCGCTTCTTAAACTGGAATTATAACGCTTAAGGCATAGAGCCACACCGTTGCCGTGAGTACGGAAAGCGCGGTGCAGATCAAAAATGCTGATGCAGCTAAACTGACAGCGCGGTCATACATCACAGCAAAAATGTAAATGTTCATGCCAGGCGGCATGGCCGCGAGTGTGACAACTGCGCGTACCGTTTGTGGCTCTAGGCCAAAGACATAATGGGTAAGCCCAAAGGCAATGGCGGGATGCACGATCAAAGACAGGCAGGCAACCAGCATGCTTTCAGACAGGCCAGCGCTGATCTTATATTTCGTCATCGCAGCGCCAATGCCAACCAGCGCCACAGGAATGGCAGCGGTTGCCAGCATATCAACAGCAGAAATGACGGGTTCAGGCAGTTGAATGCCTGAAAAATTCATGGCGACGCCGATCAAAATGCCGATCATCAGAGAGTTGGCGAGGATGGATTTTCCAGCGGTTTTCAATGTGGTGGCCAAGGATTTCCCATCACGCCGCATCAGCTCCATTGTGACCATGCCAAGGATATATAGGCTTGGTGCGTGGAAGGCGATGATGCCAAAGGCAGGCGTTAAAGCCTCGCTGCCAAATGTTCGCTCAATAATGGCAACGCCCAAAAGCACGGAGTTGGAAAATGTTGCGGCAAAGCCAACGGATACAGCTTCACCGGGCCTACGCTTGAAGATTTTTCGGGCCAGAATAATGCCAATCACAAAGCAGGAAACGGCACCGGTATAAAACCCAATGAGTGCAGGCGCAGAAAAGGCGGCCGCAAAATCAAGGTTGAGCATGGCGCGAAATAAAAGCATCGGCACGGCGACCTTAACGGCAAAACTGTTAAGAGCGTCACCAACAGTATTGGGAACATAGGCTGTGCGCACTGCACCATAGCCAATAGCGATCAGAATAAAGACCGGCAGAACGGCCAAAAAAATAGAGAGCAATTGCGTATCCTTTATACGCGGGTAATCTATGGCCTATCGCGTAAACCGCAAGGAAATAATCTGCTTCAGTTTTGCAGCATTCAGACTATTGCGCGGTGCTGTGGGACATTGTATTTTAGTGCGATGAATCGCTATCTTTACAAAATAATGGGTCTTTCAACCCTCATCGCCACTGTTGCTCTTAGCGCTTGTTCGTCATCTGGCGGCGGCGGTGTTGGCAATTCAGTACAGCCAGCTTTAGCGAAATGGCGCTGTACGGGCGGTGTTACGATGACGGTGCGCCGTGAAGGCGCAAATCTTTTGGTGTCTGATTCGCGCGGTGTTGAAACAGAATTGCCTGCCGACCCGCCTGGTCAACGTGAGCGCTACAGTAAAACTGGATATGCGTTGGTTTTTGAAGGGCGCAATGCCAGCTGGTTTGCCAGCGGCAAAGCACCAACTGATTGTCAGCGTTAAGGCGTTTGATGCGAATCACGGCCCTATATGTTCTTGATTTTGAGCAATTGTGATCAATTTCAAGAATGGATTGATATACTTTGGTGCTGTTTTTTAAAGATTAAGGCGTTTCAAACGGTTCAGGACTTTGACGTACTTCAATATCGGGTTTAAAGACTTGCAACAAAGGTGGCAATTTTGTGATTGCCCCATAGTTTAACTCGGGGGATTTCTCGTGTCTTCGACGTCTACGAAGCGGCCGCTTTCACCGCATCTTTCTATTTATAAGCCTATCCCGACAATGGTCATGTCTATCATGCACCGTATTACGGGCGTTGCTCTTTATACCGGCACATTGCTGGTTGCTTGGTGGCTCATTGCTGCTGCATCAAGCGAAGCCTATTTTAATTGGGTAAACGGCTTTTTTGCCTCATGGTTCGGCATTCTTGTCATGTTTGGTTACACATGGGCACTCGTGCTTCATATGCTTGGCGGTATTCGCCATTTCATTTGGGACACTGGCGCCCTGATGGATAAACACACATCAACCAAACTTGCTTATGCTTCGATGATTGCATCTATCGTCATCACGGTCCTGATCTGGATCGTTGGTTTTAGCGTTACATAAGGGGATCGAATATGAGTATGCTTACACCTCTTAAACGCGTTCGCGGCCTTGGTGCTTCTAAGTCAGGCACCGAGCATTTTTGGCGTCAGCGCCTGACGGCCCTTGCCAATGTGCCGCTGCTGCTGGCGTTTGTCTGGATTATTGTTACGACCATTGGTCAGCCTTATGAGGCTGTGCTTGCAACGCTTGGTAGCCCGTTTGTTGCGGTCATTCTACTGCTCGTTATTTTGAGCGGCTTGTATCATGCCAAGCTTGGTATGCAGGTTGTCATTGAAGATTATGTTCACACAGAAAGCAGCAAATTTGTGCTGCTGATCCTCAATATCTTTTTCACAATTGTCATTGCTGCTGTCAGCATCTTTGCCATTCTAAAAATGGGTTTCGCCAACTAATGAGCACGCAAGATTCAAAGGCGACCGGTTCTGCCGGCAAAGCCTATAAATTTGAAGACCATAAGTTTGATGTTGTTGTTGTTGGCGCAGGCGGCGCAGGTTTGCGCGCAGCGCTTGGCATGGCCGAACAAGGTTTTAAGACAGCCTGTATTTCAAAAGTTTTCCCGACACGCTCGCACACGGTTGCAGCGCAGGGCGGTATTGCCGCCAGCCTGAAAAACATGACGCCGGATTCATGGCAGTGGCATATGTATGACACGGTCAAAGGCTCGGATTGGCTTGGCGATGTTGATGCCATGCAATATTTGGCGATGGAAGCACCTAAGGCGGTTTATGAGTTGGAACATTATGGTGTTCCGTTTAGCCGCAATGAAGAAGGCAAAATCTATCAGCGTCCATTTGGCGGCCACATGCAGAACTATGGTGAGGGACCGCCCGTACAGCGCACATGTGCTGCGGCAGACCGCACAGGCCATGCTATTTTGCACACGCTTTACGGCCAAAGCCTGAAGCACAACGCGCAGTTCTTTATTGAATATTTCGCGCTTGATCTGATCATGGATGATGATGGCACCTGTACCGGTGTTGTTGCATGGAACCTTGATGACGGCACGATCCACCGCTTTTCTGCGAAGATGGTTGTTTTGGCGACGGGCGGTTATGGCCGCGCATATTTCTCGGCAACATCAGCGCATACATGTACTGGTGATGGCGGCGGCATGATTGCACGCGCCGGATTGCCGCTTCAAGACATGGAATTCGTACAGTTTCACCCAACCGGAATTTATGGCGCAGGCTGCCTGATTACGGAAGGTGCGCGCGGCGAAGGCGGTTATCTCGTTAACTCCGAAGGCGAGCGCTTTATGGAGCGTTATGCGCCATCGGCAAAAGACTTGGCATCCCGCGATGTTGTCTCACGCTGTATGACGATGGAAATTCGCGAAGGGCGCGGTGTTGGCAAAGATAAAGACCATATCTTCCTGCATCTGGACCATTTGGATCCTGCGGTCTTGAACGAACGTTTGCCGGGTATTTCTGAATCAGCGAAAATTTTCGCTGGCGTGGATGTTACCAAAGAGCCGATTCCGGTTCTGCCGACAGTTCATTATAATATGGGCGGTATTCCGACCAATTATTGGGGCGAAGTTTTGAACCCAACCGCTGACGAGCCGGACCGTGTAACACCGGGCTTGATGGCTGTGGGCGAAGCTGGCTGTGCATCTGTGCATGGTGCGAACCGTTTGGGCTCTAACTCACTGATCGACCTTGTGGTGTTTGGCCGTGCAGCGGCTATTCGTGCGGGTGAAGTGATTGACCGCGAAAGCGCGATCCCTGATATCAATGAGAAATCTTGCGATAAGATCATGGAGCGCTTTGACCGTCTGCGTCATGCTGATGGTGGCACGCCAACGGCTGAATTGCGCCTGACTATGCAGAAAATCATGCAGGAAGATGCTGCCGTATTCCGCACGCAAGAAACGCTTGAAAGCGGTTGTCGCCGGATGGACGATGCTTACAAACAACTTAGCGATTTGAAAGTCACCGACCGCTCGATGATCTGGAATTCTGATCTGGTGGAAACATTAGAGCTTGAAAACTTGATGGCCAATGCGATCACAACTGTTTATGGCGCGGAAGCCCGTAAAGAGAGCCGTGGTAGCCATGCACGTGAAGATTATGTGGATGGTCCTTATGGCGGCCGTGATGATGAAAACTGGCGCAAGCATACGCTGAGCTGGGTTTCGGATGCCGGAGAAGTGACGCTTAAATATCGCGGCGTACACACAGAGCTTTTGCAGCCGGGTATCGATCTGGCAAAAATCGCGCCGAAAGCACGGGTGTATTGAGGAAATAAAATGGCTGAATTAACACTCCCAAAAAACTCGACCATGTCTGAAGGCAAAAGCTGGCCAAAGCCGGAAGGTGCGAAGAATATTCGTGAATTCCGCATTTACCGCTGGTCGCCAGATGATGATGCCAATCCGACAATCGACACCTATCATATTGATATGGATGATTGCGGCCCGATGGTTCTTGATGGTCTTTTGTACATCAAAAACAAAATCGATCCGACGTTGACATTGCGCCGTTCATGCCGCGAAGGCATTTGCGGTTCATGTGCGATGAACATTGACGGCACCAACACGCTGGCCTGTACCAAAGGTATGGACGAGGTCAAGGGCACGGTGAAAGTCTATCCGCTGCCGCATCTGCCTGTGGTTAAAGACCTTGTGCCTGATTTGACGAATTTTTACGCGCAGCACCGCTCGATTGAGCCTTGGCTTAAAACAACGACGCCAGCGCCTGAAAAAGAATGGAAACAGAGCCATGAGGACCGCCAGAAACTGGATGGTCTTTATGAGTGTATTCTGTGTGCGTGTTGTTCAACGTCTTGCCCATCCTATTGGTGGAATGGCGATCGTTACCTCGGCCCTGCGGTCTTGCTACAAGCCTATCGCTGGTTGATTGATTCGCGCGATGAAGCAACAGGTGAGCGTTTGGACGATCTGGAAGACCCGTTCCGTTTGTATCGTTGCCACACGATCATGAACTGTGCGCAATCATGTCCAAAGGGTCTAAACCCTGCGAAAGCCATTGCTGAAGTTAAAAAGATGATGGTTGAGCGGCGCGTATAAGCACCGGTCACAGTCTATATTTTTGAAAGCCCGTGGCCGAAAGCTGCGGGCTTTTTGTTATGGTCGTTTGTGCCATGCCTTGATCACGTTTGTTTGAAGCCAAGTTTAATTGCGCTTCGAAACTTTAGGCATAATCTGTGCGTTAGATTGTTAGATATGAAATTTAAATGGAGTCTACGCATGCTCAAATCCACATTGAAAGCTGGTTTACTTGGCGCAATATTTGCGGCGGGTGCAGCGACAACTGCCACTGCTGAAACCAAAACAGTGGTTGTTGCGGGTGGATGTTTCTGGTGTGTTGAATCTGATTTTGACAAGGTTAAAGGCGTAACAGCAACCACATCCGGTTTTGCTGGTGGCACAAGCCCCAACCCAACTTATAAAAGCCATGCGGGTCACTATGAAGTTGTCAAAATCGATTATGATTCCGATGTCACGGACTATAAAACGCTGGTGACGACTTTTTTGCGCACGATTGATCCAACCGATGGTGGCGGGCAGTTCTGCGACCGCGGTATGACTTATGCGCCAGCGCTTTTTGCCTCAACGCCTGAGGAAAAAGCTGCCGCAGAAGCAGCACTTGCCGATGCATCAGCCCAGCTTGGTAAAAAACTACCTGTACCTGTAAAGGGCGCACCAAATTTTACGGCTGCTGAAGACTTCCACCAGAACTATTATCGTAGCCAAGAAAATCAGCTGACGCGCTTTGGCCTTATCAAACGGGCTGATGCTTATAAGAAGTACCGCGCAGCGTGCGGGCGCGACGAAACGGTTAAAAAAGTGTGGGGCAATGCTGCTTATCAAGGCGTTGCTGGCCATGGCAGCTAAAAATAACACGCCTCGTAGCAAAATTTGAAACCGCCTTGCGCATGCATTGACGCAAGGTGGTTTTACGGCCTATGCGCTTGTGTCATAAGGTTGTGACATTAATTAGCGATAGGGGACCATATGCCAACCGGAACACATGGCTATGGACAATCAGACCACAGTGGCTTTTTTCGATATGCTTGCGCAGCGTAGCGCGGGCGTGGCGCGCCACGAGGATTTGCACATCGTTGATCAATTGATCAATGAGCGCGGACATACACTGATTAAACATTGGATTTGGCCTGTTATCAAAAAGCCGCTGCATGGTGTTTTGCACTATAAGCAGGCTGTGAAGATGGCTGACGAAGTGCAGGGCATGAGCGGGCTTGAGTGCTTTGAATATGTTAGCCAGCTTTTGACGCTTGATGTGCCGGTTCAAGGCATCGAAAACATCCCTGAAAAGGGTGGTTTCATTCTTGTGTCGAACCATCCAACCGGTATTGCTGATGGTATTGCCGTTTATGACATGATTAAAAACAAGCGCGATGATTTGGTGTTTTTTGCCAATCGCGATGCGATCAGGGTCAATCAGCGGCTTTCTGAAATTATCATTCCGGTGGAATGGCGTGCAGACCAAAAGTCGATGGCGAAAAGTCGCCAGACATTGGTGCAAACCAATAATGCCTTTAAAGACGAACGCGCGATCATGCTGTTTCCGTCTGGCCGTATTGCTTATTGGACTAGAAATGGGCTGACCGAACGGCCTTGGATGGCGACAGCTTTGCAAATGGCCAAACGCTATAAAGTGCCGATTATTCCGATGAATATGAAGGCGCGCAATTCAGGGCTATTCTATCTTTTAGCGCACCGTAATACGGAGCTGCGCGACATGACCATTTTCCATGAGTTGCTCAACAAAAAGGGTAAAACCTTTGAGATGACAATCGGGCAGCCAATTGATACATCGGCGCTCGAAGGTGATGTTCAAGATCTAACCGTGACATTGCAAAAGCACTGCGAGATCACGCTGCGCGATGACCCAAAAGCTGTCTCGCCTTTTGGTTAGTCGTCCTGTTTGGCGTAGTTTGGCATTACCAATATTTCCGAGACATTGACATGTTCGGGCTGTGAGACTGCATACATCACAGCCTGCGCGATGTCTTCGGCGTGAAGTGCTTCGGTCGCACTATCATCGAAAAATGGTGTGTCCACTTTGCCAGGTTCAATTAATGTGACCCGCACGCCATCATCTTTGACTTCTTCGCGCAAATTACGCCCATAGCCAGTGACCGCCCATTTGGTTGCGCCGTAAACTGAGCCTTTTAGCGTTACGCGGCCTGCGACTGATGAGGTTAATATAAAATGGCCCTTTGACTTTTTGATTTCATCCAGCGCGGTGCGGCAGGTCATGATGCAGCCATAGATATTGGTGAGAATCATGTCTTTCCAGTTTTCAGGATCACCGCCAGCTGTGCCTGATCCGGTTGCGCCAAAACCTGCATTGGCAAAAACAACATCGATAGAGCCGAAAGTTTCAACGGCAGTACTGATGAGCTTTTCTTGATCGCCGTCTTGGGTCACATCGCATGCGACAGCGATGGCATATTCCGGTCCGCCAAGCTCTTTTGCTAATTCTTCAAGTTTTGATTTTGATCGTGCGGCCAGCACAACGCGGTAACCTGCATTGCGTGCGCGGCGTGCGGTGGCAGCGCCAATGCCGGAAGATGCGCCCGTGATGAGAAAAGTTTTCATAAAAAAGCTCCGGTTATTGCTGGGTATCCATGCAACGACCGAAGCTAGTTTAAGTTCCGAGATTTAAGGCGGTAATTAACCCGCGATATTCTGTCCAGTTTTTGCCCAGTCAGCTGTGAACTGCTCAAGGCCTTTGTCTGTAAGCGGGTGCTTAACAAGCGCTTTCAATGTTGAAGGCGGAATTGTTGCAACGTCTGCACCGATAAGAGCAGCTTCTTTAACGTGATTTACTGTGCGGATAGAGGCCGCAAGAATTTCAGTTGAGAAACCGTAATTGTCATAGATCGTGCGAATTTCGCCGATCAATTCCATGCCGTTGATCGCCATGTCATCAAGGCGGCCAATAAATGGTGAGATGAATGTCGCGCCAGCTTTAGCAGCAAGCAAAGCTTGGTTTGCAGAAAAGCAAAGTGTGACGTTTGTTTTGTAGCCGTCAGATGTAAGCGCTTTACAGGCTTTCAATCCGTCCATTGTGAGCGGCAGCTTGATGCAGATATTGTCTGCAATTTTGGACAAGACGGCGGCTTCTTTCATGATCGTTTCATAATCGCTTGCGGCGACTTCTGCTGAAACGGGACCATCGACTTCTGCGCAAATTTCTTTAGTCACTTCAAGAATGTTGCGACCAGATTTAAGAATGAGCGACGGATTAGTTGTCACGCCATCGAGAAGGCCAGTTGCGTTCAATTCGCGGATGTCGCCAATATCGGCTGTGTCTACAAAGAATTTCATTGTTTCTGTCCTTTGTGTTTCTATATGAAGGTTCTAACTTGTCGTTTAGACTAAACTAGCGGCAAGGTCACGCCTATGGTGAACGATTCGATAAATAAAATTAAAACGATTAGTATTTTGGTGCCGACACCTTCGCCGGTCCCTTATAGCTATGCATTGCGCGCTGACCAAACTGCCGGACCTGGATCTATTGTACAGGTGCCGCTTGGCCCGCGGCAGGTTTCTGGCTTGGTGGTGGAGGATCTGCCCGATGCCAAACCGATTGATCCAGCAAAGCTGCGTGAAGTAACGCAGGTTTTCGATTGTCCGCCGATCACGCCCGACATGTTACGCTTTATTGACTGGGTTGCCAAATATACATTGTCTGCACCGGGCATGGTGGCACGTATGGTGCTTCGCTCGCCGACCGCATTTGACCCTGAGCCGCCCACCAAAGGCATTGTCGCAACCGGTACGCAGCCGGAACGATTGACCGATGCGCGCAGGCGGGTGATGGAGCAGGTCGCAGAAGAGCCGCAAATGGCGTGGACGCGCAGCGGGCTTGCCCATGCCACAGGCGTAACAACCTCGGTGATTGATGGTTTGACCAAGCAGAATGTGTTTTCTGAAATTGAAATTCCAGCCCGCCCGATTGTTGCCAAGCCTGATCCATCTTTCGGCGAACCGGAACTCATTGGCGATCAACGCGATGTTGCCGAAGGGTTGGCTGCAACTGTTTCGGAACAGAAATTTTCTGTCACGCTTTTAGAAGGTGTTACGGGCTCGGGTAAAACCGAGGTTTATTTTGAAGCCATTGCAGCGGCGATCAACCAAGGCAAGCAGGTGCTTGTGTTGCTCCCAGAAATTGCGTTGACGCAGGTATTTCTTGAGCGTTTCCACGATCGTTTCGGGGCCGAACCTGCGCCATGGCATTCTGATTTGGCACCGCGCACACGCGAACGCGTATGGCGGCAAGTGACCGAAGGCCAAGTGCAAGTGGTGGCCGGCGCGCGCTCGGCGCTCTATCTTCCATTTCAAAATTTAGGACTGATCATTGTCGATGAGGAGCATGACGCTGCTTATAAACAAGAGGACCGTGTTTTTTATAACGCACGCGATATGGCTGTTGTTCGGGCGCATTTGGGCGGCTATCCGGTTATTCTGGCCTCCGCCACGCCATCGGTTGAAACACGGCACAATGCGCAAGAGGGCCGCTATAAATATGAGCGCCTTGATAGGCGCTATGCCGACGCTGCCCTGCCAACGCTGAAAGCGATTGATATGCGCAAATCGCCGCCCCAGCGCGGTGGGTTTATTTCGCCAGCGCTGATTGAAGCGATGCAGGAAACGCTTGAACGCGGCGAGCAGAGCTTGTTGTTTTTGAACCGTCGCGGCTATGCACCGCTCACCCTATGCCGTGCCTGCGGGCATCGTTTCGAGTGTAGTAATTGTTCGGCTTGGCTGGTTGAGCACCGTTTTCGCAAACAGCTTGTGTGCCACCATTGTGGGCATAATGAACATGTGCCGGAATCATGTCCTGAATGCGGAACCTTCGACCATTTGGTTGCGTGCGGCCCTGGCATTGAGCGCATCGCCGAAGAAACGCTTTCGCATTTTCCTGATGCGCGCATTATTGTGCTGTCATCCGATATGACGGGCGGTGTAAAACGCTTGCGGCTGGAAATGGATGCGATTGCCAAGGGCGAAGCTGATATTGTGATCGGCACGCAGCTTGTTGCCAAGGGGCACAACTTTCCAAACATGACAATGGTGGGCGTGGTTGATTCTGATTTGGGACTTGCCAATGGCGATCCGCGTGCGGCTGAACGCACGTTTCAACTTTTATCACAGGTGACAGGGCGCGCAGGACGAACTGGCAAAAAGTCCATCGGCTTGCTGCAAACCTTTCAGCCGGAACATCCGGTTATGCAGGCGATTATATCGGGCGATATGGATGCGTTTTATGAAAAACAAATCGATGAGCGCGAACGGGGTAAAATGCCGCCATTTGGCCGTTTGGCCTCGCTGATCATTTCGGCAGCGACAAGGCTGGAGGCGGAACAACATGGCCGCGCTTTGCGCGGTGCAGCACCTATTGCCAAAGATGTGATGGTGCTTGGCCCTGCCGAAGCACCAATTGCAATGGTGCGCGGGCGTCATCGGTTCCGTATTTTAGTCCACGGTGATCCACGCACGAATATACAGGCTTATTTACGTGAGATGATTGGCAAGGCACCGCGTCCGCGCGGGTCTGTCAAAGTGCAGATTGATGTCGATCCGCAGAGCTTTTTGTAAGCATTGTGTTCTTAATTTAAATTATGAAAATCTAATTTCAGGCGCAGTGACACTGCTTAGCACTGCGCCTGTGTTTATAGCGCTATATATCGACCTTGGCGGGCGTGCGGTCTCATCCACGCTCCGCGCCACCCAGCTTCTGGATTCCATGGATTTTAAGGATTGCGACAACGCCCGGTCGGTTATCGTATGTAGGTTTCGTTTGATGTCATTGAAGTGACAAGGCACGTGAAGCGATGTTAGCACCGGCAAAGTCCAAGATTTACGAAGCAAATCTTGCCCTTCTCCTGCCGATAGAGTTTGAATTTTGTTCGCAATAGCAGCGGCAGCAATCCCCTGTTGTGTGAGCCGGAATTCAGGGCGCAATGGATGACCATAACCGGGGTTTCTTTCCATTAGCCCTAATTCGATTAGGTGATCCAGACTTTGTGTGAACGCGGTTCTGCTCGCGCCTGTCGCAGCCAGAAGTGTTGCCTGCCGCCCAGCAATGCCAGCGTGCAGGTTCGACAATATGGGGAGAGCCCACGCTCTTGATGTGATGTTGACAAATGTTTTTATGTCCATAAAGTATAGCTAGTATACTTAATGACAAAAGGAAAGACCATGTCACTTATTTCGTTGGATAACACCATAAACATCGCGCTATCGGTTAAGGATCGGCATGTAAGCGCTGCGTGGTACGAAAAAATGCTCGGCTTTAAGACGATCTACCACGCAGACGATGCAGGTTGGTCAGAACTGCAAACAAACACTCAAGGGGTTACAATCGGTCTTGGAGAGCACACTAAACCCGTGCCGGGCAATTGTGTTCCTGTGTTCGGCATAGCTGATTTGGATTCCGCAAGGCAAAAGCTGGAACAGGCCAAAGTCAAATTTGATGGTGAAACCGATGTGATTGAAGGCATGGTAAAGACAGCAACCTTCTATGACCCTGACGGCAATGCTATGATGCTCGCTCAAGATTTGACCAATGGAGCCGCATGATTGGCAGCTGCAAAAGCTGCGGCATATATTCAGATGGATATTGCCGCAGCCGAACTCTTTTAAAGGGTAAAATTCGCCTCTGTCATAGATGAATTCATAAATTGCTCGGCGCGGGTCAGTTAAAGTGCAGATCGATGTCGATCCGCAGAGCTTTTTGTGAGTGTGGATGCGATGGCGGGCTCCCATGAACATGAAAAGCCTAAGGATCCAGACAGGCGCATAACGCCCATAAGTGTTAGACAAATTCATGCGGCTCACAGCACCGCCATCTCACAACTTATTCGCAACCAGCTATGGTGAGGTTGGTTTGCGGGAGTTCGAAGCACTGCTCCGAAACTTCTTTAAACTCCTCAGGGCATCGCCCGACTTTCTGCGAACCTCAATTCGTTACAATTGAGGCTTTTCATTCATTGCTAATCCTGTATTCCCTTTAAAGAGCCTGAATGATGTAACGCTCAAGCATCATGGGTTGGGCTATAGAAAAACGCTTCCAAAAGAAAACTCCTTTCTAAAAGTATTAACAATTACAAGATAGGATGTTCTTGTTTTGTCTTCAAGGCGTAAATGAGAAATAATTACATTGTTTTGCGGCCCCAGCGTATTTTTGACCAAAATCGTTCATGGATAAAATAGAAAACAAAGCCTGTCGCGCTGGCGGATAGTGCAAGCATGATCGAATCAATCAGATTGCCGGATTGAAAAAGCGCAAGCAGGGTCATGGTCGCTATGCCAAGTAATTGCCATGTGATGGCTTTGACAAATGTTCTGCGCGGCAGTTCCAATGTTTACTCCTTCGATTTGAATGTGTTCGGATATGATTTACTTAACGAGTTTTTTGGCTTGCCGGAATTTGGAAAGAGTGAAACATTAACTCCATAATGTTTATAAAAAACACCAAAGTAGATTAAATGAACAAACTGGATAGAGCCGCATTATTTCGTGACCGTGTTGTCGAGCGGCTCACTGCTGCGAAAATCAGCCGTTCACAGCTGTCGCGTGATGCAGGCATTGACCGTTCAACTGTTGCGCAAATTCTCAATGGTGAAGATGCGCGCTTGCCCAATGCGCATATAGCGGCTGAATTTGCGGCGGCACTCGGTGTAAGTGCTGATTGGTTGCTCGGCTTGTCGGATCGCTCTGAGCGGGCAGCGCAATTGCTGAGCGCAGGTTTGAATTTTGCCGATGCACAGCGCACGCCTGCCGATGAGCAATTGATCGCTTGGCACCGCGAGGCGGCGGGGCATAAAATTCGCGCTGTACCGACGACGCTGCCTGATATTTTGAAAACCGGCGCTATGCTGGAATGGGAATATGAGTTGTTTCAGGACAAAACGCCTGAACAGGCAAGCGCGGCGATGCGCGATACAGCCGATTGGCTGCAGGCGCCGGGGTCGGATTATGAAATTTGTGTGCCGATAGAGACTGTAAAATCACTGGCGCGCGGCGAGGGCTATTTTGAGGGAATACCCAAGGATGTGCGTGTTGAGCAGATAATGCATATGGCAAAACAATGCGGCGACCTTTACCCGTCTGTGCGGCTTTATTTATTTTCTAGCCGAAAAGTTCATTCAGCGCCCTTGGTGATTTTCGGGCCGCTGATTGCCGCTGTTTATGTCGGGCAGTTCTATATGGTGTTTCGAGAGCGCAAGCAGGTGCAGGGTTTAACCCGTCATTTTGATGAGTTGGTGCGTGCCTCCAGTGTCGATGCACGCTCGGCGGCGCAGGTTATCCGGTCTTTTCTTTAAGGGGTAAATCTGCCAGAGCGATTGAAGCACTTATTCGGACATATGATCTTGCAAAACAAATCTCCTATCGCAGAAATACCAATGCCGCCGGTTGCAATTGGTATTGCGCTGTTTTCGTTCTTCTGTTTTTCGCTGCTTGATACATCGGCCAAATGGCTTGTGGTTGGTGGGCAGGCCGTGTTTTTTGTTGTTTGGGTCAGGTTTGCGATTCAAGCCCTGTTTTTGCTTCTGTTCTTTAAGGGGTGGAATAATCCAAAACTATGGAAGATGGAACGGCCTGTGCTGCAGGTATGCCGTGGGCTTTTACTGCCTGCGATGACGTGCTTCAATTTTCTTGCGCTTCAATATTTGCAACTTGCCGAAACAATTTCTGTGCTGCTTGCCTCTCCTATTGTGGTTGCCGTTCTGGCTGGGCCTATGCTGGGTGAATGGGCGGGGCCGCGCCGATGGGTTGCGATTTTTATCGGGTTTATCGGTGTGTTGATTGTTGTGCGGCCGGGAACAGATGTTTTTAGCTGGCCGATTTTGCTGATCATTTGCTCAATGCTGTGTAATTCGTTCTATCTGGTGCTGACACGAAAGCTGGCTTCGGTTGAAACGCCGGAAAGTTTGATCTTTTATTCCTGCTTCTTTGGTGTGCTTATCTTTGCACCGCTTGGTATTCCTGAAGCGCAGATGCCGCAGCGCATGTCTGACTGGTTTGCTTTTGCTCTGGCGGGCATGGCTGGTATGGTCGGTCATATGGGCTTGATTAAAGCAAGCAAGCTTGCCGATGCGGCAAAGGTTACGCCGTTCATCTATACGCAGATAATATGGATGACATTGCTCGGGTTTCTTATTTTTGGTGATCTGCCTGACGGCTGGACCGTATTGGGTATGATGGTTGTCGCGGGATCTGGCCTTTATCTGTGGTACCGCGAACACAAACTTAGAAAGAGGGCATAATGCAAGAAGTGATTATTAATGAGCCTGCAGGCGAATGGTTTGCGCTCGCATCGGCATATATAACGATTGGCTTCGGACTGATTCTTCTCTTGGCACCGCGCAAGGCATTTAAGATTTTGCGCTTGCGCACCGCTGAAGGTGTGCCGGAAGCTTTATCGGAAAGCCGTGCGACAATGGCTGGGTTCTATTTTGGCGTTGGTATTCTAGCGATTCTCTTTAGCCAGCCGCTATTATGGCTGACGCTGGGCGCAAGCTGGGCATTCACCGCATTGGGCCGTTTGGTTTCGATTATCGTTGACCGTGGCAACACACGTTTTAACTGGATTTCGATAGCAATGGAGGCCGCATTGGCGGCTGGACCACTGATTTATGGCTATACAGCGCTATTTTAGGCGTTTTATATGCGACAAAAGAGTAGGTTCAACACCTTGCACCATGCTAAACCCTATGCTAGATCGCCATCATCTTGCTTAGGGGTTGCGGCTTGTAGATCCTAAGTGTTTAAAAAAAACAATTTAATCAACGTGTTAGGGCTTTAATCCGTTTTGGAGCCCTTTAACATTATCTAGCTAAGAGAAGTGATTGCCTGTGGCTACATCGTCTCCTACCTCTCAAGTTGCCGCGCGTTATGCGGGTTCATTGTATGAACTTGCTGTTGATGCGAAGGCTGCAGCCAAGGTCGAAGCATCGCTTGATGCGTTCGAAGCTATGGTTTCCGGCAGTGCCGACCTAAAGCGCCTTATTGAAAGTCCTGTCTTTTCATCAGACGATCAAGTGGCAGCAATTAACGGCATTACTGCCAAAGCAGGTTTTCACCCGCTTGTTACAAATTTCCTCAAAGTAGTTGCTGGCAATCGCCGCCTCTTTGCAGTGCCTTCCATCATTAAAGCATTTCGTGAAATCGCAGCCGATGGCCGCGGTGAAGTGACTGCTGATGTGACTGTGGCCGCAAACTTGACCGCTGCTCAGGAAAAAGAATTGAAGGTTGCATTGAAAGATGTTGCCGGCAAAGACGTGACGCTCAACGTAACAGTTGATCCGTCAATTCTCGGAGGTTTGATAGTGAAGATCGGCTCACGCCAGATCGATACATCACTAAAGACCAAACTCTCCTCACTTAAGATTTCGCTCAAAGAGGTCGGATGATGGACATTCGCGCGGCAGAGATTTCTGCAATACTTAAAGACCAAATCAAGAATTTCGGCAAAGAAGCTGAGATTTCCGAGGTTGGACAAGTTCTATCTGTAGGTGACGGTATTGCCCGTATCTACGGCTTGGACAAAGTTCAGGCTGGTGAGATGGTCGAATTCCCTGGTGGCATTCGTGGCATGGCGCTCAACCTCGAAGAAGACAACGTAGGTGTTGTTATCTTTGGTGCTGACCGTGACATTAAAGAAGGTGACACAGTTAAGCGTACAGGCGCGATTGTGGATGTGCCGGTTGGTAAAGGTCTTCTTGGCCGTGTTGTCGACCCGCTCGGTAACCCGATTGATGGTAAAGGCCCTATCAAAGCTGAAAAGCGCATGCGCGTTGACGTTAAGGCGCCGGGTATTATCCCACGTAAATCTGTTCATGAGCCAATGTCTACTGGTCTTAAAGCTATCGATGCTTTGATCCCTGTTGGCCGTGGTCAGCGCGAACTTATCATTGGCGACCGCCAAACAGGTAAGACAGCGATCATTCTTGATACATTCTTGAACCAGAAGCCAGCACACGAGACAGGCACAGAAAGCGAAAAGCTTTACTGTATCTATGTTGCTGTTGGTCAGAAACGTTCAACTGTTGCCCAGTTTGTGAAGGTTCTTGAGGAGCGCGGCGCGCTTCCTTATTCAATCATCATTGCTGCGACAGCATCTGATCCTGCTCCACTGCAGTTCCTTGCACCATTTGCAGGCTGTACAATGGGTGAATATTTCCGCGACAACGGCATGCACGCTTTGATCGGTTATGATGACCTTTCAAAACAGGCTGTTGCTTATCGTCAGATGTCACTTCTTCTTCGCCGTCCTCCGGGCCGTGAAGCTTATCCTGGTGACGTTTTCTATCTTCACTCACGCCTTCTTGAGCGTGCAGCGAAATTGAACGAAGACGAAGGTTCTGGTTCATTGACGGCTTTGCCGGTTATTGAAACACAGGCGAACGACGTTTCTGCTTATATTCCGACTAACGTGATTTCGATCACTGACGGTCAGATCTTCCTTGAAACGGACTTGTTCTTCCAGGGTATTCGTCCTGCTGTGAACGTTGGTCTATCGGTTTCTCGTGTTGGTTCTGCTGCGCAGATTAAAGCGATGAAACAGGTTGCTGGTTCTATTAAGGGTGAGCTTGCTCAGTACCGCGAAATGGCTGCGTTTGCGCAGTTCGGCTCCGACCTTGATGCTTCCACACAGCGTTTGCTAAACCGTGGTGCGCGTTTGACAGAATTGCTTAAACAGCCACAGTTCTCGCCGCTTAAAACGGAAGAGCAGGTTGCTGTTATCTTTGCTGGCGTGAAAGGTTATCTTGATAAGCTTCCAGTCAACAAGGTTGGTGAGTTTGAGCAAGGCCTTCTGACGCATATGCGCGGTGAAGGAAAATCCATTCTCGAAACGATTGCAAAAGAACAGAAGCTAACTGATTCAACAGAAGAAGCGCTGAAATCTGCAATTGAGGCATTCGCAAAGAGCTTCGCTTAATTTAGCGAGGCTCTTAGGTAAGGGTTATAAGATATGCCTTCATTGAAGGACCTTAGAAACCGCATCTCGTCGGTTAAGGCAACGCAGAAAATCACAAAAGCCATGCAAATGGTTGCTGCTGCAAAATTGCGCCGTGCGCAAGATGCGGCAGAAGCTGCGCGTCCTTATTCGCAGCGCATGGGTTCGGTGCTTGCTAATATTGCAGCCACTGTATCGGGTGAAGATGCGCCGAAACTGATGACCGGTACGGGAAGCGATAAGACGCATTTGTTGATCGCTTGTACATCCGAGCGTGGCCTTTGCGGCGGCTTTAACTCATCTATTGCGCGCTTTGTGCGTGATGATGTGCGTAAGCTTCAAGCTGAAGGCAAAGAGGTGAAAATCCTCTGCGTCGGTAAAAAAGGTTATGATATTCTTCGCCGTGAATTTGCAGCGTTGATTATTGACCGTATCGATTTGCGTGAAGTGAAGAATATCGGCTTTGCAAATGCTGATGCTATCGGCAAGCGCGTTATGACGATGTTTGCTGCAGGTGAGTTTGACGTTTGTACATTGTATTATTCTGAGTTCCGCTCAGTGATCAATCAGGTGCCAACGGGTCTTCAACTCATTCCAGCTGCTGCGCCGGAAGTTGACGAGACAGAAGCTGCTAATGCGGCATCTGCGATGTACGAATATGAGCCAGATGCCAGTGCCATTTTGGATGATCTCATCCCGCGCAATATCTCGGTTCAAATTTTCCGCGCATTGCTTGAAAATGTTGCTGGTGAAATGGGCTCAAAAATGTCCGCTATGGACAATGCGACCCGTAACGCCGGTGAAATGATCGACAAGCTGACAATGAGCTATAACCGCCAGCGTCAGGCGCAAATTACTAAAGAACTTATTGAAATTATCTCGGGCGCGGAAGCGCTGTAAGGAAAAGGGTAGTCAAAATGGCAAAAGCACCAGCAAAAGCTGCGGCTCCGGCTAAGGCACCAGCTAAAAAAGCGCCAGCGCGTAAAGCACCAGCGAAAGCTGCTGCATCAAAAGCGCCGTCACGCTCAGCAGCGGCAAAGTCCGGTGCAATTGGCACGGTTTCTCAGGTCATCGGCGCGGTTGTGGACGTTAAGTTCACGGATAATCTGCCAGCGATTCTTAACGCACTTGAAACTGACAACCTCGGCAACCGTTTGGTTCTCGAAGTTGCTCAGCATTTGGGCGAGAACACAGTTCGCTGTATCGCGATGGACTCAACTGAAGGTTTGGTTCGCGGTCAGGACGTAAGAGACACAGGCACACCGATCATGGTTCCTGTTGGCGAAGAAATGCTTGGCCGTATCATCAACGTTATCGGCGAGCCGGTTGACGAAGCTGGTCCGATCAAGTCAAAGACTTTGCGTCCAATTCACGCTGAAGCGCCTACTTATGTTGAGCAATCAACTGAAGCTGCGATCCTTGAAACTGGCATTAAAGTTATCGACCTTCTCGCACCATATGCGCGTGGCGGTAAAATTGGTCTGTTCGGTGGTGCTGGTGTTGGTAAAACGGTTCTTATTCAGGAATTGATCAACAACATCGCGAAAGCCCATGGTGGTTATTCTGTGTTTGCTGGCGTTGGCGAGCGTACACGTGAAGGTAACGACCTTTACTACGAATTCATCGATTCTGGCGTTAACGTCAAAGGCGGCGGCGAAGGCTCAAAAGCAGCTCTCGTATACGGTCAGATGAACGAGCCGCCAGGTGCGCGTGCCCGTGTTGCTTTGACAGGTCTTACAATTGCGGAAGACTTCCGTGATAAAGGCCAGGACGTGTTGTTCTTCGTTGATAACATTTTCCGCTTTACACAGGCCGGTTCAGAAGTGTCAGCGCTTCTTGGCCGTATTCCTTCAGCGGTTGGTTACCAGCCAACACTTGCAACTGACATGGGTCAGATGCAGGAGCGTATTACGACGACGCAAAAAGGTTCGATCACTTCGGTTCAGGCGATTTATGTTCCTGCCGATGACTTGACCGACCCGGCGCCTGCGACATCGTTTGCGCATTTGGATGCGACAACAACGCTTAACCGCGCGATTGCTGAAAAAGGTATTTATCCTGCGGTTGACCCGCTTGATTCAACATCACGTATGCTTGACCCACAAATCGTTGGTGAAGAGCACTATGAAGTTGCCCGTATGGTGCAGTCTACTTTGCAGCGTTACAAATCGCTTCAAGATATTATTGCTATTTTGGGTATGGACGAGCTTTCTGAAGAAGATAAGCTGGTTGTTGCGCGCGCACGTAAAGTTGAGCGCTTCCTTTCTCAGCCGTTCTTCGTGGCTGAAGTGTTTACAGGCGCACCGGGTAAACTGGTTGCACTTGAAGACACAATTAAGGGCTTCAAAGGCTTGGTAGCTGGTGATTATGACCATTTGCCAGAAGCTGCTTTCTACATGGTTGGTTCCATTGAAGAAGCGCTTGAGAAAGCACAGAAACTTGCAGCGGAAGCTGCATAATTGAAATAGCTCGAAAGGAGCCGGTGATGAATAATAGGTTGCAATTTATTGCGGAACTTACATTCGCCGGTTTCCTTGTCGGACTGCTTATCGGACCGAGTACTCTCGACCAGTTTTTCGGTCTGGACTATGATAATTCAGTAAGTTTTAATCTCATTGTTGGTTCTTTGATCGGCGCTGGATTAGGCTTTTTGGGTTCACTTTTGCCACAGAGCGAAGTTGAGTAATATTTATGGCTGACGCATTTACATTCGAGTTGGTTTCTCCGGAGCGCCTGCTTCTATCTGAGCAAGTCACACAGGTCGTTGTACCTGGTAGTGATGGCTATTTCACGGTGATGGCTAACCACGCAGCGACAATGTCAACTTTGCAACCCGGTGTTGCGAAAGTGACGACTGCTGAGGGCAAACAAGAAGATTACGTCATCTTTGGCGGCTTTATTGATGTTCTTCCAACATCATGCACAATTCTTGCAGAATCTGCTGTTGCCGTGTCTGACGTTAACAAAGCTGATCTTGATGCGCGTATCGAGGCTGCAAAGGCTGATGCAGCGGCTGCGGCTGAAGGCGAAGATCAAGCCAAGGCAAATAATTATCTTGCACAGCTGACAACACTTAATCAGCAAATTCTACCAGCTTAATCGCTTTTAAAATTTCGCTTTGATTGGCCGCCTAATGGGCGGCTTTTTCATGTCTGGGGTTTAGCCCACGGCCGCAAATTGTGTTGGGTAAAGCAATTCACCCGTGGCATTTGCAAGTGCGCCTTCTTCAAGCTCAAGTGCTTGAAATTCGCGGCATTGGAAAGCACATTGAACGCGGTCCGCCAATTGGGAATTAAACCCAAAGCGTCCATAATAAACCGGATCGCCTAAAACAAATATGCTTTTCCAGCCTTGCGCTTTTGCGTCGTCAATCAAGCGGCGAACAATTTCTGTTCCGATTAAAAAGTCACGCCAATCTGGATCAACGGCGAGCGGGGCAAGCGCCAAAGCGCGGTCTTGGCCCTCAAGTGCAGTAAGCAATGCATGGCCGACGATTTGTGTGTCGATAAATGCAGCCATATCGAGCGTTGGAATATCTGATAGCAGAAGTGCTTCCACCAAATTAGGCTCAAAGCTTGCCCCAAATGCGCGTTCATGAACGATTTTGACAGCGTCGATTTGAGCATAAGTGGAAGGTGCGAAAATGGTCTTGTCGAGTATCATGGTAAAACCTGCTCATTTAAAATCATCGTGATCCGTTCTTAGCTATATCGCATATATGACATTAAAATTCACGGCGTGATTAGAATTCAATGCATGCAGTAAGCGTGCCGTATGATGATTGTAATTGTTAATGGCATAGCGTCAATTTTAACTAATTTTTAGTGCTTCAATGGCAGCGTCATGCATGGCGGCAACAGCACTTGTTGACGATGATCTTCGCCAAAACGCTCGCAATGCGCAGCATGTCCTTCTCGAAATTGAATATTAGTGTAGCCGTGACACCGTTTTTACGGATGATCTGGCTTTTATGTCAATTTCCCACCAATAGATTCCAAGAACGTATGTGGTTTTATCAATGGCGCTGTCAAAAGATCTGTTTAAGTTTGGTCATAAGTCAAATAGCAAAGCTGCGACGCAGAAATTTGCTGTAAAGCCAGATCGCAAAACACTTGGTGTCAGAACGAAGCTCAGTGCTTCTATCGCCGTTGTTGGTTTGCTTACCGCTGTTGCAATCACCATCGCCGTTTATGCGTTTAATTCGGCGAGCACTCAGTTTCGCGCTATTAACGAAGAGCGCGTTCCTTCGCTTGTGGATGCAGGCACGCTGGCCATTCAAAGTACAGAGCTTACGATCGCAGCCTCAGAACTGATTGGCGCGGATCAACAAGATGCACGTCAAGAAGCTTTCGATACATTGTCGCTCACTGTTGAGAACCTGCTCAACCGTGTTCCAGCCTCCAATCAAACGGGGCCTGCAGCGGACGATATTGCCAAACTGCGCAAAGCAGTTGAGGGATTTAGCAGCCAGCTCTCCGCACTTGATGCAATGACCGATGGAAATCTTTCAATCAAAGCGCAGTCATCTGAACTGCTGCTTGAGCTGTTTAAAACAGACACACGCATTGGCGCTTTACTGTCACCAGCTATCAGCAAAGCCTATTCAGAATTGCAAGCAGGTGGCCAAACTGCTGGACGCGAAGCTGGCGCGCTTGTTGACCGATTGATGAAGACAGAAGTTTTTGCATTTCGCACATTGATGGATGTCCAAATCGAAGTGGGTCAATTGGGTGGTGCGGCTTCAACATTCCTGAACCTCAGCGAGCCAAAACTTGAAGGCAAGTTCAAGTCGATTTTGGGACGCGCATCTATTCGTATTCGCAATACGACCAAGAGCCTGCTTGCCAATGGCGATCTTACCCAAGAAACAGCTAGCAAACTCAACCTGCTGGCGAATCGCGGCGAAGAAGCAATTAAAATGCGTGAACTGGCAAGTTTCTTCCCGAAATCCGGTTCTGTTCAAACATTTATTGATGGAATTAACGAACTTCAAAACGATGTTGAAAAGGAACTCGCGAAAGCCGTTGATAATAAATATAATGGAATGCTGCTGAACGCGCAAAAGGCAGCTTCAGAGAATAAGGGTATTATCAATGATTTGGTGAATATCCAGATGAAGCAAGTGCGTAGCAGCTTGGAAGCAATGTCTACTTTGCGCCAGTTTACATCAATGGTGGTTCAAGGTGCGTTGACCGACGATCCTAAGATCGTGGAGACGATGCAGCAGAGCGTTGGCTTTATTGTTTCACGTCTTAGCAATTTGCTTGACGCAGTTGGCAATTCAGACACTGTAGAAAATGCCAAAAAGCTCAATGACCTTGTTCATCCCGACACGGGCCTTATTGCCCTTCGCAAATCTGTGTTGAATACGAGCGAGGCCGTAGAAGGTCTTGTTCAAGATGTTTACCGCGAAACAAAACTTATCAACAGCATCATCTTTGATATTTTGACGGCGGAACGTGCTGAAATCGCAACGTCATCAGCCCAGCTTGATGAACAGCTTGCTTGGAGCACGAATGTCCTGATTGGTATTGGAGCGGCCGCGCTTCTGACATTGTTGCTAGTTGCCTTTGTCGTGATTAATCGCGGTATTGTTAATCCACTGTCTAAGCTTATTGGTTCGACCCGTTCGCTTGCCAAAGGTGAGCTTGATACGGAGATCAATTATACCAATCGCGGCGATGAACTTGGCCAGCTTGCAAAAGCACTTTTGGTCTTCCGTGATAACGCACTGGAAAAAATTCAAGTTGAAAGCAACTCTGAAAAAGTGCGCTTAGAAGTTGAGGAAGAACGCCTCGAAAATGAAAATTTGAAAGCTGAAGAGGCACGCCAAATCCAGTCAGCTGTCGATGAACTCGGCTTTGGGTTGAAAGAACTGGCACAGGGAAATCTGAGCGCTCGTTTGGAAACACCATTTTATGGCACATTGGATAATGTACGCGCCGACTTTAACCAGTCGCAGGAAACATTGCAGTCGGTGATGCTACGTGTGGCGCATAATACGGGCGATATCAGCTCAGGCTCGACACAGCTGCGTTCAGCGATGGCGCAGCTTGCTGAACGCACAGAACACCAAGCAAACCAAATTGAAGGTGCTGCACAGACATTGGGTGAAGTAACGAACAAGGTTAAAGCCTCTTCTGAGCGTGCGATGGAAGCCACCCAAATGGGACTTCAATCGCAAGATCATGCACGCAAAGCATCCGATGTTGTGTCGCAAGCCATTGAGGCAATGGGCCGTATTGAAGATACGTCATCCAAAATTGCTTCTATCGTGTCAATGATCGAAGATATTGCATTCCAAACAAACTTGCTTGCCTTGAATGCGGGCGTTGAGGCAGCGCGTGCTGGCGAAGCAGGACTTGGTTTTGCTGTTGTTGCGCAGGAAGTGCGCGAACTTGCACAACGTGCATCCACAGCGGCCAAAGAAATTGACGGCCTGATTTCAACATCTGGCGAAGAAGTTGAAAATGGTGTGCGCTTGGTTCAATCAACCGGTACGTCGATTACGGCAATTGAAGAAAACATTAGTTCGGTCAATGCGTTGATTGATCTGATTGCAACGGCATCAAGTGAACAGTCAGATGACTTGCAGGAAGTAAACAGCGTGATCGGGCAGCTTGATCAATCCACACAGCAAAACGCTGCGATGGCAGAAGAAACCAATGCAGCAACACAAACGGTGGCTGAATTGGCTGCTGATCTTATGGCAACGGTGTCGCGCTTTAATGTTTCAGGCGATGCGGCGCAAACTCAAAGCGAAGAGTGGCAAAAAGCTTCATAAGCTAAGTTGCTCGTTAACGGCGTAAACTGGCGTGAGAAAGAATAGCCTCACCCAGTGGCCGCATATTTCCGAGCGCCACTTTGCCCAAATAGTTTTCTTCAATTTCGCGGCAACACGAATCTTCAAGATCCTGCTGACTTATGTCAGAATTAGCCGGCGTTGTATGAAGCAGCTTAATCGTTGCATAGGTATCATACAGAACAATATTCACGATGTTGCGTGCGCGTGCGCCATTAAAACTGATGTTGAGTGACACAGATGCTTCTGTTCCCCAATCAGATGAAACCGACGCAACTTTTTCCAGCTGCAGAAAATCAGGTGCAAAATAAAGCTGTGAGGCTTCGCCAACAATATCGGCCAAACAATCGAAACGATCCATCTGAATGTAGCTGACATAGTGGGCAAGATCGACAAGCCTTAACTCGCCGATAAAGCCGCGCATTGTCGCTGCAAGCTGGGTTTCGATTTTGGAATGGGTTGTAATTTCATTCATATAGCAGGACCTAATGGGTTGCTTTTATTGGTTTGATTACGAAGAAACGCGATGATCTGAGCAACGGCTTGAAAGAAATCAGGCGGGATTGGTTGATCAACGGTTGAAATTTTATAAAGGCCGCGTGCCAATTGAACATTTTCAATGATCGGCACTTCGTGGGTTTTTGCAATTTCACGAATACGCAGCGCAAGCACATCTTGGCCCATCGCCACGACCATCGGGGCGGGATCCTTGTCCGGGTCATAGCGCAGCGCCACAGAAAAGTGTGTTGGGTTGGCAATAATGACGGTCGCTGTTGGGACCGCTGCCATCATACGGTTTCGAGAGCGATCAAGCGCCATAGACCGCTGACGTGAGCGCAGCAATGGGTCGCCCATTGCCTGCTTCATCTCGTCTTTGACTTCTTGCTTGCTCATTTTCAAATCATCAAGCCATTGCTTGCGTGAGATGAAAACATCGATGGCTGTGATGACTGTCATCGTCACAAGAATAGCAGAGACAATGCCGATTAATTCCAGTTGAAGATGGGTCAGAAAATCTGCCGTTCTGGTGTAAAAACCAGACATCAAACCTTCGATGAAATTCGAGGTTAGAAAATAAACAATAAAGATAGAGATGCCGACTTTAGCAACGGATTTTAGAAATTCGATAAAGCCTTTGCCGGAAAAAATGCGCTCACGGCCTTTGCCAATGGAAATTCTTGATAGTTGCGGCGTTACGCGCTTCCAGACGATTGAAGGCGGGTTTTGCGATACGGAACTCACAATACCGGCGAGCATTAGACCGACAAAAAACGGTGCGGCCAAAATAGCGCCAATGGCCACGCAGACTTTCATAAGCTCCATAACATCATCGTTGGAAGCTAGATAAATTTCACCTGACCTATTCAGCAAGCCGGCCAATTGATCGCCTGTTGCCATCATGTTTTCGGACATGCCGAATACGATGAGCGCGAGAATAACCAAGAGGCTGAAAAAGATGGAGAGCTCTTTGGAGACAGGTGTTTGACCTTTCTCCAGCGCATCCTTGATCTTCTGCTCAGAAGCATCTTCGGTTTTCTGGTCTTTATCTTGATCGTCGGACATGATCTATGATGTCCTATTTTTCAGGAAGGGTAATCTGACCTTCTGCGGCCATTTTGAGAGCGAGCGTCGCTATGGACTTGCGCGCTTGAATAACCGTGCTTTCCTGTATTTTGACATCGTCGCCCATCTCAGATTCGATCATGCGACGTGTACGTTGACCAAGGCTCGACAGCACCGCTTCGGCGACATCTTTGTCGGCATCAAATAATGCATTGGTTAGAAGTTCTTGTGGCAGCCCATCACAAAGCTTAGTGCGGTCTATGGCTGACATGTGAACCAAATCTTCAAACCGGAACATCATCGATTTGACGAGAGCCAATTTCTTTTCTTCAACTTGGCCTTCCATCTGCGCTAACATTATATCGCAGGTTTCAGTGTCCATCTCGTTCAAGATTTCAGCCATCTTAGAGGCTGATTCGCGCAAGCCACCCGAATTTGGATTAGGCTTGAATTCTTCACGCAAATTCTTCTCAATGGCTTCGAGCATGCGGTCACTGATATCACGCGACGACAGCATACGAGCGACGGTTTTCTTGCGCTTGTCTTCCGGCAGATGCTTAAGCAAGGCTGCGGCAGTTTTCGGCTGAAGGCGCTTTAGAATGATGGATGCGAGCTGGGCAGGTTGCTTTTCAAGATAAGCAATGACCTTTTCAGGCTCGGTCTCTTCCAATTGCTGCCAAATGTTGATGGTTTCTTTTTCTGGCGATTCCAACTGTTCGCGTTTGATGAAATCTTTAAGTTCATCATCGCTCATGAAGTCGCTAAGAATGTTCTTCATCGTATCGGCTGAATCAATCAGGCCAACGCCCTTGGTAAATTCAGCTTCAAATTCTTGGACAAGTTTTTCCAAGTCCGGCTGCGGAATTGTTTGCAATGTGTGCGCCGCATCAATCATCACACGCAGCTCTTCGCTTTTGAATGTTTTCAAAACAATGCCAGCGCGTTCTTTGCCCATTGCTACGAGAATGGCTGCGGCGCGTTGTGGTCTGCTGAGTGTGTAAACTTTTACCATGCTTATGAGCCGAGTTTTACGATTCGCACGCAAAGTGAGTTCGGGTCATGCGCATTAATTTCTAATTCGCCTTCGCCAATCTTTTTGCCGTTTACTGCGATATCTACTGGTTCTCCAATTTTTGAATCAAGCGTGACGACGGTGTCCGGTTCCATTGCCATGAGCTGTGACACTGACATGCGGGTTGAACCGATGATAACTTGCACTTCTACAGGGACATCAAAAACGCTTTTATTGTAATTGGCATTGCCGGAAAATTTTCTAGCCGCACCATCAAGCTCCTCATCAGAAATTGATTTCTGCAATTCGTCGATCGCCGCATTGAGGGGATCTGAATCAACAAATTTTGCAGGCTCTTCTGCTGGAGCAAGTTCACTTTGTTCAAGTGGCTCTAGTGGTTCGAGGTCCATATCGAGGGGGCTATCTGCCTTTAAATCTATCATAATGGTGGCCCGCTTTCTAAACAGCTGAAGTTATAATCGACTGAATCGGCTCGTGCGCTTCTTCGACTAATAGTGCGTATGAATTCTCATCTTGCCCGAGTTGGCATTTGTGAAGCTTGCGCCCCTTCGATGAAAGTGTCGTTTGACAATTTTTATTGTCACCCAAAGCCAGAACTGCGCCTGGTTTAAGTTTCGCGACATCTCTGAGTGTCATCTCGCTTAAGTGAACAATGCCGAAAATTTCAATATCGACATCTTTTTCCGGCGTAATGTTGCCCCTGTTCTCACGGACAGGTTCAGGTTCTTTTTCGCGGAAATTAAGCTTTAGGATTGCGTTTTGTGACAGCAAAATTTCAAATGTGTAGCTCTGATCGCCGTGCTGAACTGTCATGGCGAAGCTTGCATGGTCGCCAAGACCATTTTGCGCTGTTTGCCCTGTCATTTTATCAAGGCTTAACCGGCTTGAAAGCTGCAAGACAGATTCAATGGTTGCGGCCATCAAATTGCCGAACTCCATCAGAATGGATTCTTGAAACTCTGTCAGCTTTGGCGCTGTTGCTTCACTTTCAAGTTCAGGATCTGAACCCAGCATCATATCAACGAGCATTGAGCCTTGCTGCGGCACGACGCACATTGCAGCGGGTGTTTTGCCATTATCCATGCGGAAACCGAAAAGTGTGGTTTCCTTTAGATTGCGGAAATCAAAACTTTTAGAAGTGCCATCAACGCGCCATTTTATTTCATAGCCCAAAGCCATAAAATTGGTGTTGAGCGCAGATTGAAATCGCGATGAAACCGCAGCGACCAATTTGTCGATATGTTCGTGCTCACCTTTTTGCCGAAGAATACGTTTGTACACATCTGGCATGTCGTTGGTGATGGATGTTGAAACTGCAATCGTCATTGATTTTAACCGCCGCCCATAGAAACGTTTTCAACGTCATCAAGTGTTGGACGATAGTGATGCGAGATGGTTTTACGACCAAACTCAAGCGCCACCTGCGGCAAGGAACCATTCATATAAGCAATCAATGTTTGTTTCGCGACGAAGTAAAGCCGGATGTTTTTCTCACGCACGGTTTTGACGCTGGTCGCAATAGGGCCGACAACCGCATATGACAAGAAGATACCAACGAATGTACCAACTAGCGCAGCGCCGATGAGGCCGCCCAAAATTTCAGGACTTTGGTCGATGGCACCCATTGCTTTAACAACACCCAGAACCGCAGCAACAATACCCAAAGCAGGAAGGCCATCTGCCATAGCTTGCAAACCATGATAAGCCTTCAGCTTGTCATGTTTGATGGTGTCGATTTCCTCCTCCATCAATGCTTCAACTTCATGCGGCCTTGCATTGCCAACAATGATGAGGCGCACATAGTCACAGATAAATCCGATTAAATCAGGCTCCTGCATAATCAACGGATAAGCTTGGAAAATCTCTGAGTCGTCTGGATTATCAATATGTGTTTCCACTTCGTTGCGCGGCTTGTTTTTCAACTCGCGCAGCAATTGATAAAGAAGACCAAGAAGTTGAAGATATTTCTCGCTTGTTGGGACCGAGTTTTTAAAACTCTCCATAAGCGATGCCCCAGTGTCTTTGACGATATATAGAGGGTTGGCAATTAGGAAAATACCAATTGCGGCCCCGCCAATAATCACAAATTCAAAAGGTTGATTAAGGACGCCCAATTTGCCGCCCATCGCCATATAACCGCCCAGCACGCAGCCGAGAGTAACGATCATGCCGATTAGTATGCCCACATTCGCCTCCAAAGGTTCGGCTGCAAGATGACATGCAAACCTTGCTTCAAACTGTTTTTAACGGGCAGCATTGGCACTTTATTCAGTACAGCTACGCGCAAGCAGATGGGGCTAATATTTAGAGAGTTTGAACTTGGAGCTCTCTTATGGTTGGCACCCTTACGTCATTTCAAAATTTAAGCCGGGACATACCCGCGGCAATATCTCAAGTTGCGGCGCAGCCTTTTGAGGCGCGCGAAGTTGAGTACTTTAGCAAAACAATTCAGACGATAAAAAGCGTCGAAGATTTTATGGCTGATCGGCGGGTCTATGCATTTGCCATGCAGGCCTTTGGATTGGGCGAGATGACCTATGCCAAAGCCTTTATGGAAAAGGTGCTCACTGAGGGCATTAGCGATGATGAAAGCTTTGCGAACTCATTGTCTGACCCACGGTATAGAGAGTTCGCAAAAGCGTTCAATTTTGAAAGCTTTGGTAGCGCTGCAACCTCTTTTGATCGTGCGCAAGGCGAAGTCGTTGATAAATATCTGCGCCAAACTTTAGAAGAAGGGCAAGACAATGAAGGTGTTCGTCTTGCACTTTATTTCCAGCGCAAGGCGCCGGATGTAACATCTTACCTACAAATTCTAGCACAGCCTGCCATTGCCACCGTGGTGCGCACCGCGCTTGGTATTCCTGAAGCAACGGCTGCACTTGATCTTGATAAGCAAGTTGAAATTTTATCCGCTAAACTTGATTTGGCAGAGTTTCAAAGTCCCGAGGGCATCGAAAAGCTCTTAACAAAATTCACCGCTTTATACGACATCAATAATCCGCAAACAACGGATGCTGGCGGCGTGGGCCTGCTATTTGGTCAATCTGGCGCGCTTGGTATCGACATGAACACCATGCTCCAAATTCAACAATTGAGGCGTTCATAAAATGCAAGATGGAATGAGCGTCAGCCTGACAGGGCAAGTGGCGATGGAAGAGCGTTTGACGAGCCTTGCTAACAATGTGGCAAACAGTCGAACTGTTGGGTTTCGTGCAACGCAAATCACTTTTGATGAAGTGCTCAAAAGCGTCGATGATGAACGTGTGTCGATGGTATCCAAGGGCGACGAAATTATTAGCAGTCGCGCTGGCGGGCTTGAAAGCACAGGCAACGCACTTGATTTGGCCATTTCGGGCGATGCTTGGTTTCAAGTGCAGGTTGATGGCGCCAATGTGATGACACGGGATGGCCGTTTCAAAATTGATAATCAGGGCGCTCTGGTCACATTAAACGGCGATGCTGTTTTGGATGCTGGCGGTGCGCCTATTCAGCTTAATGCGGCGGGCGGTTCTGTCGATATTGCGGGTGACGGTGTTATTACGCAAAACGGCAATGTAGTCGGCGGCGTTGGCCTCTTTAGCTTTAATCCCGGCACTAATTTTGAACGCTATGGACCATCTGGTTTTCGCGCCAATGAAACGACTGAAGTGCTGGTTGATCAAACTAAAGCCGGTGTTATGCAGGGCTATATTGAACAGTCAAACGTCAATCCAGTGCAAGAGATTACACGTCTGATCACGGTGCAGCGCGGGTTTGAGCAGTCGGTTGCTCTAACGGAAAAAGCGGACCAATCATTGCAGCAGCTCATTCGTTCGTTTGGGCGCTGATAAATTATGTCCAGCCTGACAGAACTCGCTGATACGGTCGCGGCAGGAAAGTTTTTAACGGAACCTCTTGCCTTTGGCGGGCGGGTCAAAAGCTTGCATAGTAACAGTGCTGTGCTGGAAGGCATGCCTTCTCATTTGCAACTGGGCGACATGGTGAAACTTCTGCACAGCGGCGGTAGTACACGGGTTGAAGTTGTAAAAATTTCAGATGAAAGCGCACTTGGTATTCCGTGCGAACCTATGGGCGGGATTTCGCCAGGCGCTGCTGCGCTGATCGATCAGGCTGTTAAAAAACGCAACGCGCAAGAAATGCTTGGCCGTGTTGTCAACGCTTTTGGCGAACCTATTGACGGCGAGAGCAGTATTTCGCTTGCAGCTATTCAAAATGATGTGCCTGTTGATTCGTCTCCCATGAAACGCGGCCGCGTTGAAATGCCGATTAAAACCGGCATTCGGCTGGTTGATATATTTACTCCTATTTGTGTCGGACAGCGGCTTGGTATTTTTGCTGGATCTGGGGTTGGGAAATCCACGCTTTTAGCGATGTTTGCCAAAACAGATGATTTTCAGGCGGTTGTTATTTCCTTGGTTGGAGAGCGTAGCCGCGAGGTGCGTGAATTTGTTGAAGATACGCTCGGGCCGGAACGCTTGCGCAAATCAATCATCGTGGTTGCGACCAGTGATGAGAGCGCGGTTATGCGTAAACGTGCGCCGGTCACCGCGATGGAAATTGCGCGAGATTTGGCACGCCAAGGAAAGCGCGTTCTTTGCCTTGTTGATTCGCTAACGCGCTATGCACATGCGCTACGCGAAGTTGCCGTAACACTGGGCGAGCCTCCAGTTTCACGCGGATATCCATCATCGGTGTTTACTGAATTGCCGCGCTTGCTTGAAATGGCAGGGCCAAGCGAAACAGGTTCTGACGGATCGGTGACATTGGTTGCGACAGTTCTTGTTGACGGCGATGATCATAATGATCCGGTGTCTGACTGTTTGCGCGGGATTTTGGACGGGCATCTTGTTTTAGATCGCGGATTGGCGAATCGCGGCAGACTGCCAGCGATTGATCCGGCTGCTTCCATTTCAAGGCTCGCCACCAAAGTGTGGAGCGAGAGCGAACGCGGTCTTGTGAGCAAGTTAAAATCGATGGTCACTCTGTTTGAAGAAAGCCGCGATCTTCGCATGATGGGCGGTTATCAACATGGCGCGGATGCTGATTTAGATCAGGCGGTATCGCTTGTTCCAGTCATCTATGAATTTTTAAAACAGGGTATTGATGATCCTGTATCGGGCGATGTGTTTGCTGATTTGGCAGCGCACCTTAAGCAAGAAACGGCAAGCGAATGACTTCAAAGCGCAATTCAAAAAGCAAAAAACCTTGGTTTGATCGCGGCGATGTAGGCCTTGGTGTTTTTCTTGTTACGGTCACTGGCGGAGCTTTGTTCTTGCCGCTTGATGCCTATATTAATCCGGCGCGATACTCACCGCCGCAAATGGTGTTTTCACGCCAGCAACCGGGCGCAGAAGACCATCTGGCTTATATGGCAGGCGGCCGGGCTTTGTTTGATTTGGAAGAGGGGCGTTTTTTGCCCGCCAATCAATTGTCAAATGTTGATCAGATAACAACGGGTACTGTGGCGAGCGAACAAGCTAAGGCGGAAGTAACGCCAATGCCAAGTGCGGTTGCGAATGATGTTCGTTTGCTGGCTGGCGATAAGCGCCGCGCCATGATTATGAGCGATGACGGCATATATATTATCAGCCGGAATTCACGCTTGCCGGGCGGTGCGCGCGTTCGTGCGCTAATCCAAAAAGACGGTGAAAGCCGGCTTGTCACTAATCGTTATGTTGTGCTTCGCGCCGAGTAATGAAAATGAAAAGGTAGCGACAAGCTACAGACAAGTTCATTCCGGTAAGTTCTTCTTAGTCTAAGAGGAATGTCATGGAAACAACATCCATATTTTCAATTGCCTCCACGAACGCGCAATGGCTTTCTGCGCGCCAAGCGACCGTGGCTGGTAATATCGCGAATGCGAATGTCAGCAGCTATAAGTCGCTGGACACAGCTTCTTTTGCTGACACATTGGCAAATGTAACAAACAAGCTAGAGCTCACCAATGCGAACCATTTAACCGGTACACGCAGTATTGGCGATGTTGCGATTGAACGTTCAACCAAAAGCGTTTCGCTTGAGGAAGAATTGGTGAAATCGGCCGAAGTGCGCAGTCAGACAGAGCTGAACACCGCGATTACTTCTACTTTCCACCGAATGCTCTTAATGGCGGTAAAACCATAATGGATAATCTATCAGTTAGTATGAAGGTTGCCGCTGCAGGGCTTGATGTCGAATCGCTGCGTATGCGCGTCGTCTCTGAAAACCTTGCCAATGCCCAGTCAACCAGCGACCTTAAGGGCGGCGATCCTTATCAGCGTAAGCTGGTGAATTTTGAAACTATTGTGCTGCGCGAAAGCGATGCGTCTTCAGTTGGTGTCAGCGGTATTTCTGGCGATAAACGCGATTTTCAAATGACTTTTGATCCAGGACATCCAGCCGCCAATGAAGCTGGCTATGTCAAAATGCCAAACGTTAATCCGATCATTGAGATGGCGGATATGCGTGAAGCAAACCGCTCTTATCAGGCGAATTTGGAAGTTTTCAAACAGGCACGCGAACTTATCGGCATGACGATTGAACTTATGAGGTCCGGACGATGATTGAAGCAATAGGTCAAATTGCAGGCGGCGTATCGAGCGCAGCCCCAAGCCAAGCCAATACAATTAGCACTGGCTCAGAAATGTCATTCAGCCAAGTGCTGTCTGATATGGCGGCGGACACAGTTTCATCGGTGCGCACGGCGGACAAAACGGCGGTGCAAGGCCTGATGGGCAATGCCGATACGCGGCAGGTTGTTGATGCTGTCATGCAGGCCGAACAAGCGCTTCAAGCGTCCATTGCGGTGCGCGATAAAATCGTGACCGCCTATCTCGAAATCTCAAGAATGTCGATCTGAGGAATATCCAATGAAAGCTCTTTCTATTGCTGCAACTGGCATGAATGCCCAGCAGACAAATCTTGAAGTGATCGCCAACAATATCGCCAATGTGAACACAACTGGCTTTAAGCGTGCACGCGCGGAATTTTCCGATCTGCTTTATCAAACTGAACGTGCTGCTGGCACGCCGACACGCGCCAATGCGGGAGTTGTGCCAGAGGGCACCAATATCGGTCTTGGTGTGCGCACTGCGGCTGTGCGTAATGTGCATCTTCAAGGCGCGCTTCAAAGCACAGGCAACCGCCTTGATATGGCGCTGACCGGTAATGGATGGTTTCAAGTTGATGGTCCGGCAGGCCAAACTGTTTATACGCGTGCAGGCGCGTTTAACACCAATGCAGAAGGCCAGCTTGTCACATCAGATGGTTATGCCGTTCAGCCCAATATTACTGTGCCAGAAAACACAGTTGAAGTGATCGTCAATCAATCAGGCCAAGTATTTGCCCGTCTTGATGATCAGATCCAATTGCAGGAACTGGGCCAGTTAACGCTTGCAACCTTTGCCAATGATGCTGGACTAAAAGCACTGGGTAGCAACCAATTTGCGGAAACGGAAGCTTCGGGCGAAGCGCTTGTGGGTGTGCCGGGCGATCCTGGCTACGCGACAATTCAGCAAGGCTATCTTGAAGGCTCAAACGTTGATCCAGTGAAAGAAATTACCGAGTTGATTGCTGCACAGCGCGGCTACGAGATGAACTCTAAAGTTATTCAGGCTGCCGACCAGATGGCCGGTGTTGTTTCTAACGGATTGAGATAATGATCATGCGCTGCGGCGGTATTGCACGTTTATCACTGTGTGTATTTGCGGGATTGTTGGCTGTTATGCCAGCACATGCCGTTGATAGTGTTGCAACTGCTGTGCGCGTTATTTATCCGGGCCAGACCATTGAAGCGGACATGGTCAAACTTGTTTCGCTCAAGCGTGAAATGCCAAATGCTGCCCGATCAATTCAAAGTCTCGATGCTTTGATTGGCAAGGTCGCAACCAAAACAATTTTGCCCAACCGTTTGATTCTCCCAAGCGCTGTCATTGAAGGTAATATTGTTGAAGCTGGTCAGAATGTGCGGGTTCTTTATGAAACCGAGGCGATTAGCATTTCTTTGGTTGCGGTCGCACTGGAAGACGGCATTGTTGGCGATACGATCCGCGTGCGCAATCAAGACAGCGCGCGAATTATTGCAGGCCGTATCTCTGATGATGGTACAATTTATGTGAGTGCCCTATGAAATTATTCAAATGGGTTGCTCTTACATTCATAACGCTTGCTCTTACATCACCGACCTTCGCCCAGTCACGGATCAAGGATATTGTGACGTTGCAAAATGCGCGCGATAACCAGCTTATCGGTTATGGCCTTGTTGTTGGTTTGCCAGGTACTGGCGATAGTTTGCGCAATGCACCGTTTACGGAAACCTCAATGCGTTCGATGCTTGATTCGCTCGGCATTGCTACCGAGAGCGGACGGGCGCGGCTTAACAATGTTGCCGCTGTTATCGTGACGGCGAATTTTCCAGCATTTGTGCGCCATGGTTCGCGCATTGATGTTGATGTGTCATCGCTTGGCGATGCGACTTCGCTAGAGGGCGGACAGCTTGTGATGACGCCGCTGCGCGGTGGTGACGGCGAGATTTATGCTGTTGCACAGGGGCCGGTTTCGACCAGCGGATTTTTTGCTCGTGGTCAGGCTGAATCGGTATCGCAAGGAACGCCGACATCTGGCCGTATCGTCAATGGTGCGATTGTTGAAAAAGAAGTTCAGGCCAACGGCCAAGAGGTTCACGAAATCACAATGCAATTGCGCAATCCAGATTATTCGACGGCTGTGGCAATTACCGATGCGATCAATCAGTTCTCGCGCAATACCTATGGCCGAGCCACAGCGCGCGAAATTGATGCACGCACAGTGGTGGTGACAAAGCCGAAAAACATCACATCCGCGCGGTTCGTTGCGTCGATTGAATCATTGCCGATTGAAACAGATTCGCCAGCCCGTGTTGTACTCGATTCAAGCACAGGCACAGTGGTTATTGGCCAAGATGTTCGCGTAACACCGGTTGCTGTTAGCCATGGTGCTTTGACGGTGCGTGTGAGCGAGACGCCGACGATCAGTCAGCCTAACCCATTTTCACTGGGTGAAACGGCTGTTGAGCCGCTTACCAATATTGAAGTGACGCAAGAAGGCACCGGTCTTGGTGTTGTTAATGGTGCAAGCCTTAACTCGCTTGTTGAAGGACTTAATCAACTAGGTGTTGGTCCACGCGAAACGATCGCTATTTTGCAGACGATTAAAAATGCAGGCGCACTGCAAGCAGATTTGGTGGTGCAATAATGCTTAGAGCGAACACATCATTATTTATGGCTACGGCTGCCTTGGCTTTAGGGTTGTCATTTGCTGCAACGGCCGAAGAAAAGCCGTCTGTGCAAACTATGCAAAAGAGCCTTGTATCTAATGTTGCTCCGGGTTCTGACAAAGAGCTTGAATTGTTCTGCGCCAATATTGCCGAGCCTGCGCGCGAGCGCCGCTATGCTTTGCAGCGCGAACAGTTGGAAGAGCTAAAGGCTGATTTGGAAGAGCGCATTAAGCTGCTTGATACGAAGCAAGCCGAGCTTGAGGGATGGGTTGAAAAGCGCGAAGAGTTCGCACGTATGGCGAGTTCTGCTGTGGTTGATGTTTATGCCAATATGCCGCCGGATTCAGCTGCTGAACGCCTTGCCAATATGGATGGTGGTTTATCTGCAGCGCTTTTAATGAAACTCAAATCACGCACGGCTGCCGCCATTTTAAGTGAAATGGAACCACGCAAAGCCTCAATGGTCACCAGCATTATGGCGGCTTCAAGCGATAAAACAACAGCAGTACGTCAATGATAAAATTATGCGCACATATGATTGGGGCGGTCGGTGTATCGGCAGCATTAAGCGGCTGTATGGTTCAACCCAAGACAATCGGGCAAACGCCGCAGCTCAGCCCAATGAGTGTTGATGCGCAATATCAAACGCACACCAAGGAAGAACTTGGTTCGATGTATCCTGATACACCGCGCAAATATTCAACTTGGAATAATAGCGCTGCGTCTTTGTTCACGGGCCGCCAAGCGATGAACCGCGGCGATATTCTAACCGTTAATATTGTTCTTAACGATAAAGCGCAGTTTGATAATCGCTCGGACAGGCAGCGTACCTCCAGCAAATCAATTGGGCTTGGTGCGAGCACAAGCACCGGCTTGTCAGGATCGCTTGACGGTAGTTTGAATTCAGGCACAACATTTGATGGTAGCGGCGGGACGACACGTCAGGAAAAACTGGATGTTTCCATTGCCGCAGTTGTCATGGAAGTGCTTCAAAATGGTAATCTGGTGATCCGCGGTACGCAGGAAATTGTTGTTAATGCGGAGAAGCGCGTTATGACAGTTGAAGGCATTGTACGTCCATCTGACATTTTGCCAGACAGTTCTGTTCCATATGAGAAAATCGCTGAAGCGCGCATTAGCTATGGTGGGCAGGGCCGTATAACCGAAGTGCAGCAACCACCTTATGGTCAGCAGGCACTCGACATGCTGCTTCCATTATAGGTGCATGAAATGGCAACACCACTCATGATCGAAACTGATGAAGAACCAAAGAAGAAATCAATGATCTCGGCGATCTTGGTGCCTGTTCTTCTGCTCGCGCTATCTGGCGGGCTTGGTTTTAGTTTTTCAAAATTTTATGTATCGCCGATGATTGAGGCGAATGCGAGCACAGAAGCTGCCCCCGTTCCGACTGCTGAAAAATCTGTTGTGCCGGTCCATAATTCGAATGAACCATCCATGGTGGTTGTGCCGCTTGAAGCTATTTTGACGAATTTAAGTGATCCATCGGATGTGTGGGTGCGGGCAGAATTTTCGGTGCTGTTTAATAAGCAGCCTTCTGCTGATGTGACGGCTGAAATTCAAAGTGATTTTCTGCGCTATATGAAAACTGTAAAACTGCGAAACTTGGAAGGTGCCATTGGCTTTGAGCATATGCTCGAAGATTTGAACGAACGTGCTCAAATGATCAGCGGCGGCGAAGCCGGACGTGTTTTGGTCAAAGCGTTTATCGTTCAGTAATGCGTATTTTTAACAGACCATTTTTGACTGCTTGCGTTTTAATGATCACGCTTAGTCCTGCATTTGCGCAAAATGTTCTTGGACCTGTTGGCGGGCAAACGAGCGGCCAGATTATCCAGCTGTTTGGATTGCTGTCGGTTCTTGCTATTGCGCCGGGCATTTTGGTGATGGTCACCTGTTTCCCGCGCTTTATCATTGTGTTTTCAATTTTGCGTTCTGGCATTGGTCTGCAATCGACGCCTGCAAACATTATTCTGATTAGCCTGTCCTTGTTTATGACTTTTTATGTCATGTCGCCTGTTCTCGACAATGCTTGGAAATCTGGCATTCAGCCATTGATGGCCGAACAGATTGATGAAGAAACTGCGTTTCAGCGCACGCTTGAACCTTTTCGCGGGTTTATGGAAAAAAACGTGCGTGACAAGGATATTGATCTTTTTACGGATCTTGCTGAAGAGCGCGGCCAAGTGGTGCGCAATGACGCCGGTGTTGTTGATATCCGTGTCTTGATACCGGCTTTTATGATTTCAGAAATCCGGCGCGGTTTTGAAATCGGCTTTCTTGTCGTTCTGCCATTTTTGGTGATCGACCTTATCGTCGCTACAATCGTTATGGCGATGGGTATGATGATGCTACCGCCATCGGTGGTGTCGCTACCCTTTAAAATACTGTTCTTTGTTATGATTGACGGTTGGAATATTCTGGTTGGTAATCTGGTTCGGTCCGTTATCTAACTATTTACCAAGAATATTCGTAAAATCATTTTTTTCCGATCAGCTTGCTTCAGTTTTATCTTTATTAAACTTTGTCCGCCATTTTGGCCTGCGACGATGGTGGCCGATTTGGCTATGGCATGATGCCTGTCCATCGAACCGGGATATCCGGAATGTCCCTTCTTCGAGTATCTTTTGAAAGGGACAATTATGTCCAGTATTTTGACTAACACATCAGCGATGACTGCGCTTAAATCACTTCAGTCTACAAACTCTGCTATCGAAACAACGCAAGCGCGTATTTCGACAGGTAAACAGGTTGCTGAAGCCAGCGACAACGCTGCTTATTGGTCTATCGCAACAACAATGCGCTCCGACACTAAAGCTCTTGGTACAGTTCAGGACGCTTTGGGTCTTGGTGCTGCTAAGGTTGATGTTGCTTATACAGGTATTAATGCAACTTTGGACGTGGTTGATGAAATCAAGTCTAAGCTTGTTGCTGCCAGCGAGCCAGGTGTTGACCGTACTAAAATCCAATCTGAAATCGGTGAACTTCAGAACCAGCTAAAAAGCATTGCAGAATCTGCAACGTTCTCTGGTGAAAACTGGCTTTCAACTGACTCAAGTGCAACTGGTTACAACGCAACAAAGAGCGTTGTTGCTTCGTTCAACCGCGCAGCTGACGGTTCAGTATCTCTTGCAACAATCGATATCGATACATCAAGCACAGTATTGTTTGATGCCGGTACAGGTGCAACAGAAGTTGGTTTGCTTGATAAAGAATACACAGCTGCAAACGGTGCTGCGACACCCGTTAACGTGACATATTCTGTTGCAACACTTGATATTACAGCAACAAACGTTGACGACACTGTTCTTGCAGACATGATCTCAAAAGTAGATGCCACTTTGCAGAACCTTACAACTGCGGCTTCTGACCTTGGTTCATCAAAACAGCGTATCAACATGCAGAACGAGTTTGTTGGCGATCTAATGAATGCGATTGATCGCGGCATTGGCAAGCTTGTCGATGCAGACATGACAGAAGAATCAACACGCTTGCAGGCCCTTCAGGTTCAGCAGCAGCTTGGTGTTCAGTCATTGTCAATTGCAAACGGCAACGCACAGACAATCCTGTCGCTCTTCCGTTAATCGTAATTTAATAACAGCACTTAGGCCGCCCATTGGGCGGCCTTTTTTATGTCGAATTTACTGGTTACTTTTTGTTAACCATGTTCTATTAACCATAGTTAACGGGGAGTTTATGATTCGCCCTTAAGCACCGACTATAGACCTATAGAGCATGAAGCCTCTTCGGTGCGCCGGCCGATCCGGAATGTCCCAAAATTGTGCCAAACAAGGGGACACCATGTCCAGTATTTTGACTAACACTGCAGCGATGACCGCGTTGAAGTCTCTTCAGATCACGAATAAATCAATTGAAACAACGCAAGCGCGTATCTCGACCGGCAAACAGGTTGCTGAAGCGAGCGATAACGCTGCTTATTGGTCAATTGCTACAACAATGCGTTCAGACAGCTCGGCACTGAGCACAGTTCAAGATGCACTCGGACTTGGCGCTGCGAAAGTTGATGTTGCCTATACGGGTATCAACAGCGCGCTTGAAGTGGTTGATGAAATTAAATCCAAGCTCGTTGCTGCCAGCGAACCAGGTGTTGACCGCAGTAAAATTCAATCAGAAATCAGTGAGCTACAAAACCAGCTTACAAGCATTTCTGAATCAGCAACATTCTCCGGTGAAAACTGGCTTTCAGTTGATTCAAGTGTTGCAGGCTATTCAGCGACCAAAAGCGTTGTTGCATCTTTTAACCGTGCAGCTGACGGCTCAGTATCGCTTGCAACGATTGATATTGACACAACGACAACTGTTTTGTTCGATGCGGGTACAGGCGCAACAGAAGTTGGTTTGCTTGATAAAGAATACACAGCTGCAAACGGTGCTGCGACACCCGTTAACGTGACATATTCTGTTGCAACACTTGATATCACAGCAACAAACGTTGACGACACTGTGCTTGCCGACATGATTTCAAATGTTGATGCAACGGTTGAAGCGTTGACAACATCAGCTTCTGACCTTGGTACTTCTAAGAAGCGTATCAATTTGCAAAGCACTTTTGTTGGCGATCTGATGGATGCGATTGAACGCGGTATCGGTAAGCTTGTCGATGCGGATATGACCGAAGAATCAACACGCTTGCAGGCACTTCAAGTGCAGCAGCAGCTTGGTGTGCAGTCATTGTCGATTGCAAACGGTAACGCTCAAACAATTCTATCGCTCTTCCAGGGATAATAAATCTCTAGCAGAATTTAGCAAAAGGCGGCCCTTGGCCGCCTTTTTTGCGTCTAGCGTTCATAAATTCATGTCCGCACAAGGTTCAGTTCGTAATGTTTGCTCAATATTGCGGGGAATGTATCTGTGCTTAATCAGTTTAACCAATTCATGCAGAATGTTGGCGCCTTGGGAATCAAGAAGCTAGCGATCTTGGGGGGCATTGGCATTGGCACAATGGCCATCGTTTTATTTGGTGCGCTTTATGTCAATAAACCGGTGAACACGACGCTCTATGTCAATCTTGAGCGGGACGATATCGGCCGAATGGGCATTGTGCTCTCGGATGCGGGTATCAAATATGATGTAAACGCTGAAGGTAGCGCTCTTATGGTGCCGGTGGGTGATGTTAGCCGCGCGCGCATGGTGTTGGCTGAAAAAGGTCTGCCAAGTGGTTCAAGCACGGGCTATGAATTGTTCGATGATCTAGGTTCACTCGGTTTGACGGCCTTTATGCAAGAAATTACCCGTGTGCGGGCGCTTGAAGGTGAGGTTGCGCGCTCAATTCAAACCATTGAAGGTGTGCGGGCCGCGCGTGTTCACATTGTTATGGCTGAGCAAGGCAATTTCCGGCGGGCAGAACAAGCGCCAACAGCATCGGTTATTGTGCGTTATGATGGTTCACAAGCACAGCAGACAGCAATGTCTATTCGCCATTTGGTTTCCTCTGCGGTTCCCTCTCTTTCTACAGAAAATGTGACAGTGCTTGATTCGGCTGGCCGTGTTTTGGCCGCTGGTGAAGATCCTTTGCGTAATTCTGCCGGCAATAATCTTGGCATTAAGTCCAGTGTCGAAGGGCAAGTTGTAAACAGCATTGAACGCGCGCTGACGCCTTATTTAGGCTCGGCTAACTTCCGCGTTAGTGTTCAGGCCGATATCAACACCGATCAACGCCAAACCGAAGAGACAATCTTTGATCCTGATTCGCGTGTTGAACGCTCAGTGCAAGTGGTGCGCAGTGAAAATTCATCTGCGCAAAGTGCTGGCGGTGAACCTGCTACGGTTGAACAAGATTTGATCGAAGAAGTGCCAGGTTCTGGTGGTGCCAATGAGAGCGAGCGCAGTGAACGGCGTGAAGAGACGACCAATTATGAGTTAAACTCAAAGCGTATTGCGGTTGTTAGCAATGGCTATGAAATCGGACGTCTGTCTGTAGCGGTTGTTGTCAACAAGGCGGCAATGCTTGAACAAGACCCAGAAATGAACGATGCGCAGTTAGAAGAAAAGCTGGCTGAAATACGCTCGCTGGTCGCAGCAGCATCGGGCACTTTAGAAGCGCGTAATGACATTGTTGAACTGACAGCTGTGAACTTCTTGCCGGTTGAGCAACTTGTGGCAACATCAGAAGAAGGTATTGCGACTGTTTTATCCAAGCAGCTTGGAACAGCAATTAACGCTATTGCATTCTTGGGCGCTGTAATCCTGGTCGTGATGTTTGCGGTACGTCCAGCGCTTCGCACGCTAAGCAATCCAGAGACACCGCAAGTTGAAGACTTTGCGATGGAAAGCGCTGGCGGCTTGCCGGACTTTTCGCTGGATGAGCCATCTATGCTTGATCAAGACTTTTCGATGGATGACTTTACAAACAATAATAATGATCCTGACCGCAAAGATTTGTTGGCACGTATGGCGCCTGAACCAGCAGACCGTATCGCCATGATTGTTGATCTTGATGAGAAACGCGCTGCGGCTATTCTTAGACGTTGGGTGACGGAAGTTCCTGCATGATGCTTCCTGATTTTTCCTCAAAGAAGCACAAGAAAAGTGCCAAGGGGCGCTGGCCAAGTGGATTCAAATCCCTTGCTGGTGATGACTTGGCGCAGGATGAAACGCCTGTGCGCGGGTTTGAGCCTAGCATCAAACAAGAGCTGTCTGCGTTTCCGCATATGCCGAAATTTACAATGGATGATGAGGAACCATCATTTGCCTCAGCGCCTATGCAGGCCGAAGTGTCATTTGAGGATGATTTAAGTTTAGACACGCCCTTAGCGCCAGAGCCGTTTGAAGAAAATCCGTTGTCAGACTTGAGCGCTGTCGATCCGGTTAGCGCGGCTGAAAACCTTATTTCAAATGCGGATAATGTCGCATCGTCGGATACGCTTGATGATGCTTTGGCAAGTATTTTAGATCAGCCAAAAGCGACAAATATTGGTGCGGACGCCGTACAAACTATTCTTGACCGCGTGGATCAAGCGGTGAAAGCCGCTTTGGAGCCGCTCAAATTTGAGTTTAACCAAAGTGTTTTATCGGGCTTTCAATCGGTATTGAGAAAATCAATCGAACAGGACGGCAAGCAACGTATTGTCGATTTCATTGCAACGCTCGTGCCAACGGCAAACGATCTTGTGGCGACCATTAAAGGGCCTGCCGAGCTTGTTGAAGGTTTGCAAAAGCAGTTGGAAGCGCGTGAAGATTTGCCGGTTAAAATCAAATTTGTAGAAGATAATGGATTGCTCGATATCGTGGTCACTTATGATACGGCGTCGGTTTCAACGCGCCTTGCTGAGTTTGAAGCTTTGATTGCGGAGCTTAGCTGATGTTGGGTGAGAACGAAAAACAAGAAATCATCATTGTTCGTCGCAGCGGCGGCGGCGAAGAAGGCCACCATGGCGGTGCTTGGAAAATCGCATTTGCTGATTTCATGACGGCGATGATGGCACTGTTTTTGGTGCTTTGGTTGGTCAATGCCACGGACGATAAAGCGCAAAAATCAATTGCGAGCTACTTCAACCCCGTAAAACTGGTTGATAGCAAGAAGAGCGAAAAGGGCCTGAGCCCCGCAGATAATACAGTGGAAGAAACCGAACTGGAGCATGAGGCCAAGGGCGAAACGGAGGCTGAGTTCTTTGGCAATCCGGCGGCTGTTCTTGATGAAATTGTTGCGGAAGATGCAATTGCCGCACCGCTAAATGAGCAACTTGGTGCTGGCACTGGAAGTCCTTCTGACATTGAAAATGACTATGTTGCTGAACCTGTCTTTATTGATCCGTTCTCTCAAACCTATTGGGATGAGCAAGGTGACGCATTAACCGAGCCTGAAACGGCTGAAGCAGAATCGCTGCGCGAAATTATTAAAGAGCAGCTTCAAGAAGGTGAAACCGCTGAAGCCGTTGATAAGGTAGGCGAACAGGTTGAAACGCCCGAGGCTGAACTAGAGATAGCACAAGCCGAGATAGAGCCTGCTGTTAAAAACGAAGTCACCCAGGAGGCGATTGAGACAGCTGGCGAAACGCCTGATATGCAAATTGATGATGCTGCCAAGCCTACCGAAGCAGAGGCGCTGGCGGCAAAAGTTGAAGAGACGCTCGAGGACGTTTTAAACGTGATCGGTCTTAATAAGGATCAGGTTCGGGTCGTGGCGCAATCTGAGGGCGTGCTTGTTTCTCTTTCTGATGATTTAGGGTTCAGCATGTTCGGTGTTGGCTCCGCTATTCCTAAAGCTGAGCTTATCAATGCTGTTGATGCCATTGGCGCGCAGATTGCTGATAAGGATGTTTCATTGAGTGTTATTGGCCACACGGATGGACGGCCATATCGCGGTAAAGCCTATGACAATTGGCGCCTATCTGCGGCGCGTGCTCAGGCAACGCTCTATATGCTTGTGCGCAGCGGTGTTGACGAAAAGCGTATTGTTTCTGTGTCTGGTAAAGCTGACCGTGATTTGAAAAATTCGGAAGATCCTTTTGCGCCTGAAAACCGGCGCATTGATATTATGATTGCACTGGATAGCCAATGAAAAAGCTGGCCGCCCTTGTGACCTTATTGTTGACGATGCCTGCTAGCGTTCTGCCCGCACAGGCCGATATTGGCTCGCTTGATCCAACACAATTGGTGCGCTCATTCCAGCGCGCACAAGATTCGATTGCACTGGGCGATAAAGCATCGATTGGTATGCAGCGCGAATTGTATAAAATGGTGCGCAGTGAATTAAGTCGCCCCGATGCAAACGAGGTTGCGAATGAACGCAATCTGCGTGCCGTGCTGAGTTTTGCAATTTCGGGCGGCGGGGTTGCGTTGGTATATGCGCGCCGTGATGCGTTTAAAGAGTTTCCGGATTTGCAAATCGTTGCGCGTGCGGTGCAGCTCTATAATGGCAAGAATGCTGCCGAAGTATTCAGTGCTTTAGAGCCACGTAAAATTGGCGGTGTCCTTGGTGCCGCTATCGCGCTGGTGAGAGCGCAGCATGATGAGGATCTTGTGCGCAAGGTTACGGATTTAAGCTTCGTGAAGCTAGAACTGCCGGGCACGATTTTTGAAGAAAGCGCGCTGCGAGCCATCATGCCTGTCTACCGCGAAAGTGCGGACCGCTATAGATTTATACGTGAAGCTAGCCGCTACGCACGCACATTTGGCTCATCGCCCTATGCTTCAACATTTGCAAATGAAATGGTGCGCGCGGCGATTGATCTGGATGATCCGGTTTTTCGCACAGAAGTGCTGGGTGTTTTGTCCTTCCTGCCAGAGCCAGAGCGGCAAGCCTTGTTGGTTCGTATAAAACGTGCAGCTTCTCTTGCAGGTAAGCCCGAACTGTTTTTCGCCTTGGATAAGGACGAGGCACCGGATGGTGCGTCTGATGCTCAAGTAATGAGCGATGCTGACCGCCAGCTTCTCAATATCTATAATCAGATTGAGACCATTACAGTAGAAACGGCACAAGAAGCATTGACGCAAGTGCGCAATATTATTCCTTCGGACCTTCAAGAAAAGAACCGACGGTTGCGCGGCGTCGTGCTTGCATCGCTCACGGCTATTATCGCTGAGCCAGATATTGATGAAGCCGCGAAGACAGCTTCGGTCAATGCTGAGGATGATATAATCGAGCCAGAAGCACAAACCAGTGTTGATGCGATCGAGGTTGATATGCCGACTGATGTATCGAATGTGTCAGTAGAACCCAAGCTTGGCGAAGATGAGCTTAAGCTTGAGTCTTTTGTTGAAAAGATGCGCACTAAAATTGTTGGCGCAGATGAACTCTTGGAGACTTTGGAATGATCGCAAATTCTCAAATGACAGTTCAACACGCCGCTGGTCGATCCGCATCGACGATGAATAAGACGGATCGCGATGTGGCTTCAAATGACGCCAAGCCCGATTTCAAAGAGCTGCTTGAGCAAGGCCTTCAATCCCCAAAGGGAGATAAGGTAGAAGCTGCGCCATCCAATAAATTGGCTTCGATCAAGCGTCTATCCAGTTTTGAAACCCATGCGGAATTTGCCGATCAGCCGCAGGTGATCAATCTGGAAGCAGCGCCCCTGGAACAAAATACAGAACTGGCTGAAGCTGCGATTAATGTAGAGCTTGGCATAGGCTCCGTTGAGGAAGCGGCCGTCGTCGTTGATGGAAATGCAAAAATCATTGCTGCTGAAAACAAGTCATTGGCTCCAGCCGAAACGGTTGATGCTACCGAAGAAACAGTGCGCTCAATAGTCAACACACTGACAGGCAAAACGAAGCTCGGTGCGAATAATGCAACGGCTGCCAAGGCTTTTATGGCCATTGATCAGCATGGCATGACAGAACAGGCCAGCGTGTCAGTTGCGCAAGCTGTTAAATCTGCAGCGACTAAAGTTGGTAATGTTGATGGTGAGCAAATTGTTATTGCAGGTCAAACGAATGTAACCGTGAATAATTTGACCTTTACCCAAAAGCTATCGAGCAATGAAGCGCGGCGGATTGGGCTTGAACCGGATGCTCAAACATCTGTTCGTGAAAGCTTGGACGGCCTGTCATTTAAAGGCGATGGGAAAGCTGAGTTAACGGTAGACAGATTTGCTGACGTGAAAAATTCAACACGCATTGCTGTCGGCTCAGAAGGCGGTAAAGCTAAAAACACCCATCAGCCAGTAGGCCGCGTTGAGGTTTCTGGGCTAGCAAGCATGCAAACGGCGACTCAGATTACCGGCACTGCCAATGATGCGCCGCCGCCTGTGAAAGATCAGGTCTTGGATCGGTTAGGCCCAGAAATCCGCTCCATGCAGAAGGCTGAGACAACAAGTGCTGTGCAAGCAAGCGGTGTTGCTGCGGCGAACCGCAATGTCATTTCCTTGCAGCTTTATCCTATCGGCTTGGGCCGTGTTCAGGCACGGTTGACCAAGGAAGGTGACAGCGTGAAAATTGAACTGATCGTTGAGTCTAAACAGACACTCGATATGCTCAATGCTGATATTGATGCGCTTAAAACATCTATGCGTGCCCTTGGTGCTAGCGAAAATAATATCAATATTGCTCTTGGCAAAAACAACAATTCTGGCAGCCAAGATGCGGCTTTGGAGAACGGAAGTTTCTCCGATTTTGAGAACGCTATGACGGATGACCGTGAGACTGATGGTCAAAATAACCGTGATCTGGATGGTGATAAAGATGGTCGGTTGGCAACATTGCAACCAACAACGGGCGGCGAACGAGTGGGTTATGATTCGACACGAATCATCATCTGATTCATTTGTTTATTTTCAGCGTTCAAAATGAATGAATTGCGATTCATTGGTGCGGTCGTATGAGTCTTGAGTGACACAGTTGGCGTCATCAAACCCCTCAAAATAGAAAAAATTGAGCCATGATTTAGGTAAAATTGAGGCGAATTTGGGCCTGTGATTCGCGTTCTAAAATGATCAAATCTGAAGAGTCGTTAATAGTTTATTTAAAAGATGAAATTTTTCTTTTCTGGCGCGACTACACAACCGCTAAAATCGAGTGCTACGGCAAAGTTACTCGTCTAGGCTTTGAACGCTCGCAGAATTTTCCTAAAAGTTGAATTCTTTTAAATTATTGAAAAATAATAATAATAACGTCTCTATAAAAGAGACACAGCCAGTTTCGGGTAAGGAGAATAAATTAAAGCTGAAAAAATACCTGCGTCCAAAATGGTGTTTTTTTACGTCTCTTTAAAAGTGTGGTGAAGGAAATATTGCACGTAAAAAGAGCGCCGTTATCGACGGTTAAACGCCCATTCGTATACGTTAATAAATCCCTAACTTCAGAATATTAACCATAAGTCAATGTTCAAATTCTCGCAGTTGTGGATAGAGTCACCGCTTAGCTAGTTCTGAAGGTGGGGATTAACTGAATGATTCGAGGGCAGGGTAATGATTGTAATTGTTGATAGCAGAGAGTTGGTACGCGACGGTTTCAAGGCAATGTTCCTGAGGCTTGGTTATCCGGCGACCACCACATGCGATAGCTCTATGGAAGATTTCCTTGAGGCAATTTCAGATGCGGATTTGAAGCACGTTCAAGCTTTTCTCATCGGTGATTGTCGTGATCATGCAGCGACAGTTAGCGAGATCAGAGCGCGCACTAAAGCGCCGCTCATCGCCGTTCTTGACCAGTCGAGCCTGACCGACATTTTGTTCCACTTCGAAAACGGCGCTGATGATGTCATCAAGAAGCCCGTTCATGTTACTGAGATTTTAGCGCGTGCCGCTGCTATTCGTCGTCGCAGCGTTGCCGAAGCGCCGAAGCAAGAGCTCGGGCGTTTGCGTATTTTCAATGATGGCCGCGACCCAGAAATTGACGGCGTGTCATTTCCGCTTCCGCGCCGTGAGCCCGTATTCTTGAATATCTTGCATCTATCGGCGATCGCCGCGCATCGCGCACACAGATTTACAATTCTGTTTATGGTGTGCTTGAGCAAGACGTCGACGAATGTGTCGTTGAAAGCCATATCAGCAAGCTGCGCAAAAAATTGCGTGCTGCCCTTGGCGAAGAAGTCATCGATTCTAAGCGTTTCCTTGGATACCGCTTGATGAAACCTGCTGATTTGAAGCAGCCAGAACGTTCGGTTCAGAAAAAAGCAACTTCCATTGCGCATGTGAGCCTCGCGCAAGATTTGGCAGCTAAGGTTTCCTAATACAGTTAAAGGAGCCTTAGATGAGCGTTTATGGTATGATGCGGACCGGCGTGTCCGGTATGGAAGGTCAGGCTAACAGACTAGCTGCAACAGCCGACAACATCGCAAACTCAAGTACAACTGGATATAAGCGCTACGAGACATTGTTCTCCACGCAGGTTGTGAACCAGTCCGTTGGTGGATATGCGTCCGGCGGTGTTACAACAACATCACGCCAGCTTGTTAGCCAGCAAGGTGTTTTGAGTTTTACCACTTCAACATCTGACCTAGCACTCGAAGGCAATGGCTTTTTTGTTGTGCAGGATCAGAACGGCGTTCCTCAGCTTACACGTGCAGGATCATTTGTTCCCAATTCAAAAGGTGAGCTTGTTAACGCAGCAGGGTTCAAACTACTTGGCTATAGCTATGACAATGGTGAACCTGCTGCTGTTGCAAACGGCTTCCAAGGGCTTGTTCCGGTTACGGTGGCTCAGACAGAGCTTGTCGCTGTGCCTTCTACGCTTGGTAAGGTCACGGTGAATTTGAACTCTAATACCGCAGTTTCAACTTCACCAACTCCGGCTTCCAACGACCCGTTGACCGAGTTCAGCAATAAGACTTCACTTGTCGCTTACGATAATTTGGGTGGTACGGTACTGCTTGATGTTTATTACACCAAGACGGCTGCCAACACTTGGGAAGTGACTGTTTATGATCAGTCTGGTGCATCATCAGGTACTGGCTTCCCGTATGCTTCGGGGCCGCTTACAACAGATACGTTGAGTTTCGACCCGTCCACGGGTCAGATGACAGGCGCAAGCCCGACCAGCCTAACAATTCCGGTTCCTGGTGGTGCGACATTGGCGCTTGATATTTCCAAAACCACACAGCTTGCAACGGGCTTTTTGGCTTCGGACGCTGAAGTCAACGGTAATATTCCTTCGAGTATTGAACTGGTGCAGATCGGTGAAGACGGCCGTATTCTTGGCGCTTATGCAGATGGTTCAACGCGTGAACTGTTCCGCATTCCTATTGCGACAGTTGCTAGCCCCGACCAGATGCGTTCCAAAACAGGTAATATTTTCACAACGACAGATCTGTCTGGTGAAGTATCGCTTGGCTTCGCTAATGAGGGTGGCAACGGCAAGATCGTGTCTGGTGCACTTGAGAACTCAACCGTTGATATCGCGACTGAATTGACGGTCATGATTGAGGCGCAGCGTAACTATACTGCCAACTCAAAAGTCTTTCAGACAGGCTCTGAACTGACTGAAACTGTCATCAACTTGAAGCGCTAGGATAACGCTCGCATTAGCAGCTGCCGCTCCATTCAAGCGGCAGTAAAGGGGAAAGAATGTCTTTATCTACAGCATTACGTGTGGCTCAGAATTCAATATTCAACGCTTCGCTACAGACATCAGTTACCTCCAGAAATATCTCGGAGTCAGGCAACACAAACTATGCACGCCGAGATGTTGAACTTGTCACCACAAGTGCGGGTGCGACGGTATTTTCTGTTCGCCGTGCTGAGAACCAAGAGCTTTTGCGTAATAGTTTGGCTGCTATGGCGTCCAGCGCTGGGCAAGCCTCGATTGCTGATGGCGCAGCGCGGCTGAACAATGTCATCAATGGTACAGATAATTCTACGTCGCCTGCAACATTTCTGACCCAGTTTGAAAATGCCTTGCAGCTTTTTGCCACCGATCCATCAAACGATCTAACCGGTGAACAGGCCATCTATGCGGCCAAAGAACTTGCCAATGGTATCAGTGATGCTTCTGTTGCGGTTCAAAGCTATCGCACACGGCTTGATAGTGAAATATCAAGCGGCGTTGAAACTGTTAATGCTTTGCTCGATAAATTCAAAATAGCCAATGATGAAATTGTACGCGGTACCGCGACAGGCCAAGACGTCAATGATGCGCTGGATACCCGTGACACTCTTCTCAAAGAAATATCGCAATATATTTCTATTTCAACGAATACACGCGATAACAATGACCTGCAGATCTACACAAGCGAGGGCGTAACATTATTTGAAACGCTGCCGCGCAAAGTTAGCTTTGAGCCAACGGCGTCCTATTCGCCTGGCAATGCTGGTAATCAAGTTTACATCGATGGCGTGCCTTTGACATCTGGTTCGGGGGCCAGCACCAATGCTATCGGCTCGCTGGCAGCAAAATTGCAAATGCGAGATGATGTTGCTGAGCAGGTTCAAGGTCAGCTTGATGAGATTGCGCGCGGTTTGATTGTGCAATTTGCCGAAACGGATCAATCTGGCGGCGGCGGTCCTGCACTTGCCGGACTGTTTACTTATTCGGGCGGTCCAGCAATCCCTGGCGGCGCGACAGCGGTCAATGGCATTGCACTTACTCTCTCGGTCAATGCTGCATTTGATCCATCTGTTGGCGGCAGTGCTGATGTGCTTCGCGATGGCGGTGCCAATGGTGCCAACTATGTTCAAAACACCAATGGCGGTGCTGCTTTTTCAACGCGCCTTAACAGCTACATTGAAAGTATTGGCCAGACCATAACAACGGACCCTTCTTTCGGTTTGGCTGGTAGTTATTCTCTTTCTGGTTATGCGCAATCATCAATTGGTTGGTTGGACGGCGTGCGTTCAACAGCAACACGTGCGGCGGAAAGTAAACAGGCGCTCAGCGACCGTTTGGAAACCGCTCTTTCATCAAATCAGGGTGTTAATCTTGATGAAGAATTGTCGATGCTAATTGAGCTTGAGCAATCCTATCAGGCATCAGCACGGGTGATTTCGACGGTTAATAATATGTACGCTACTCTTCTCCAGTCGGTGGGCTAAACCATGAAAGCATCATACGTATCAACCGCAGCAATTAATTTTGGTCTTCGTAATTCGACGGCCAGTATGCAGCGTACATTGCCGAACTTGCAGCTTGAAACTGTGACTGGTCGCAATGCGGATTCAGGACTAGCACTTGGTTCGAAAACGGGTGAACTTGCTTCATTGCGTCACGATATTTCTGTTATTAAACGTCTAACTGACACCAATGATTTGGTTTCGGTTCGCATGCGAACCTCGCAATCATCTATGGGGCAATTGACCGCTGTCGGCGATAATCTAATCGAAGCGATAAGCCTTGTACTTGGCAATAATTCGCAAAAAGGCGCTGTTGCGATTACCGCTAAAAGTGGCATCGCTGAAATGACAGCCAGCCTTAATGCTACTGTTGGCGGTGTGTTTGTTTTTGGTGGTGAAAACTCTGATGCTGTTCCCATAAATGATTATGAGGGCTCGCCAGCGCAAACTGCATTTAGAGGTCAGTTTGCCGCTGCGTTTGGCTTCCCAATTGATTCACCTTTGGCAGCCAATATTAGCAAAGCAGATATGGAAACATTTCTAGTTAGTGCTGAATCTGATTTCCTTTCCACGCAGTGGGCAGGCGGCATGTCAAACGCTAGCAGTGATGTGCCAGATGTGCGGGTTTCTGACGGTGTGACAGTCAAGACAAGTATTAGCGCGAATGAAAAATCAGTCCAAAAACTGATGTTCAGCACGATCTTGGCTTCTGAAATGTACAACAGTCAATTGGGCGACAGTGCGCTTGATGCGGTTGGCAAATATGTCGTTGAAAATGTGACTGAAGCCAGTGGCGGCATCACTAAGATGCGCGGCACCATTGGACTTTCACAAGAGCGGGTCGAGCGTGCCAGTGCGGCGCTTGAAGTTAAGAAATCACTGCTTGAAACTTTTGTCATCGATCTTGATGGTGTCGATCCTTATGAGACGGCCATTCAAGTCAACTCTTTACTCACGCAAATCGAGGTTTCCTATTCGGTGACCGCGCGCATTCAGAACCTGAGTCTGATGCAGTATTTGCGTTAATTTTGCCACTCGATTGGATGGATAATGATAGTGCTTAGATATTCAGAAGTAGAACAGGACTCGGCAGTAGATGCACGCTCACGCGAGCGTGAGTTGCTTGACCGCAGCATTCTGCTTTTCGAAAAGGCACAGGCCGAAGGTTCAGGCTCAATGGCAGAAATTGAAGCTGTCCATTTTGCAGGCCGTTTCTGGAGTATTGTGCTTGAGGATTTGGCCAGTGAAGACAACACACTGACCAAAGATCTACGGGCCGGAATAATTTCAGTCGGTATTTGGATTTTGCAGGAATGTGAAGCCGTTAGGCAGGGGGATTCCGGCAAAATTGAAGGAATTATTGGCGTTTCACAAATCATCAAAGGGGGGCTCTGATGGCGGGTACGTTCAAAATATTCTTAAAGGCGAACGAACGATTTTTTATCAATGGCGCAGTTTTTCGCGTTGACCGTAAAGTATCTATCGAGCTTCTGAACGATGTGGATTTTTTGCTTGAAAGCCATGTGCTGCAAGCTGAAGAAGCAACGACACCTTTGCGTCAGTTATATTTCATCGTGCAGGTTATGGTTATATCACCAAAAGACCGCGATACAGTAACGCCGCATTTCCGTGACACATTGCCAACGCTTTTGAAAACTTTCGACAATCAGAAAGTTCTTTCTGGTCTCAAACATGTTGATCAGATGGTTGGTGAAGAGCGTTATTATGAGGCGTTGAAATCTATTCGCGCGCTCTATGACATCGAAGAGGAAATTCTTGCAAATAGAGTTGATCCTGTGGTGTTGGAAAAGCCGGTTTACGAACAACTAAGGAATGCAAGCTGATGGTTGATGCAGTACAAGGTACCAGTGTAACTGGCAGCGCGAGCACGCAAACAGCGCAAAAAAAAGCAACAGTTGATTATGATGCGTTTCTAACGCTGATGGTCGCACAGCTCAAAAATCAAGACCCGACCGAGCCGATGAAATCCAGTGAATATATGGCTCAATTGGCTTCGTTCTCGAATGTTGAGCAATCGGTTCAAATGCGGGCAACGCTCGATACGATTTTGAAAGCTGGCTATCTTGAGCAAGCCGGTTCTCTTATCGGCAAGCATATCAGTTCGCCCGATAATTCAATCGCAGGCGTTGTTTCTGAAGTTCAAGTTCTGGATGATGGCATTATCGCGACGCTGCAATCCGGCGAGCGCGTCATCGTCTCCAGCGGTGTTAGGATTTCTGACAGTGAACCAGGCTGACGTCCTTGATCTGGTTCAATTTGCCATTTGGATAACCATCCTTGTGTCAGGCCCTGCCGTTATTTCAGCAATGGTGGTCGGCCTTTCCATTGCTTTGTTGCAGGCTTTGACACAGGTTCAGGAAATTACCCTGACTTTCGTGCCTAAAATTATTGCGATTTTTCTCGCACTTTCAATTGCTGCTCCCTTTATGGGCTCTCAAATTGGCCGGTTAACTGACGTTTTATATTCAAGAATCGAAACCGGCTTTTAGATTTTCCTTGATCTATGATTTGCGGGCCACTTTTTGTGGCCACGCCTACTTCGCACAAGTTTGACGGCCTAGGTTGATCTCATCAATGATTGATCTTGAGGGACGGTTTTGTCAGCAAACCACACAGCAGCAGTAAAGCCGGGTTTCCACGGCCGCGATATTGGATTTGCGGTTGTGATTGTCATGATGCTGACAATCCTATTCTTGCCGGTTCCGACATTTCTGATCGACTTGGGATTAGCGTTTTCTATCGCGATCTCCGTTTTGATTTTGATGGTCGCCTTGTGGATTTCAAAGCCACTTGATTTTTCTTCATTCCCGACAATTTTGCTGATCGTCACGATGATCCGGCTGTCGCTTAACATTGCGACAACCCGCGTTATTCTATCAAACGGTCATGAAGGCACAGATGCTGCGGGCAATGTTATCGGCGGCTTTTCGCAATTTGTTATGGGCGGTGATTTCGTCATTGGCCTTGTCGTGTTTATGATCCTGATCATCGTCAATTTTATGGTGATTACAAAAGGTGCGACGCGTATTGCGGAAGTGGGCGCACGTTTTACGCTTGATGCTATCCCCGGCAAGCAGATGTCGATTGATGCTGACCTTTCAGCGGGCGCAATTGATGATGCTGAAGCCCGTGCAAGGCGTAAAGAACTGGAGCAGGAAAGCTCGTTCTTTGGCTCGATGGATGGTGCATCTAAATTCGTGCGCGGCGATGCGATTGCCGGTCTTATTATTACAGCGGTCAATATTTTCGGCGGCATCATTATTGGTGTCACCCGTTATGACATGAGCATTGGTGAAGCGGCTGACATCTTCACAAAGCTTTCTGTGGGCGATGGTCTGGTATCGCAGATCCCTGCGCTTGTGGTGTCACTGGCTGCGGGTCTTCTTGTTTCAAAAGGCGGTACAACTGGTTCGGCAGAAAAAGCGGTTCTTGATCAGCTTGGCGGATATCCAAGGGCACTTTTTGTGGCCGGTATTATGCTCGCCATTCTTGGCCTGATGCCAGGTCTGCCCGCATTGCCATTCCTGATGCTAGCGCTTCTCATGGTCTCTGTTGGTTATATTAAGCCGATTGTTGAAGAACGCCGTGCCAATGAAGAAGCAAAAATAATTGAGAATAATCTGATTGAAAAGCAATCTGCTGAGCGCGACACTGTTAAGGAATCGCTGCGCACGGTTGAAGTTGAATTGGTGATGGGCAAGCAGCTTGCCGCACGCATGTTGCCTAAGAAGCAAGAAATTGCACACCGTATGAAGAAAATGCGTAAGCGTTTTGCGGTTGAGTACGGCTTTGTTGTGCCTGAAATTCAGGTCACCGATGACTTCTCGATTGATCCTAAATCTTATCAGATCAAAGTACATGGCACGGTGGTGGCTGAGTACAAATTGCATTTGGGCGATTTGATGGTGTTTGGTACGCACCCGCAACTTAACAATATGCCGAAAGAACCGATCAAAGATCCGGCTTACGGTGTTGATGCATTGTCTATTCCTGAAACATTTTCTGCGGATGTGCGAGCGCTTGGGCTTCAAACGGCCGACAATTTATCGGTTCTGCTTACCCATTTGAGTGAAGTGATCCGCAACAATCTACCGCAACTCTTGTCGTTTACTGTCGTCAAACAACTTGTTGCGCAAATGGATGGTGATTACCGTAAGCTGATTGATGATGTGTGTTCGACGCATATCAGCTATCCAGGTTTCCAGTCGGTGTTAAAGCTACTGCTTGCCGAGCGTGTGTCGATTAGAAACCTGACGCTTATCAGTGAAGCCATTGCAGAAATCGCGCCGAGCGTGCGCAAATCTGAAGCGATTGTTGAGCATGTGCGCAGCCGTATTTCGCAGCAGCTATGTGGCGACTTAACCGAGAACGGTGTGCTGAAACTATTGCGCCTTGGCAACCGCTGGGAAATGGCTTTCCGTGAAAGCTTGAAACGTGATGCATCTGGTGAGTTGGTGCAGTTTGATATTGATCCAAGATTGCTGGAAGATTTCAGCAAAGAAGCGGACGATATGATCAAGGACCTTCGCACGAAACATAATCAGTTTGCGATTGTTACATCGCCTGATGCGCGTCCTTATGTGCGCATGATTATCGAGCGGCTACATGCTGATATGCCAGTTATTTCGCATGTGGAAATAGGCAAGGGTATTGAGATCAATATTCTTGGCTCAATTTCATGATTGCAAGTGTCGCTGGTGATATCACGGCGTTCTTTCTTATTTTTTGCCGTGTTGGCGCGTGCTTTATGCTTTTGCCCGGTCTTTCAAGTATGCGGGTTTCGCCGCAGATTCGGCTGTTTGCCGCCGTTACAATTTCTTTCGCGCTGACAAGTCTGATGATGCCTGAAACGCCAGGTGGGCAGCTGCCAAATGACTTGCTGTTGCTTTCGATTTTTCGCGAAACGCTCATCGGTGCGTATTTTGGTTTGATCGTGCGGGTTTATCTTTTAGCGCTAGAATTTATCGCTGGCGGCGTGGCAATGACTGTCGGATTTGGCGGTATGCTTGGCGCGCCGATTGAGGGAACCGATGCGCAATCTTCGCTGACATCACTGATTTCATTTAGTGCGCTGACAATGCTTTTTATCTTTGATTTTCATCATCTGGTCTTGTCTGCATTGATTGATACTTACCAAGTCAGACCGATAGATGAGGCGCCCAATGTGCGCTTGCTATTGGTGGGCCTGACCGATGTTTTGCGCGAGAGTTTTATGATCGCCTTGCAGCTTGGCAGTCCATTTATTGGCTTTGCGATTATCGTCAACCTTGCCGTTGGCTTCATTAATAAATTGGCGGTTCAAATTCCACTATACTTCATCGCCTTGCCGTTCATGTTGTTTGGGGCATTGTTTATTTTGTACTTCTCAATCCCTTATATGCTCAGCTTGTTTGTATCGGCATTGCCGACAGTATTTGAGTTGGGTGTGCGATGAAATCTCGATTAGATACAAAACAACGCATTTTAAAATTGCAAAAGATGCGGCAGGAAAAAGCAGAACGTGAACTCGCTTTCGCACAGCGGCAGAAACACGCAATCGCTGTTGAAAGGGCAAGCCTTTTGGCGGCGCTCGATGAAGGCAGCGTTGCAGAACGTCTCTTCCCAAAGCTTACCTATGACCGGCTTCGCACGCTGGAGACCAACCTGAAACATATGGAAAAACATGTGGCGCAGAAGGTGCAAGAATCTTTTTCTGAAAGCAAAAAGCTTGAAAAAACCCGTGATGGTGTTCGCGAAGAGCGGGCGCGCGCTTTGAAAGAATTCGAAGCAATTGAACAAAGCGAGCAGATTGATTTACGCGCATCAAAATATGGTCAATCCACAGGTTCAGGCAAGATTGCTGATCTAGATTAGGCGATAGGTTCTTTTCATTGAAAGCGCAATTAAAATGGACGTGGCAGTCAATTCCATCGCAAGCATTTTAGGTGACAAGCCGTCGCAAATTGCAAAGCTCAATGGTGCTGAAAAAACGCAAAGCTTAAGACAGGAACGCAGTGTTGGCGAGACAGCACTTTCTCCAGCGAAGAAATTTGAAGCGATGGTCATGTCACAAATGGTGGCTGATATTATGCCGAAAGACAGCGAATATTTTGGCGATGGATTTTCAGGCGATGTCTGGCGCTCAATGATGTCTGACCAGATTGCTCAATTGATGGTTAAATCAGCAGATTTTGGCATTGCGGAACTGGTTACAAAAGACACTGCTGAAACCCCAAAAACATCTAAATAGGTAGGACGCATTATGGCTGCGCAACGCAAAGTAAAAATGAAAAAAACTGATAAAGCTGCGAATACGACTTTAATAAACCTGCTACGCCGCGCCACGGCTGTGATGGACGAAGAAACGCAATTGCTGACAGCTTCTCCCAGCTCAGATGTGTCTGATTTGGTTGCGCGCAAAAACCGTTACTTGTTTGAGCTAAGCATCGCGATGGAAGATGTTGTGCTTGGCCCGCAAGACCTCGAAGCTCTGAGTGAGTTGAAAAAACTTAAAGAGGCTGCGGATAAAAACGAGCGCCGTCTTGCGGTTCAAATCAACGCCTCTAAAGAGATCGTGGACATTCTAGGCAATCTTGCGCAGGCAAGCAGCAAAGACGGCACCTATGCCGCTTATCGCAGTCTGTAGGCATGTCTTTACTAGGAAACATCACAGCGCTTGGTGTTCTGGCCAGCGTTGCTGGCGGGGCATGGGCTGGACTATTACCTGATAATGCAGCGCATGATCCGGCCAGCATACATGCTGATGGTAGTGAAGATAAGCAAGAGCGTTATCTCGAACTCGAATTGATCGCCGTGCCGTTGATCGTGGATAATCAAGTTGATGGTTATTTGCTGTCGCGCTTTTTGGTGCAGATTAATGAGGAAGAGGCCAAACGTTTTGACCTCAATCTTGAGACCTATCTGACAGATGCTATCTACAGACATTTGATTGCGACAGCGGCATCGCTCAATACAAACAATACGTATCGTATCTTCGGTGAAACCGAAGATGGATTATTGAACAAAATAAACACCGAGCTTGGTGTTCAAATGGTCGATAGCGTTACGATTTCGCAGCTTGATATCTTACAAAATGATGCTCTGCTTATCGATGATAGCGTCAGCGGTAATGCTGCGAACGATACTAACGAATAGTCCTATTTTAGTAGGAATACATATTCTTCTACATCGGCGATTGCTGCTGCTGCGCTAAATAGATCAGCACAGACCGCATCGCCGTCTTCCGCATTTGCTAGAATTGTTGACGCTTTTGTATAGATTTCTTTGCGCTGCTTGACGCTTTTTGCATCTGCATATTGATCTTTGGATTTTTCAACAGGCGTTCGGATGCCCAGCACGCAATGGCCCGTTTTTTCATTTTGGTAGAAGACTGGGAAAGAATGCTGAACCGTCGCAACTTCTTCTTTTTTCAGTTTGCCATTATCAATCACGGCCTGATTATGGCCGCTGGGTTCTACAGAAATGCCCATGAAAGCTGCGCCGCAGAACACTAATGCGCATGCAGCAGGTAGGACGATGTTTGAAACGACAGTGTTCATGAATAAAATAGCCAAGCGATAATAATATTCTCAACATAGGCCGTGCTGCTTGCCCCACGCTGGAATCATTAAGCGCTGTGGATTTATTGCTGTATTTATAGAGGCAGCTACGGGCAAGGCATGTCGGGCATCATAAAAGTGCAATGATTGCAGATATTTAGGATGAGTGTTTCGATGTTAGTAGTGTTGGTAAGTGGCTGTTTGTTAATCGTGTCAATTTTGACTTTAGAAATGATCGACTAGCCTATCGCGCACGATTTGCCGTTCACTGCTTAAATGCAGGCGGCGACGACTTTTAAGCATGCTGCTTGTCAGCGGTGCATTATCAACTCGTCGCAAAATTAAGATGAGAAGAAACTTCGGGTGGATTTTCGTCTCTTCAGAACTTGGAGCAGCACACTATGGCTTGTTCTAGCCAATTTTATGCTGCTCAAAAAGATCGCGCGTATGTTCAAGCTTGGCGCTGGAAGCGAGAATCTTCAAAAGCGTGATCTGGTCTTGATGCGATTGCTCCGCAAACTCAACAACCAGTTTTGAAACTTCGCGCAAACGCTGGCTGCAAAAATCAATCTTCTGCAACTGCATCATTTTTTCATTGGTCAACTCGCTTGGATCAAATGAAGGCAATTCTTCAATTTCATTCGCGATGGATAGCAATTCAGCCGCAATAATATTGATGGCATCATCGTGCTGTGTATTTGTTTTATTATCAGTCACTAGAATAGCTCCATTGTACCTGTTTCAGGTATGATCTCAGTTTGCAGCGCAATGCTTTCGACCTGTTTGTCGATTAATAATTTTTGCCGTGAGCGTCCGGTTGCAGGATGAAATTCAATCCGGCGTCCGGCGTTTCCGCCAAGGCTCGATGATATGACATTTAGCCCTTCATTCTTAACAAATTCACTGATGAAATTGATATTGCGTTCGCCGGCATCAAAGCCATTGCTCGTCAATTTTCCGCCACCAAATAATTTGAACTGAAGATATTGTCTGCGGGCGCCTTGCTTATAAAGATCATTCAGCAGGAGTTCCATGAGGTTGGCACCATAAAGCGTGCTGCTTGCGTTTTGATCTTTTTCGCGCGCGTCAGGAAGCAGCATGTGGTTCATGCCGCCAATGCCCATGGTCGCATCGAAGGCGCAAACAGCAACGCATGAGCCCAGAACGGCTGACAAGACGGTGTTGGCGTCGCTTGATACATGATGCGAACGCTGCATGACCGACACTTTGACCATGTTGTCAAACATTAGTTCAGTCGTCCGACAACAGACTCAATGGCTGATCGCAAGCTGGCTTCTGTAAATGGTTTTGCGAGCACCATGTTCACTTGAAACTGCTGTGCGAGTTTTACAATTTTTTCGTCTTTTCGACCGGTCATCAAAATGATGCCTGTTTTTTGCAGCTTTGGATGTGCGCGCAGCGCTTTGACCAATTGCAACCCATCAACATCAGGCATGTACACGTCTGAAATAATCAGATGCACAGGTGCGGCTGATAGTTTTGTAAATGCTTCGCGGCCATCTTTCGCATGCACAATGTTACGGATGCCAAGCCCTTCGAGGGCTTCAACCGTAACCATTCGGCTCGTCACATGGTCGTCTACGACCATCACCCTTAATACATCTTTAGTTGCCATTTGGACCTCCTGTATATTGCTCAGTAACTGAGCAATGCGTCTGCTATTTTTGTTATTGGTAATACAAAGCTCGCTGCCCCCAGCATATGCGCCGCCTTAGGCATGCCGTATACGAGACTTGTTCTTTCGTCTTGTGCAATTGTTTTTGCGCCTGCTTCTTTCAGGTGCAAAAGTCCATTTGCGCCGTCACTGCCCATGCCCGTAAGGAGCGCTGAGCAGATATTCTTACATCCAGTTTCCGCCAGTGAATCAAAAAGTACATTGACCGATGGCATATGGCCATCAACGGGCTCACCGGGGCTGACGCGTGTGCGCAGCTTATCGGTCTTGATGATCTTGGTGTGACCAACCGCGCCCGGTGCAATGTAAATATTGCCCGGCTCTAAAACCGTGAGATTGCTTGCCTCGCTAACATTCGGCTTGCATATTTTGTTTAACCGCTCTGCAAAACTCTTTGTGAAAGTGGCAGGCATATGCTGGGTTACAACTGTTGGCGGGCAATCGGCCGGAAAGGATTTAAACAAAGTCGTTAAGGCTTCTACACCGCCGGTCGATGAGCCAATGGCAATGATTTCCGGCATTGTACCAGATCTGATGCGTTCCGGCTTTGCCGTTATGGCCACGGGTTGTTTGGCATTACGCGTAATCGCTGCGCTTGATTGAGCGGCCGACTTTACCATCGCGCAGATTTCGCGAAGCGCTGCTTCATCATCAATGCGCGGTTTTGGCAGGCAGCAAAATGCGCCTTGCGACAATGCTTCAAGCGATAGTTCAGTGCCTCTGCCTGTGTGGCTGGAAATCATTACCACCGGCATTGGACGCAGCGTCATGACCTTCGACAGAAATTGCAGGCCATTCATTTTTGGCATTTCAATATCAAGGGTCAGAACATCAGGGTTCAGCTCCTTGATCATGGCGCGTGCTTCATAAGGGTCCGATGCCATGCCAATGACATCGATCATCGGATCATCAGACAGGATAGCTGCGAGCAATCGTTGCATTGATTTTGAATCATCAATGATGAGCACTTTAACGGCCATTAGTTCGAACCTCGTAGTGTGCGTTCATAGGTGGTCGAGCCAATGGATTTAAACTTATCCGTAGCAGAACCGATAACGCGTTCGGAATGACCGATAAAAAATTGCCCTTCAGGCAGAAGGTGATCTGCAAATTTGTTGAACAGTTTTTCCTGATCTTCATGCGAAAAATAGATCAGTACGTTGCGGCAGAAAATGGCATCATATTTGCGCTTTAACGGCCATGAATTCATCAGGTTTAGATGTTTGAACGAGACCAAATCACGTGGTGCTTGCGCTAACTGGTAAGAGCCGTCGACGACTTTAAACCATTTTGATAGCGTGTTGCTTGGCATCTTTGACACCATATCGGCGCTATAAAGGCCGCTGCGCCCAACGTTTAGAGAATATTTGTCGATGTCTGTTGCTAGAATACGGAAGTCGTAATTTGCAACTTTTGGAAAAGCATCCAGCATGGCGCAGGCAATGGTGTGGGCTTCGCTGCCGTTTGAGCAGCCAGCCGACCATATGCGGACAGATTCACCGTTGGTCAGCTTTTTGGCGAGTTTTTCGACCAAGTTTTCACGGAAGTGTGTGAAATGATGCGGCTCCCGATTGAAGCCTGTCACATTGGTCGAGATCGCGCATATGAGTTCTTCTAATTCATCACGTCCATCAGGTGATTGCACCAGACGTATGTAAGAGCCAAAATCAGATAGGCGCTGCACACGCAATCGCTTTTGCAATCGAGATTTGACCAATCCCAACTTACGCTCACTGAGCTGAATACCACTTAGATCTTGAACGATCTTTGCGATCGTAGCAAAATCAGCGAGACTTAACTCCGGACTTGCAAAGGCGTTTTGAGTGCCTGATGCGAGTTCGAGGGCTGCGTTCATGCCGCAAGTTCCACTTCATCCGGCACAAGGCGATCAAGACGGATTTCACATATGATACGCTCTTCCAAGACAACAACACGGCCGAAAAACTCAGCGGCAACTTGATTGTCTAGGTCAGGCACATCGCGTAAATCTTCTGCTTTGACTTCCAAAATGTCTGACACGGAATTGACCAAAAGGCCGACCATTTTGTTTTTCACTTGCACCACGATAACGACATGGCGTTCCGTTGGGCCTTCAGAGTGAAGGCCAAGGCGCTTTGCCAGATCCACGATTGGCAAAATTGTGCCGCGCAGATTGATAACACCGAGCAGATAATCTGGTGAATGGGGAAGAACGGTTGATGGCGTCCATCCACGGATTTCGCGTGTAGATGTGATCTCTACGCAGAACTCCTGTTCGCCTACGCGAAAGACGATAAACTCTTCATGCTTGCTGTTTACATCGGACATATCAGTTTCCTTCTAGGCGATTTTTTCGAGTTTCGGGGTTTGCTGAACAGGGACTTCTTTTGCCTTGCGGCTAACGATATCATCGACATCGAGAATTAATGCGATGCGTCCACTGCCCAATATTGTAGCTGCTGCAATGCTTGGAATGCGTTTGTAATTGCTTTCCATGCTTTTAATGACGACCTGCTGTTGGCCAACGATTGAATCAACAACCAACGCGCTCATTTCGTTCTTGCGCGATTCAACCACAACGACGGTGGCGTTTTCCCAATCGGTTGTTTTTTCGCTAAAGCCAAGGCTGTGCCCAATATCAATGAGCGGCACCAATTGGCCGCGCAGTTTCAAGACGCGGTTTCCTTCGCCAATCGTGAACACATCTTCCTTGTTGAAGATGATGGTTTCGATAACGGATGTGACCGGCAATACGAGAATTTGCTCGGAAGTTTTAACCAACATACCATCAAGGATGGCGAGTGTTAGCGGGAGGTGCAGCGTAAAGTGCGAGCCTTTGCCGGGCTCTGATGAGATAAGAACGCGGCCACCCAGCCCTTGAATGGACTGGCGCACGACATCCATGCCGACACCGCGGCCAGAAACATCGGTAATTTCATCTGACGTTGAAAAACCGGGCGCAAAAATAAGATTGTCGATTTCGTCGTCTGAAAGTTTAGCGTCTTGTGAGACGATGCCTTTTTTGCGTGCGATTTCGAGAACTTTTGGCCGATTAATCCCTGCACCATCGTCGCGAATTTCGATCACTATGCTGCCTGAACTATGAGAAGCAGAAAGCCTGATTTCGCCCACTTCTGGTTTGCCTGCAGCAATGCGTTTTTCTGCGCTTTCGATGCCATGATCAACGGAGTTACGGATCATATGGGTGAGGGGATCGGATAGACCTTCAATGACGGTTGTATCAACTTCTGTTGATTCACCCTCAAGCACCAGATTGGCTTTTTTGCCTGTCGCATTGGCAACTTCGCGCACAACGCGCGACATGCGCATGAACACAGGTTTAATCGGCTGAGCGCGAATAGCCATCACGCTTGATTGGATGTCACGTGTAAGGTTTTGCAATTCAACAAGCGCAAGACCGGCCGGAGTTCCAGAAGCAAATCCGGCATCATTGATCTGCATGGTCAACATGGATTGGCTGATTACCATTTCGCCCATGAGGTTGATCAGGCGGTCAACCTTGGCCGAATCCACACGGATTGGCTTTGATGCTGTTTGGCGATCTTTGCTGGCTTCTGGCGTTGCTTCTTTTGTCTCAACAAGTTCAAGCGGTGCTGCGGGCAAATCAATATCAACAGGTGCACCGAAATCTGCAGGCGCTTCTTCTGGTGCATCATCGTCGAACTGGGATGTATCAACATCCAGATCAAGGCCGCCAAGAAAGTCGCTAATATCAGCGCCGCCCTCAAATGCCTCTTCTTCTGGCTCTTGAATTTCGAGCGTGCAGAAATCTTCAACCCATTCAAACGGGGTTTTTACAGCTGAAAGAGTAGCGTCTGTTTCAACCGTTAGGTTCCAGCTCAGGTTCGTCACCTTTGGATCATAACCATCTAACGGCGGGACATTGCTTATGTCAGCTTTCGCTGTGCAGGTGCCAAGCTCGGCAACTTCGCGGAAGATGCGCTGTGGATCATGGCCATGCAAATAGAGTTCGTTTTGCGGTGCAAACGCGATTTGAAATGCTTTTGGCGGGGTTCCAAAATCATCGAAATCAAAGGCATCGAGTGAAATTGGCACCGCATCGAAAACGGTTTCTTCTGCGTTTTCATCTTCAGCTTCGAGATTGAATTCGGTTTCAAGCGCTTGGGTTATTTCTTCGCAAGGAATTTTGTCGCCGCCATCACGCGCAACGGCCACAATATCCGTCAACACATCGGCGCAGCGCAATAAAAGGTCGATACGCTGTGGGCTTGATTGGGAATTGTCCGAGCGGATGACGTCTAATGCATTTTCAAAAACATGAGCAAAGCTCACCAAGTCATCAAGCGCAAATGCTCCCGCGCCACCCTTGATCGAGTGAACCGCGCGGAAAACCGAGTTGATAATCTCTGGGTCCGTATCGCCGTTCGACATGTCGAAGAGGCCCGACTCTAGCTCAGCAAGCTGGTCGCCACATTCGGCAAAATACGTGTCTTTGATTGCATCCATATTCATGAGTCGTTCCCCTTACGGCATAACGCGTTTGACAGCGCCAATGAGCTTTTCAGGATCAAATGGTTTCACAATCCAGCCCGTTGCGCCTGCGTTGCGGGCCCGTTCTTTTTTCGCCGCATCGCTTTCAGTTGTCAGGACGAGGATTGGTAGGCGTGATTTATTGTCACCGCCGCGCACTGCTTCGATGAACTCGAAGCCATCCATAACAGGCATATTGATGTCGGTGATAATGACTTTAGGATCGTTGGCTGCAAGCTTTTCCAAGCCATCTGCGCCATCTTCTGCCAAAACTACATTGAAACCTGCACCTTTAAGGCAATGCTCCAGCATCTGGCGCATCGTGCGTGAATCATCGACCGCAAGGACTGTCGTCGTCATTTCAATTCTCCTGTTTCCAGATCAGATTGATCCAGACCTAATGTAGAAAGTATGGCTATGAAATTTTCAGATATGGCTGAAAAAGTCAGAGAAAATCCATCAAGCGCCCATTGTTTTGATGCCGATATCAGCGCCTCAATGCAGGGCGTATCGGCTTGCTCAACAGCGCTCGCGTCGATGTTCAAATCTTTGTAACGCAATGCTAAAATATCGCTGATGAGCGCTTCAACATTTTCGCCAGATAGCTTTGCGTCGATTGCTAGGTTCGACTGCTCACCTGAATTTAGAGCGGGCGATAGATCGGACATATCGAGATCGATACTCAAGTCCATTTCTTGATCTGTCATGTCTTAAAACTCCGTCCAGTCATCGTCTTGCAGTGCGGTATTGCCTTGCGTGTTTGGCGCAAAAGCACTGGAGACTTTTGAAATTAGGTTTTTGGCAGGCGAGGGCGCTGGCGCGTGGTGCTGCGTGGTTTTTCCGTTAATCGCAACAGGTTTGGCAGATGTAACGAATTTGCGCGGCTCTATCGGCGCTGGTTTTCTAATCGCGCTTGGTGCAAGCGGAGCCGTTGGCGCTGTGCGTGCCTTCGGTGCGCTTGGCGCAACTTTAGCGGCCGGTCTTACGGGTGGCTGGATAGGTGCGCGTGGCGCGAAGGTTGTATTGCCTGAAATCTTGAACGTCTTGATTAAATCAGTGAGTTCTGATGCTTCTGCCTTGAGTGAATGACAGGCCGCAGTTGCTTCTTCTGCCATGGCAGCATTTTGCTGTGTGCCGGAATCAAGATCGCTGACAGCGGCGTTGAGTTCGTTCAAGGACTGGAACTGCTCGTCCGCACCGCTGACGATTTGGTCAACAACCTCAGATATGTGAATAACTTGATCTGCAATACGGTGTAGTGTTTCGCCGGTTTTGCCCACAAGCTGGGAGCCGTCTTTAACCTGTACGCTGGATTTTGAAATCAAGCCTTTGATTTCTTTGGCCGCTTCGGCAGAGCGCTGTGCAAGGGCACGAACTTCTGATGCAACAACAGCAAAGCCTTTGCCTGCATCACCTGCACGGGCAGCTTCTACGCCTGCGTTCAATGCAAGCAAGTTGGTCTGGAAGGCAATCTCATCAATGACTGAAATGATCTGATTGATTTCCTTGGCAGATTTTTCAATCTCGCTCATTGCGGAAAGGGCTTTTTCAACCACTGCACCGCTTTGCATCGCATCTTCTTTGGCCGTCTCAACCACTGTTTTGGTGTGTTTTGCACCCTCAGATGATTTTTTAACGGTCGCAGTGATCTGTGTGAGTGTCGCAGCTGTTTCTTCTAAAGATGCAGCTTGGCGCTCGGTGCGAACAGAAAGATCGTCCGACGCTGTGACAATCTCAAGCACGCCTGTTCCAAGGCTTTCTGTCGTGTTGACGATACGGCCGAATGTTTGTGAGATTTGTGCCAGTGTGGAATTGATGTCTGCGCGTAGTTTTTCCAATTCGCCTGTGAACGGGGTATCAACTGTGCCAGTGAAATCACCTTTGGCCATGCGGTTTAAAGAAGCGCCGATTTGGCTGACAGCCTTGGCTGTTTCTGCATCACGCTCTTCGCGTTCTTTTGTGATTTCTTCTGAAAGTTTTGCAGCGCGTTCTCGTTCTTCATTGATGATTTTTTGCGCGCTTAATGAATCAGAATTTGAATGCTTTATTGTGTTTAATGCGCTGGCAATGAAACCAATTTCATTGTTCCGCTCAGTAAATGGGATTTCGCCTAAATCTTCGCCTTTTGTCAGGCCTTCAGAATGACGTGCAATAGCGCCAAGCGGCGTTAGAACATTGCGGCTGAGCGCATAAAGAGCAGCAAGAACCATAAGGCCTATCAGGCCAGCAAGCGCAGGGAATGTCCAATCGCTCATGCCTTCAGCTGTTTGTGCTGATGCGGCGTTGCTATCAAGATATTGCTGCGCTTGTGTTGTGGCAGAGGCCACAATATCGCGGTGATTGCTAAATGAATTTTCGATTTGCATTAAAGCTGCATTGAGCTTTGAGCCATCAACAGCTGATCGAGCGCCTTCTTTCAAAAGGATCGGAAAGACGACCTCTTTTGACTGCTGCCAGAAATCTTGCAACGCAGCGGGCGCGTCCACGGTAATCGACTGTTTAATATCGGCTGGAATTGGTGATGCTTTCCAATGATCCACACGCTGCAAATATTCAGTTTCGCGCTGTTGGAATTCATTGAAAGTCGCTTTGATATCGGCGCGGCCACGATTGGCCTCAAGCACATTCACATAAGCTTCGATCGCATATGCTGGCGGTGGGGCAATATCTGAAACCAGATTTTTCGCCTCGATTACCTGCTGAATGCTTTGGCTTACATTATTATTTTGCGATTGAGTGTAAATCGCAAAACTCGTCGTGCCGACAAGGGTCAACACGATCAAGCCAGCAAATGACCAGATACCGCGCCTCAAAGTTGAGGAGGAGTTCGTATTTTGTGTCGCCTGATTAACAGAAAGCGAGGGAGAACTCATAGAAAGTCCCGTTATGGAATGGATGGATATCAACATTCCGGATTACCGGGTGCGAAAGCGGCATCATGCCTAAGCCAAAACAGGGCTCTTCGATCTTAATGTTCTAAGTTTCATTTGGTTAATATTTGATTGCTCCGTTATAGATTCTTTTAAGCAATTGCTTGCCTTAGAAGCTTTTTAACCCTGACCAATTGAAACGTGGCGTGCTTGTGCGGGCCTTGCTGGGCAGCCCAATTTATAAGAACACAACTTTGAACAGCCGCATTGAGAAGACGTCAGTTGCTTTTGGTGCCTGCCAAATGCGCAAAGGCTGCAACAACGTTTTGATAGACATCGCGTTTAAAGGGCACGATCAGCTCTGGCAACTCAGCCATGGGTTTCCACGCCCATTGATCAAACTCAGCAGTGTGCCCACCTGGCGGTGGGTTAATCTGAATTTCGGATTCATCACCTGAAAATCTATAGGCAAACCAGCGCTGTTTTTGGCCGCGGAATTTTCCTTTAAGGCCAATACCAATCATATCGGCGGGCAAATCATAGTTGTACCATTCAGGCGCTTCTTCAATGAGGGTGACCGATGTCATGCCGGTTTCTTCATAAAGTTCGCGTGCGGCCGCCTCTATCGGTTCTTCACCCTTGTCGATGCCGCCTTGCGGCATTTGCCACAATAGAGGAGAGCCGGAATATTCCGTATTGCCTTCTTTGATGCGCCGCCCTGCCCAGACAAGGCCTTCTTTGTTGAGAATCATGACACCAACGCAAGGACGGTATGGAAGATCTTCTGCACGCATGTGTTTTTTGTCTTTCTTAGCCATTGGGTGCCCTATCTAACGCTTACGCTCGGGATCGCTTGCAAGAGCGGCGATACCAACAATTTCAAAACCGTTCTTTTTGGCTTGGTTGGCCCATTCAGCAACGGTTTTAACCGTGAGTTCAAGCGCGGAGCCTGTGCCAATTGCTGTGCCGCGTGCCTCGGCCAATGCTTCTAATGCTTTGAGTTTGGTGCGAATGTCATCTGGAGAATTCGAGTTATCAATAATCACATTTGCAGCCGCATAGGGAACGCGGGCGCGCGCAGCATCAGCGCCAAGATTGCCAGCTGTGCCTGAGCTGCCGTCATTAAAGAACAAGAGGCCGCGCTCGCCCAATTCTTCTAATATCGGCGTTATTGCTTGCTTGTCGCCCATGAAGCGCGCGCCAAGATAGTTGGTAACGCCGCTATAATTGGTCATTCGGGCCATCGCCCATTGCAAGTTTTCAAGATTGGTTTCAGGGCTTGAAGCCAAACGCAGCGTATGCGGGCCGGGGTTTACCTGCGGATAGTTGAACGGTTCCATTGGAATTTGCATTAAAAGCTCATGGCCTTTTTTGCGGGCTACACCCATCCACCGATCCAAGCTGTTGCCGGTTGGGGCAAAGGCCAGCGTTATTTCTGGTGGCAATTGATCCAGCGCGCGCTGCGTGCCCGTCTGTGACAGGCCAAGGCCGCCAATGACAATGGCTATGCGTTTGCCGCCAGCATTTGACCAAGGCCGCGCATAAATATCAACAGGGCGGCGTCCATCATCGGTGCGTTTGGGTAGCTTGCCCGCATCTGTTTCCTCCAATGCGCTTTGCACTGGCCGGTGGCGTTGGCCATCCGGCTGGCCGATTTCGGTCGCCTGTGGATCGCGGATTGTAATGATGCGCGGGCCGCCCGGCGAAACTTCTGTGATTGTTTCGCGTTCAGCGGCTATAATCGGCTCTTGTGAAAGATTTGCGTCCGGTTGCCCATAGATGACTTCAACATCGGGCTTGTCCGCTTCTGGCTCAGACTTTGCTTCGGCTATTTCAATTGGCTCTGGTTCAGGCAGGCGCACAACAAGCGTGCCTGTATCTTTGTGCGTATCAATGAAGATGTAAATATTGAGCGCCAAAATGCCGATAAATATAACGCCTAATATAACGGCAAAGCCTCTTCCCGTTGGCGGCGAGGTCGGCGTTTTGGGTGCGCGCTTTTTTGGCGGTAAGTTTTTGCCAAGCGGGGCGTTTAGATCATTCATATTTTAGAATAACTTTCAGGCTGCTTGAACATAATTAATCGAATCAAAAAGGCCACCAGCGATGGTGGCCTCTATCTTAGGTCTCGTCACGGTTTTGGCAATGCTACCGTTTGCCGACCGTTGTTAGAGATCAGTTAGATGTCGCTTTGTTTGGATCTGGCGGAAATGCCTTATCCGTGCGCTCTCCGCGCAGCAATTCGAGCGCAAATGTAAGCTGATCATCATCTTTTGGGTCTTGGGGAACATAAGCAACTGAGCCGGAACCTTCGTCATCTTCCTTTTCGCCCGCAATATGGCCGCGTAAATCAGATTCACCGCGCGTTAAATCACGTCCCTGAAGCTCTTCAGGCAAGGTCTGGTCCACTTTGATGTCCGGTGTAATGCCCTTGCCCTGAATGGAAATACCAGAAGGGGTGTAATACAGCGCTGTGGTCAACTTCAACGCGCCGCCTTCGCCCAGCGGGATGATTGTCTGAACCGAGCCTTTGCCGAAGCTTTGTGTGCCCACAACCGTTGCACGGCGATGGTCTTGCAGAGCGCCAGCAACAATTTCAGATGCAGAGGCGGAACCGCCATTAATCAGCACAATAACCGGCTTGCCGTTGACCAAATCACCTGCGCGCGCAGAGAAGCGGCGGCTGTCGCGGTCATCGCGGCCACGTGTTGAAACGATAACGCCTTTTTCAAGGAACGCATCGGATACATTGATCGCCTGATCGAGAAGACCGCCCGGATTGAGCCTCAAATCAATAACATAGCCTTTGATTTTATCTTCACCAATTTCCGCAGTCATCTTTTCGATACCTTCGGCAAGATCATCATAGGTCTGCTCGGTAAAGGAGATAACACGAAGATAAGCAACGTCATCTTCAATGCGCGTTTTTACAGCTTGAACAGTAATGATTTGGCGAACGATAGTCACTTCAATCGGCGCATCGGCACCCTTGCGTAGAAGCTCCAATACGATCGGCGTGTTAATGGGGCCGCGCATTTTGTCGACCGCTTCTTGCAGTGTCAGGCCGCGAACCTCTTCGCCGTCAATTTTGGAAATAAAGTCACCGGAAAGCACGCCTGCTTCTTCAGCGGGGCTTTCAAACATAGGTGTGATGACTTTAACAAGTTCATCTTCCATTGTAACTTCAATGCCAAGACCGCCAAATTCACCGCGGGTTTGTGTGCGCATGTCATCAGCATCTTCAGTATTGAGATATGACGAATGGGGATCAAGCGACATCAACATGCCGTTGATTGCATTTTCAACGAGTTCACTGTCGTTTGGCTCTTCGACGTAATTGCTGCGCACTCTTTCGAAAATATCTCCAAAAATCGCTAGATTTTTGTATGTCTCATTGCCCGCTGCATTGGCACTAATCATCGGTTGGCCTGCTACAAGCACTGTTGTACCTGCACCAATGAGTGCACCTGCGAACAGCAGAGATAGTTTACGGAGCATATTTACGTCCTTCCCGCACTGATCTTTTCCCACCATGGTGATGGATCGATCGGTTTTGAATTCTTCCTAAACTCTATATAGAGCGTCGGGTTGTCATTTTTAGTCGCCGCAGCCGTAACACTGGCTAATCTGATACGGCCCATTGCGCCTACTGGTTCACCTTCAAGCACAAATTGTCCTTGTGCAACGTCTATCCTATCCATACCGGCAAGGACAAGATGATACTCTTCTCCTGCATCAATGATCAATAGGTTACCATAGGCGCGGAATGGTCCAGCATATAGCACTTTCCCATCTGCTGGTGCAGTCACAATCGCGTTAGGGCTGGTCTCTAATGTATCACCCTGTGCTCTTTGACCAAGTCCGTCATCATCGCCAAATGCGGTAATTGTGCGGCCTGAAACAGGCTTTGCCAATTGGCCGCTGCGGGTTGAAAATGCTGCTGCCGGCGCAATGCTACTTGGTTTTGCAGCCAATTCAGCTGCACGTTCACGCGCAGCATTGATTCGCAATTGTGCTTCGCGTTGTTCGCGCTCAGCATTCAAACGGGCTGTTTCTGCCTCGCGCAGCTTTTGTTCGGCAGCAAGCTGCTGGGCTTCATCGGCTTCACGCTTGGCGCGCTCGGCGTCTTCACGTGCTTTTTCAGCTGCAAGGCGCGCTGCTTCTGCTTCTGCCTTTTTGCGCTGCTCTTCTTCAATGCGCGCTTGTTCTTCAGCGCGTAGTTTTTCTTCAGCTTCTCGTTTTACGCGTTCGGCCTCATCTTCTAGCGAAGAAATGAAGCTTTCCATGCTTTCGGCTTGTGCAAGTAATTCGGCCATGCGTTTTTGTTGCGCGGCCAATTCTGCTGCCGTCTGTCCTTCAATTTTGCGCTTTTCTTCGACAAGTAAAGTGAGGCGCTTTTGTTCTGCTGCTTGCTCTTGGCGTGTTGATTTTAGCTTTTCTTGCTCTGACGTAATGCTGCCCGTGATTTGATCGAGTTCTTGAATGTCGGCAATTAAAATTTCGGTTTCGGCGCGCATATGCGGCACCACTGCACTTAAAAGAATAGAACTGCGCACCGAGCCAAGTGCATCTTCGGGCGTGACCAAAATTGCGGGCGGCGGGTTAAGGCCCATGCGCTGCAAAGCCGCCAATACTTCTGCCAATGCGCCGCGGCGCTCCCATAGGCCGATTTGAATGTCTGCCTTTTGGGTTTCAAGCGCCAACAGATCTTCTTGCAATTGAAAAATATCTGCCGCTAATTTCTTTTCAGTTTTGGCAGATTGAATAAGCGCTGCTGTAATCGCCGCTCTATCCTTGCGAATTGCTTCGACCTCAATTTCAAGTTCTTTGGTGCGTTGTTCTGTGACACCGCGTTCATCAAGGATTGCGTTTAATTCTGCGGTAGATTTTTGTAGGCTTTGGCGAACTTCTGGGGGCATATCATCGGGTAATAACACCTGCGTTTGCGCACTGGTGACAGCGCACATGAAGAGCGCCACCAGCCAATATTGCCGTGTTAAAAATTTACCCAATGTCGTTGCCAAGAATCAAAGCCTGTTTCTTGCCTAACCTTAAATGATTTGCGCTGCGATAAAAGTGTAAAGGGGCGCAAATATGATTAAGCGCTTGGCTTTTTAGTCGCGGTGATAGGGGTGATTGTTCAAAATGGCGCTCGCGCGATAGAGCTGCTCGGCTACCAAAATGCGTGCCACTTGATGGGGCCAGGTTAATTTGCCGAGTGCTACGACCATTTGTGCTTCTTGTGCAAGGCTTTGGTCATGACCGTCAGGGCCGCCAATTGCGGCCACCAAGGTCTGGATTCCACGGTCGCGAAGATCGCCGATTTTTCCAGCAAAATCGCGTGAACCAAGTGCCTTTCCGCGTTCATCAAATAAAAGCAGTGCGGAACGTGGGTCGCTTAAAAGCTCGCGGCAACGCGCACTTTCTTCAGCTTTGCGCTGTTCGGCGGTTTGGGCGCGGCTTTCAACGATTTCTGTTACGCCGCCAAAAGACAGGCCGCATTGCGGGCCTGTCTTGGCCACACGGTCAAGATAGCGCTCAACAAGTTCGCGCTCTGGCCCTTTTTTAAGACGGCCAACACAAAATAAAACCAGCTGCATAAATCAATCCTTTCCGGTGCTGTACCGGAGCGGTATTTTTAATGCACCGTGTCTGCGTCTTCTGACCAGATTTTTTCAAGCTGATAGAATTCGCGTACTTCCGGACGGAAGATATGCACAACCACATCGCCTGCATCGACTAAAACCCAGTCGGCGCCTGCAAGACCTTCGACGCGGGACGTGCCCAAGCCTTGCTCTTTTAATGTGCGAAGCAATTGGTCAGCAACAGCGTTCACGTGTCGATGTGATGTACCTGATGCAACAACCATATAATCGGCCAGTGCAGATTTGCCTCGAATGTTGATCGGGATGATGTCGATGGCTTTGCTTGAATCCAAGCTGTCCATCACAAGATCATAAATCCGTTGCGCAGTGGCAGTGCCGCTGAGTTCGGATGCTGAAGGTTGTTTAACCTTCTTTTCGTTTGCTGTTCTCAAGTGGGTCCTTTCCTCTGGAACATTTGCAAATCAGGCGTTTCGTCTGCCTGATAATGTAAAGATAGTCATGCCTATATAACAGTTTCAAGACGCAATCCATCTTGAAGAAGGTTACGACATGTTACTGGTTTGTTGTTTTGTCGCGGATTGCTGTTGATGAAAGTCGTGATCTTGGGCCGTGAATAAATGTCCATGCGGGCGCTTTTAGATGCGCCAAAGCGGGTGCATCATTTTCGTCAACGCGGGCATAGTCAAAAGTTTTGGCCATGATCGATGATAGATAAGACAAAGTGGAGCCGGGGCGGTCAATCACGGCTATGGGAAATGTTTGAGCGATAATTTGCCAATTTTGCCATTTGTGAAAGCTGGCTAGATTATCTGCGCCCATAATCCAAACGAAATTCACGCCGATATTACGCTTATGGATCATGGCCAATGTTTGGGCCGTGTAGGCTGTATTCAGTGAGGCTTCAAAGCCTGTTATTTTGATGCGCGGGTCATGATTGAGCTTTTCAGAAAGCGCAATTCTCTCCGCTAGGCTTGGTAATTTAGATGTGTCTTTAAGCGGATTACCCGGCGTGACCATCCACCATAATTGGTTTAGCCCCAGCTTGCGCAGCGCTATTTCCGATACCAGTCGGTGCCCATCATGCGGCGGGTTAAAAGAGCCGCCGAAAAGACCAACGGTCATGCCTTTTTCAACATAGGGCATGCGCAGATATTGCGCTGCAACGCCTGCGGTGATGTCCTTGGTGTGTTTCACGCGGGTTAGGTTCGGATCTGGCCGGTGCCATGCACGCGGTATTTAAACGATGTCAGCTGTTCAACGCCAACGGGTCCGCGAGCATGCATTTTTCCTGTGGCTATGCCGATTTCAGCGCCCATGCCAAATTCGCCGCCATCAGCGAATTGTGTTGAAGCGTTGTGGAGCAAAATCGCACTATCAACTTCATTGAAAAAGCGCGAGACGACGTGTTCGTCTTCTGCAATCACAGCTTCTGTATGGGCAGAGGAGTATTTTTGAATATGGGCAAGAGCGGCGCTAATACCATCAACGACTTTCACCGAGATAATGGCATCAAGATATTCGGTTGCCCAATCTTCTTCCTTCGCTGGAACAGCATCAGGATAAGCAATGCAAATTTCTTCTGTGGCGCGAATTTCGCAACCCTTCTCTTTTAGGCTTTTCAAAATAGGTATGAGGTGGCTGGCGGCTACTTGTCGGTCCACAAGTAGCGTTTCGGCTGAGCCACAAATGCCTGTGCGGCGCATTTTTGCGTTTGTGACAACGTCGACAGCCATCTGCAAATCGGCAGAGCCATCCACATAGATGTGACAGATACCTTCAAGATGCGCGAAAACAGGCACACGTGCTTCGGTTTGAACGCGTCCTACGAGACTTTTTCCGCCGCGTGGGACGATCACGTCTACACAGCCGCCTAAACCTTTCAGCAATTCGCCGACAGCTGCGCGGTCTGTTGTTGGTACAAGCTGTATTGCGTGTTCTGGCAATCCGGCTTGTTTCAAGCCGCTCACCAAACAAGCGTGAATGGCGCGTGATGAATTGACTGAATCCGAGCCGCCGCGCAAGATGACAGCGTTGCCAGCTTTCAAGCAGAGCGCACCAGCATCCGCTGTTACATTTGGACGGCTTTCATAAATGACGCCGATCACACCAAGCGGCGTGCGTACGCGCTCGATGTTCAAACCATTTGGGCGATCCCACTGAGCGATTACTTCGCCAATTGGGTCTGCCAATTTGCTAATTGACTGGATGCCTGCTGCTATCGCCTCAATGCGCTCTTTATCGAGTTTAAGGCGATCAAGCATTGCAGGCGAAAGATCAGCCTCGAGGCCGTTTTTCATGTCCAATTCATTGGCGCTAAGAATGACATCGATGTTCTTGAGTACAGCATCGGACATCGCCGCTAATGCGTCGTTTTTTTGCTGCGCTGAAGCGATTGATAGAGGGCCACTTGCCGCTTTCGCATTTTGGCCAATCGCGGCCATTAGGCTTTCAATCTCTTGCGTCGATTTATTTGTTTGCGTCAGCATATCCGTCTCAATTTTTAGAACTTGGGCGTTCTTACACCGATGCGGCATTTGGTGCAACGTGACGTTTATAATTGCAAAAAAACCACCGCTGGCATTGCCGGCGGTGGTTGATACGGCGAAGTCATTGAGCATGGAGGGGCACGCTTATGACTTCGCTTGAACCTGGCTGCATTGGCAGTGTCAGGTCCACTCTTGCCAGATTAACCTATTGGGAGAGGGGGATTATCTGAAATCTGGCAATTTGAGTAATTATCGATCGCTTGAGCGGAAAGATTCAGAAATGATGTTGCGGCTTCCATCTGCATTCAGTGTAAATTTCACTTTTGCATCGCGGCCATGAACAACTTCATCAACTGTGAAAATGTTTGTTGTGTCGATTGTTGCAACAGAACCGATTGAAGCTGTTGCTTCCATGTCAACATTGCCACCGTTTTGCAGGTAAGAACCGTCGCCATTTGAAAATGAGCTGTTCGCTGCGAAAGCAGAAGTGGAAGCAATCAAAGTTGCGGCGAGTGTAAGGGCAAGAGTTTTCATAATGTATTCCTTTATCAGCGTGTGAACGCCATTTTTAAAATTGAGTTGGGATAGTTTCGAAGCGTCCGAGGCGTTGCAGCGCCCCGGGCTCTTGAAGTTAAATCTTAACGGTCGCTTGAACGGAATGATTCAGAAATGATGTTGCGGCTTCCGTCTGCACCAAGTGTGTATTTCACTGTAGCGTCGCGGCCGTTCACATATTCACTTGAAGTAAATACTGCGCTTGTGTCGATTGCATTTGTACCGATTGAAGCTGTTGATTCCATGTCAAGGTTGCTGCCATGTTGCAGGTAAGAACCGTCGCCATTTGAAAATGAGCTGTTAGCTGCGAAAGCAGAAGTAGAAGCAATCAAAGTTGCGGCGAGTGTAAGGGCAAGAGTTTTCATAATGTATTCCTTTTTATCAGCGTTTGAACGCTATTTTTAAAATTGGGTTGGGATCGTCTGGGCGGGTCCGAGGCATTGCAGCGCCTCGGGCTCTTGAAGCTAAATCTTAACGGTCGCTTGAGCGGAAAGATTCAGAAATGATGTTGCGGCTTCCGTCTGCACCAAGTGTGTATTTCACTGTAGCGTCGCGGCCGTTCACATATTCACTTGAAGTAAATACTGCGCTTGTGTCGATTGCATTTGTACCGATTGAAGCTGTTGATTCCATGTCAAGGTTGCTGCCATGTTGCAGGTAAGAACCGTCGCCATTTGAAAATGAGCTATTAGCTGCGAAAGCAGAAGTAGAAGCAATCAAAGTTGCTGCGAGTGTAAGTGCAAGAGTTTTCATAATGTGTTCCTTTTTATTGTTGTCATTTGAACAACGCTAAGTGTCGCTCAAAAGTTTCGTCTAAATTCTGGCCGGGTCGTTTTTTATTCCGGTCTTGTTTTGGGTTGCGGTTTAAAAGATGTTTGAAACATTCTTTCGTTCCGCTTCCGATGAGTTGAAGATAGGCTCCTCAGCGCAGGGTTTCAAATTACGAAAACGTTAGATTTCTGTGAGAGTAACCGTGATTGAGGTGCGCGGAAAAGAAGCGGACGATATAAATTGTTAAGCTAATTCAAATACTTGCGGATTTTTGAAGTGTCCATTTTTCTTTCTGTTGCTCGTAATGTGTAGTTTTTGTGAACACAGCGTTGCAAAATGGAAGTGCCGAAATGCCTTTGTTTTAGGCATTCTTGGAAAAGAGAAAAATGAACTTTTTTTGGGCTTTTTTCTTGAAATGACTTTTGAAGGGCTAGGATTGCGAAATTCTCGCGGGTTATCACGCTTTTCGTGATCGACTTTGTTCAAATCGCGAATGGCTGATTGGGCCAAAAATTGAAATTCGCTTCAAAAATGTTGGAAATTTACAGCTTACCAAAACTTACTTGCGGTAAGGTACCATTCCATGTACCTTATTTGTGTGTTCCTATTTGGGTTGGGATAACTTATTAGGACTTTAGGCCGAAACGTTGCAGCGTTTCGGCCTTTTTCTTGCAAATATTTCTTAGTGCGTGTGTTAGCTGATGACCATATCATCGCGGTGAACCATGGCTGCGCGTGGCGCATAGCCTAATATGGTTTCAATATCGCTGCTTCGGCGGCCCGTAATAAGCTGCGCTTCATGTGAACTATATGAAGAAAGGCCGCGCGCCACTTCGATATTAGACCCTTCAAGCAAAATCGCGACAGTATCACCGCGTTGAAAATCACCTTCAGCTGATTTGACGCCTGCGGCAAGAAGCGACTTGCCGCTTAACAGTGCGCCGCGTGCACCTTCATCAATGATAAGCTTGCCTTGTGGCTCTAATTGACCGGCAATCCAGTTCTTCCAAGCCGAAACAGGCGTTGTCGATGGTTTAAAGAGCGTGAAGCGCGCGCCATCTTGCAAAGACTGAAGCGGGTTTTGTGCTTCACCCTTTGCGATAATCATCGCGGTTCCGGCGTGCGTGGCGATTTTGCCTGCATCAATCTTCGTGCGCATACCGCCGCGTGATAATTCAGAAGCGGCGCTGCCTGCCATGGCTTCAATTTCAGGCGTAATCGTATCAATGATTGGCAAATGCACAGCATCTGGGTTTAAGGCTGGCGGTGCCGTGTAAAGCCCATCAATATCTGACAGCAAGATGAGCAAATCGGCATTCATCATTGTGGCAACACGTGCGGCAAGGCGATCATTATCGCCGTAGCGGATTTCGCTCGTTGCGACAGTGTCATTCTCATTGATGACAGGAATAGCTTTGAGGCGCAAAAGCTCGCTCAATGTTGCGCGCGCATTGAGATATCGACGCCGTGTTTCTGTATCTTCGAGCGTCAGCAAGATCTGGCCGGTGTTAATATTGTGATGTTTAAGGGCGCTATTCCAAGCTGGCGCTAAGGCGATTTGCCCCACGGCAGCGGCAGCCTGACTTTCTTCTAGCTTTAAAATGCCAGACGGTAGATCAAGAACTGTACGTCCAAGCGCAATTGCGCCGGAGGAGATAATCATTATCTCACAGCCAGCTTCCTGTAATTTGGCAATGTCGGCGCATAGGCTTTTGAGCCAAATATCGCGCACACCAGATTTTCGGTCAACAAGAAGGGCAGAGCCGACTTTTATCGCGATACGCTTATAATTTGATAGCGCGACCACAGATTTACAGTTCCCAGCGTGTTGGGTCTTCCGGACCATCTTCTTGCTTACGCTGTGCCTGAATATGGCGCATCAATGCCCGCAACACATCATCGATACCTGAACGTGTGGCCGATGACAGCATGATTGGCTTTTGGCCGCAAACCGCTTCCAAAGCCGCAGCTTTTTCCGCAAGCTCGTCTTCAAGCAGTGTGTCAGTTTGTGAAAGCGCGATGACTTCTGCTTTTTGGTCCAGTTCCAAACCGTTGCCATAGGCATCCAGTTCGCGGCGAACAACTTTATAGGCATGTGCCACATCTTCTTCACGCGCAGAAACCAGATGCAGCAATACGCGTGTGCGCTCGACATGGCCAAGAAAGCGGTCGCCAATGCCAACACCTTCGTGTGCACCTTCAATGAGGCCGGGAATATCAGCCAGCACAAATTCTTTTTGGTCAATACGCACTACGCCCAAATTGGGGTGAAGTGTGGTGAATGGGTAGTCAGCAATTTTTGGTTTGGCCGATGTTACGCTGGCAAGGAAGGTAGATTTTCCTGCATTTGGCAGGCCGACAAGGCCAGCATCTGCAATCAGCTTTAGGCGCAGCCATATCCACTTTTCAATACCGTCTTGGCCAGGGTTGGCACGGCGCGGTGCTTGGTTGGTCGACGATTTAAAGTGAGCATTGCCAAAGCCACCATTGCCGCCGCGCGCAAGCTGAAAGCGCTGCCCGACTTCTGTGAGGTCGCAGATGAGCGTTTCATTGTCTTCTTCAAAAATTTGCGTTCCAACGGGCACTTGGAGGATTTTATCATCGCTCTTTTTACCGGTCATATTACGGCCCATGCCGTGTACGCCGGTTGGTGCTTTGAAGTGCTGGGCGTAACGATAATCAATCAGCGTGTTAAGGCCGTCAACACATTCGGCCCATACATCGCCGCCGCGTCCGCCGTCGCCGCCATCGGGGCCGCCGAATTCGATATATTTTTCACGGCGGAAAGAGACGGAACCTGCGCCGCCATCACCGGAACGAATAAATACTTTGGCTTGATCAAGGAATTTCATGGATACGACAATACGCTATTTAGAGTTATGAGCGCAGTGTCTAACGCAAATGTTGTCAAAGTGCGAGTAGAGAATCCACTCGCGTCTTTAACGTATTATTTGCGTGCGACGGCTTTGCTTTCTTCAGATTTCTTATCAAGCCAGATATCACGCTCAAGACAATGGCGCTCAATTGGCACAATGCCAGCGGCTAGTGAGTTCATTTCGTCGAGACCAACAAAGTTAAAGCCTTGTTTTCTCAACACTGCGCGTGAGGCAGGGTTGTTCGTGCGGCATGCCGCATAAACGCAGTCAGTTTCAGTCACACGGAAGGCAAGATCTACGAGCGCACTGGCGGCTTCTGTTGCAAAGCCTCTGCCCCAATAGGGCTTACCAAGCCAGTAACCGATTTCCAAACCGCCGAAACGTTTGCGATTTTCAACAGCGCCCATGCCGATTAAGCGGCCGGAATCCGTTTGTGTGATCGCATAGATACATCCCTCATATCGGCCGCTTTCGAAGCTTTCGATAAAGGCCAGCGCATCATCCTTTGAATAGGGATGCGGCATGCGGGATGTCATTTCCGCGATTTCTCTGTTGTTGCCGATAAAGGCCAGATCCTCAATGTCCTCGCGGTGCGGCGGGCGCATGATGAGGCGCGGCGTCTCAAGAACAGGTGTATCAAGGTCAAATACAGAGGCGTTCGGAGAACTCATGTTTGCAGTTGCTATCATCTGTTTTCACTAGGCTTGTATTAAAAAGGGAGCTGAACTGATGCTCAACTCCCTTAAGTCATTTTACAATTAGACCGGGGATTTGAACACCGGTCTCAAGAAGTTCCGGCTTATTCAGCGGCTTCCTGCATTGTCGCTACAGAAACATATGTACGTCCGTTGGCTTTCTTGCGGAATTCCACAGCACCTTCAGATGTAGCAAAAATCGTATGATCTTTACCCATGCCGACATTAGTACCAGGGTGCCACTTTGTGCCACGCTGACGTAGGATGATGTTGCCAGGAATAACATTCTCGCCACCGAATTTTTTAACGCCTAAGCGTTTTGACTCAGAATCGCGACCGTTTCGTGACGAACCACCGGCTTTTTTATGTGCCATCTTAAATCTCCTGCCGCACTTTGCGGTTTGGTTGTTCCAGTGTCTGGCTGCTGCCTAACGTTGGAACCAAATTGTTATTATGGGCATTTGCCCGAGATATCAAGTCAGAGCGCGATAAACGCGCTTAGCCTTTGATAAGTTCTTTAGCTTGCGCCTGCCAGTCAGTGATCTGATCAGCAGAGAAAGGCATATATTCATCAACTTTTTCGATGTCAGCTTTTGAAAGAGCTGCGATCTGAGCGAAAGTTGTGATGCCCTGCTCGTTAAGCTGCTTTTCAGCAACTGGGCCGATGCCTTTGATGTTTGTTAGCTTGTCTGCATCGCCTGCTGGCGCTGTAAACAATGGCGCTGCTGATGCAGAAGCGTCAGCTTCTTTTTTAGCAGGTGCTGCTTTTGTTTCCGCTTTAGGAGCAGCTTCTTTTTTCGCAGCAGGCTTAGCAGCTGCTTTTTTAGAAGGCTTTGCACCATCTGTCAGAATCTCTGTAATACGAACAGTTGTTTCGTATTGGCGATGACCGCGCTTGCGGCGTGAATTCTGACGGCGACGCTTTTTGAAAGCGATAACTTTACGGCCACGGCCTTGCTCGACAACTTCAGCAACGACGGTTGCGCCATCAACTTCAGGCGCGCCGATTGTTACTTCTGCGCCGCTGCCGACCATCAATACGTTTGTGAATTCGACTTGTGCGCCTTCTTCAGCGTCAAGGCGTTCAATTTTAAATACGTCATCAGCGGATACGCGATACTGCTTACCGCCGGTTTTAATGACTGCGAACATCGTTTTTACCTTTCGTGTTCAATTCCAGCTCTTACGCCAAGGACGTAGGCCGTCTTTTTATAGTCGTTCCGGTTATGATGTTGACTGACAAAATTGCCGCGTAAAATAAACGCGGCGCGAACCATGTCGCACCAACGGGGCTTCTATGATGGTATAAACCCGTAAAGTCAAGTGGGTGTGTGGTTCGCCGCTAATAGTATTCTTGAGTGCTATATTCCATATTAGGTGTACCCAGCAGTACCGATTTGTGCGGATGCTAGCTTTACAAACTGGCTTGCGCTGATCATCTTCGCGGCCAAATACCATTGGAGAATTTCATGCGTTACGTACCAGCCGAAGATCGCTACGAAAAAATGACCTATCGCCATTGTGGGCGTTCGGGCTTGCAGTTGCCCGTTGTGTCCTTAGGGCTTTGGCACAATTTTGGCGATGACACACCGCATACATTAAAGCGGGAAATCTGTCAGGCAGCGTTTGACAATGGAATCACTCATTTTGACTTGGCCAATAATTATGGGCCGCCTGCGGGCAGTGCAGAAAGTGCGTTTGGCGAAATCTTGAAAACTGATTTTGCCGGTTACCGCGATGAGTTGGTTATATCGTCAAAGGCTGGTTATGACATGTGGCCCGGACCCTATGGCGAATGGGGTAGCCGAAAGTACCATATATCGTCATGCGATCAGAGCTTGAAGCGTATGGGCCTAGACTATGTTGATATTTTCTATTCGCACCGCTTTGACCCAAATACACCGCTGGAAGAGACAATGGGCGCGCTGGACCAAATCGTGCGTTCCGGCAAAGCGCTTTATGCGGGTATCTCATCTTATAATTCAGAGCGGACACGCCAAGCGGTCAAAATCCTTAAAGATCTTGGAACGCCGTGTCTTATCCATCAGCCAAGCTACAACATGCTGAACCGCTGGGTGGAGAGTGATGGCCTGCTCGATACTCTGGAAGAGGAAGGCGTTGGCTCCATTGCTTTTACGCCGCTTGCGCAGGGCATATTGACGAAGAAATATTTGAACGGAATTCCTGAGGGTAGCCGTGCTACCCAAGGTAAATCGCTGTTTGAATCAATGCTCACTGACAGTGCACTTAATAGCGTTCGGGCGCTGAACGAGATGGCAGAAGCACGTGGGCAAACATTGGCGCAAATGGCGCTGGCTTGGGTGCTGCGCGGCGAACGCGTAACAACAGCGCTCATCGGTGCATCAAAGCCAAGTCAAGTTTTGGATTGTGCGGGTGTTGTCTCAAATCTTGAGTTCACGAGCGATGAACTAAAGCGCATTGATGAAATTGCCGGCGATGAAGACATCAATCTTTGGGCTAAATCATCTGAGAGCGAGTGAAGTTTAAGTATCCAGCTTTGCTGGATGCGTAAAGTTAAGCCGCTATGAGACAAGCGGTTTGCACTGCACCATTTATGACTTTATAGATGCCGTAACGATAATCAACATACTGAGGACTACATAGTGGCCATCAAAAAAATTCTTGTTGCTAACCGCTCTGAAATTGCGATTCGCGTTTTTCGCGCAGCCAATGAACTTGGTATAAAAACGGTCGCAATCTGGGCAGAAGAAGACAAGCTGGCGCTGCACCGGTTTAAAGCCGATGAATCCTATCAGGTTGGCCGTGGCCCTCATTTAGAAAAAGATTTGGGGCCTATTGAAAGTTATCTTTCGATTGAGGAAATTTTGCGCGTTGCGCGCATTTCCGGTGCTGATGCTATTCACCCGGGCTATGGTCTTTTGTCTGAAAGCCCTGAATTTGTGGATGCCTGCCAAGAAGCCGGCATTACATTTATTGGCCCTAAGCCTGAAACCATGCGCTCCCTTGGCAATAAGGTTGCTGCGCGAAATCTTGCGATTTCTGCCGGTGTTCCAGTGGTGCCAGCAACAACACCGCTTCCCGATGACATGGAGGAAGTTAAAAAGATGGCCGCCGAGATCGGCTATCCGGTTATGCTTAAAGCATCGTGGGGCGGCGGCGGCCGCGGTATGCGTGCGATCTTCTCTGAAGATGACGTAATAAACGATGTTACCGAAGCAAAGCGCGAAGCACGTGCTGCTTTTGGTAAGGACGAAGTCTATTTTGAAAAACTAATTCAAAATGCCCGCCATGTGGAAGTTCAGATTTTGGGCGACACGCATGGCAATGCAGTCCATCTTTGGGAGCGTGATTGTTCTATTCAACGCCGAAACCAAAAAGTGGTTGAGCGTGCACCTGCGCCTTATTTGTCGATGGAACAGCGCAAGGAAATTTCTGATTACGGTCTGAAAATTGCCAATGCGACCCAGTATATCGGTGCTGGTACTGTCGAGTTCCTGATGGATAAAGACAGCGGCGAGTTTTACTTTATCGAAGTGAACCCGCGCGTGCAGGTTGAGCATACTGTGACAGAAGAAGTCACGGGCATCGACATTATTAAAGCGCAAATTCATATTCTTGAAGGACACGCGATCGGTACGCCTGAATCGGGCGTTCCTAAACAGGAAGATATTCGCCTTAATGGTCATGCGCTCCAGTGCCGTATTACAACGGAAGATCCTGAGCAGAATTTCATTCCTGATTATGGCCGTATTACAGCTTATCGCGGTGCAACGGGTTTTGGTATTCGCCTTGATGGTGGCACAGCCTATTCGGGCGCGGTTATCACACGGTTCTATGATCCGCTTTTGGAAAAAGTAACCGCATGGGCACCGACGTCTGACGAAGTTATTGCCCGTATGGACCGCGCATTGCGTGAGTTCCGTATTCGCGGTGTTGCGACCAATTTGACGTTTCTTGAGGCGATTATTTCGCATCCGCTTTTCAAGTCGAATGAATATACAACGAAGTTTATCGACAATACGCCAGCGCTGTTCGAGCAGGTTAAACGACAGGACCGCGCGACAAAGCTTTTGACTTATATTGCCGATGTTAGTGTCAATGGTCATCCTGAAACCAAAGGGCGTCCGCTACCAAAAGAAGATAGCGCAGCACCGGTTGTGCCTTGGTTTGAAGGCAAGCTGCCAGAAACAGGCACTAAATTTAAGCTTGATGAACTTGGTCCTGTTGGGTTTGCTAAATGGCTGCGTGATCAAAAACAGATCATGATTACCGATACGACGATGCGCGATGGCCATCAAAGCCTGCTTGCGACACGTGTGCGTACCCATGACATCGCTTCGATTGCGGGCACCTATGCGCGCGCTTTGCCAAATCTTTTGTCATTGGAATGTTGGGGCGGCGCGACGTTTGACGTGTCGATGCGCTTTTTAACGGAAGATCCGTGGGAGCGCCTTGCGATGGTGCGTGAGCAAGCGCCGAACATTTTGCTACAAATGTTGCTGCGCGGTGCCAATGGTGTTGGTTACACGAACTATCCTGACAATGTGGTCAAACAGTTTGTTCGCCAAGCGGCCGCTGGCGGTGTTGATCTGTTCCGTGTGTTCGACTGTCTTAACTGGGTCGACAATATGCGCGTGTCTATGGATGCGGTGATTGAAGAGAATAAGATTTGTGAAGCAACGCTTTGTTACACAGGCGATCTTCTTAATTCTGCCCGTCCAAAATATGATCTGAAATATTATGTTGGTCTTGCCAAGGAGCTGGAAGCGGCGGGTGCCCATGTGTTGTGTGTGAAAGACATGGCAGGTTTGCTAAAACCTGCTGCGGCACGTCAGCTATTCACAACATTGCGCAGCGAAACAGAATTGCCAATTCACTTCCATACGCATGACACATCCGGCATTGCTGCTGCGACAGTGTTGGCGGCTGTTGAATCCGGTGTTGATGCCGTTGATGCAGCCATGGACTCCTTTTCAGGCAACACTTCGCAGCCATGTCTTGGCTCCATTGTTGAGGCTTTGCGCGGCACTGAGCGCGATAGCGGTCTTGATGCAGAATGGATTCGCAAAATTTCGTTCTATTGGGAAGCGGTGCGCAATCAGTATTCAGCGTTTGAAACGATCAGCCAAAGCCCTGCTTCTGAAGTCTATTTGCATGAAATGCCGGGTGGTCAGTTCACCAATTTGAAAGAGCAAGCACGTTCGCTCGGATTGGAGACACGTTGGCACGAAGTTGCACGCGCTTATCATGATGCCAACAACATGTTTGGCGACATCGTTAAAGTGACGCCGTCTTCCAAAGTGGTTGGTGATATGGCGTTGATGATGGTGAGCCAAGATTTGACGGTTGAAGACGTCAAAGATCCGGCGAAAGATATTGCGTTCCCAGATTCTGTTGTTTCTATGATGCGCGGTGATCTTGGCCAGTCGCCGGGCGGGTGGCCAAAGGACATTCAGAAGAAAGTGCTGAAAGGCGAAAAGGCCTATACGGACGTTCCAGGCTCATTGCTTGCCGCTGCTGACCTTGATGCGATGCGCGCCGAGATTGAAACCAAGCTTGACCGCAAAATCAATGATTTCGAATTTGCATCTTACTTGATGTATCCGAAGGTGTTTACGGATTTTGCGCTTGCGCAAGAAAAATACGGCCCTGTTTCACGCTTGCCAACGCCGGTCTATTTCTACGGGCTGGAGCAATCCGATGAAGTGTTTATCGAGATTGAAAAAGGTAAAACGCTTGTTGCGCGTTGTCTGGCTATTGGCGAGACCGATGAAAAAGGCATGCGGACAGTGTTCTTTGAACTGAACGGTCAACCACGCCGCATTAAAGTACCAGATCGGGCCCATGGCGCAGAAGGTGCATTGTCACGCCGCAAAGCTGAAGAAGGCAATGAAGCGCATGTTAGCGCCCCAATGCCGGGCGTTATTTCAACGCTTGCTGTCAGCGTTGGGCAAGACGTCACTGCTGGCGATGTGATCTGCTCTATCGAAGCGATGAAAATGGAAACTGCAATTCATATCGAGCGCGATGGCAAGATTGCCGAAGTGCTTATTAAAGCGGGCGACCAGATTGATGCAAAAGACTTGTTGGTTGTTTTGGAAAGCTAACGGGTTTGAATAAATTATAAAGCGCGGCTTTGGTGAGCCGCGCTTTATGCTGACTGGTTAAATATTGCCAGTGAGCGCTAGAATAACAACAATAATCAACAAAACGCCGACAATGCCGATAGGGCCGTTGCCGAAGCGTCCGCGCGCAGGTATCGCGCCGATGAGTAGAAGTACAAGTATGATGAGGAGGATTGTTGATAGACCCATGACATGTTCCTTTTCGAATTATTTGATACCATAACGTCGAAACGGCTATTCGGTTCCCTTTCTCTCCTGCCATAGGCTCTGTTGGAGCTTTTACAGAAGGTCGCAATTATGAGCGAACATCAGACCACGGCTTTCTCGCCTTCAACGGCGGGCGCGTTATTTCATGCGCGATGGGCCGTTAATGCGGCGTTTTTTGCCAATGGTTTGATGATTGGTCATTGGGCGGCCAAAATTCCGGTCATGGTTGAACGGCTGGGCATTTCTGAGGGCATGCTTGGACAGTTAATTGTCGTCTTTGGCCTTGGCGCATTGTTTGCGCTTATTGTCGGTGCATGGCTGGTTACAAAATACGGTTCGGTTTTTGTTATTCGCTGGACATGGCTCTTCCTGTCGATTTCTCTCATTCTGCTTACCCTTGTGCCATCATTGTTCGGAACGGCCTTAGCGCTGTTATGGTTCGGCATGTTTTTGGGGGCGATGGACAATGCTATGAATGCCAATGGTGTGGCTGTAGAGGTCGCGCTTGATCGTCCGGTTATGTCTTCTTATCACGGATTTTGGAGCCTTGGGGGCTTGGTTGGCGGCCTCAGCGGCGGGGCTATGATTGTCTGGTTTGGCGAAATGGGACATGCCTTGATTGTCACAGGCATCGTTCTTGCGCTTATGTTTTATGCGTGGCCGCGGCTTATGTCTGATGCGAATATGGATTCTGATTTTGACGCGCAACAAGAGGCGGGCGCTCAGACTAAAAAACGCAAAACAGGAATTCCGCGCTCTTTTGGTCTTTATCTTTTGGGATTTGCCGCACTGTTTTCTTTTGCGTCAGAAGGCACAATTATCGACTGGAGTGCGCTTTATCTTCGCAATGAGCTGGATGCACCTTTGATCGTCAGCGGCTATGCGGTTGCGGCGTTTTCGTTCACAATGGCGTTGATGCGCTTTTTGGGCGATGGTGTGCGTACGCGTTTTGGTGATCGGCGCACTTTTATTGTGAGCGCAGCGATTTCATCGGTCGGGCTATTTTTTGGCGGCTATGCCGATAATTTCTATCTGGCGTGTTTTGGCTTTTTTGTTGCTGGTATCGGTATGGCGAATGTGGTGCCGGTGTTGTTTTCTGCAGCTGGCAAATATCCCGGCATTCGCCCATCGGTTGGCATTGCCGTGGTGACGGCGCTTGGCTATGCGGGGCTGCTTTTTATTCCAGCATTAGTGGGTGTTGTTGCCGAATATTATTCGATTGGCATTGTTTATGTTGGCTGGGCAATCATCGTTCTTGGCGTTGCGGCGCTTGGGTTTGTGCTGCCACATATAGACGGCAATAGAACGAAGAAGACCTAGCTGCAAACAAGAAAGCCCGACATTGAGAGCCGGGCTTATCGTCATTTTATCAAGCGTGATTTACCAAGTACGCTTTGGGCCTATATCAATATGGTAGAAGCCTGATTTATAGCGCTTATAGCCGCCGACTTTTTTGCTTTTACGCAAATATGACAAAAGGCCTTTGGTGCCCGCATGAACGCGAAAATCAACTGCCGCGCACCTTAGATGCCATGAACGTTTCTTGCCGCCAATTTTGCGGTTCTTTTTACTGCTGCGAACAGTCGAATTGACCGTGATTGGTCCGTATTTCGCAGCAACATTTTGCAAAACGCTTTTAAGCCGTGCTGGTACGCATTTTGATGGTGCGTTAAAATGGATGCGACGACCTTTGGGTAGAGCGGCGAGTTGAACTGCGCTCATGTCGTCGAAAGGTGAAGGCTCGCGCAGTAAATGGCCGTGATCATGATCCATCAGGCCATTTGTTAAAGCGTGCCAAGGGTTGCCATTGGTATTCAAAGCGCCAGATTGCGCGCTCGTTGCTGTGGTGACAGCGATGAACGTTAGAAAGAGAATAGCCAGCTTGTGACGTGTAAAATTAAGCGATTGCGTAAAGCGCATACATAAGACCTATAATTTATTCAAATGAGAGGCTTTTTAAAGAAAAGGAGGGTCGTGCAATTTAATGCACAACCCTCCCAAGCCATTGCGCGGGGGTAAATGTCTCGTTACCAAGGGTCAATTCAAGCTTAGTTACGTCCTGTCACATTAGATGTCTGGCATTTTAATAGTGTGGCAAGTGCAGTAGGGGCCGTTCGTCTAATTTACGAAGCTTTGATGTTGTTTTATTTATACTCAGTGGAGGCGCAGTTTTGCGTTAGAATACGGGCCAATGCCCTTGGAGGAGAATTCTATGTCTGGTGAAGTTTACCGTGTTTTGCCTGCGGCCGAAAAACGCGCGAAAATCGATGATGAAAAATACCTAAAGTGGTACAAGCAGAGTGTGAAAGACCCTGAGAAATTCTGGGCTAAGCATGGCAAGCGTATTGATTGGTTCAAGCCTTACACCAAAGTGAAGAATACAAGTTTTGAGGGCGATGTCTCAATCAAGTGGTTTGAGGACGGCGTCACGAACGTTGCTTATAATTGCATTGACCGCCATTTGAAAAAACGCGGCAATCAAGTGGCGATCATCTGGGAAGGTGACAATCCTTATGATGATAAGAAGATCACCTATAATGAGCTTTATGAGCAGGTGTGCCGTCTTTCTAATGTGATGAAGAAAAACGGCGTTAAAAAAGGCGACCGCGTTACAATCTATATGCCGATGATTCCTGAGGCAGCCTATGCGATGCTTGCTTGCGCGCGTATTGGCGCGGTTCATTCAATTGTCTTTGGCGGCTTTTCTCCAGAAGCGCTGGCAGGGCGAATTGTTGGCTGTGAATCCACATTTGTTATCACTGCGGATGAAGGGCTGCGCGGCGGCAAGACAATCCCGCTTAAAGCCAATGCTGACAAAGCGGTTGCGATTGCATCCAAGGGCGGCGTGGACGTGAAGACCACATTGGTTGTTCGCCGAACAGCTGCTAAAATCGACTGGAATGCAGATCGCGATGTTTGGTATCACGAGGCTGTTGCTGCGGCACGCCCTGAATGTGAACCAGCTAAAATGAAAGCTGAAGACCCGCTTTTCATTCTTTATACATCCGGTTCAACAGGCCAACCAAAAGGTGTTCTTCACACCACAGGCGGCTATCTTGTTTACGCATCGATGACACATGAATATGTGTTCGATTATCATGATGGCGATATCTATTGGTGTACAGCAGATGTTGGCTGGGTAACGGGGCACTCTTATATTGTGTACGGTCCGCTTGCTAATGGTGCGACAACCTTGATGTTTGAAGGTGTGCCGAATTATCCGTCGCCATCGCGCTTCTGGGATGTTTGCGACAAGCACAATGTCAATATTTTCTATACCGCACCAACGGCGATCCGCGCCTTGATGGGGGCTGGTGATGAGCATGTAAATAAGGCTTCACTTAAATCGCTACGCACACTTGGTTCTGTCGGAGAGCCGATAAATCCTGAAGCGTGGGAATGGTATTATAAGACCGTTGGCAAAGGTAAATCACCGATTGTCGATACATGGTGGCAGACAGAAACCGGCGGTATTATGATTTCGCCATTGCCGGGTGCAACGGCCTTAAAACCGGGCTCTGCAACGCGTCCATTCTTTGGCGTTCAGCCGCAATTGGTTGATAATGAAGGCGGGGTCTTGGACGGTGCTATTGAGGGTAATCTTTGTATTACGGACTCATGGCCTGGCCAAATGCGCAGTGTTTATGGGGATCATGAGCGCTTTATCCAAACTTATTTCTCCACCTATAAGGGCAAATATTTTACGGGCGATGGCTGCCGACGTGATGAAGACGGCTATTATTGGATTACAGGACGCGTTGATGACGTAATCAATGTTTCTGGACACCGGATGGGCACCGCCGAAGTTGAGTCAGCACTTGTGGCGCATAAGAAAGTTTCAGAAGCGGCGGTTGTTGGCTACCCGCATGATGTCAAAGGACAAGGCATTTATTGCTATGTGACGTTGATGGAGGGCGAGGAAGGCGATGACGCTTTACGCAAAGAGCTTGTTGCGCATGTGCGTTCAGATATTGGCCCTATTGCGTCACCTGATAAAATACAGTTTGCACCGGGATTGCCAAAAACACGTTCTGGCAAAATCATGCGCCGTATTTTGCGCAAAATCGCGGAAGATGACTTCGGCTCGCTTGGCGATACGTCAACACTGGCTGATCCAGCCGTTGTTGATGATTTGATTGCGAACCGCCAAAACAAAAAAGCTTAAGGCTTTAGTTCTGAAATTGATTAAGCGCTGCATTTTTCATGCGGCGCTTTTTTCATTTTGGATCAAGTGGGATGGCGTCTTAACCTGCCTATTGAAAATTACCCCTTGGCAAAACGGATTTGCTGCCCCATCTTTTACCTGTGTTTAACAAACGAAAGGGGGTGATCCGATGATCAGTAGTTCCAATAAGACGGCTCGGTTTATGCGGATTTTTGCCTCTTGGAGCAGCCTCTAAGAGTTTGAATATCTGACGCCGGAAGCGCTTAGCTTTGGTTGAAACCGACCGGTAGAAGGAATTGCGGGGCCGCTCTTTGAGCGGCCCTTTTTCTATTTAGCCGACAAGGCGCAGACCCTTAATGCTTTCAGCAATTGCTTGGAAAGCTTTTTTGAGATCTTCACCGCTTGAGGCATCAAAGAAGAACTGGTTCGTTTCTGTGTCTGGCGAGGCACATTTTGCCATTAGCTTGCTGGCATCGTCTCCACCCGCAAAGTTGATTGTGAAGACTTTAATATCGTTATCTTTAATGTTGGTGCATAGGTTTTCTGCATAAGAACGCGATTCGTTTGCGCCTTTGCCGTTCCCCTGACCATTGGAGAGAAAAGTGTTAAACTCTCCATCTGTCATGATGACAGCAAACTTTTTGGTTGTTTTGTCCGATGATGGGGCAACTTCTGATTCAGTCGGCCAAGCTGTATTCCATTTAGACGACAGCATATATTGTGCCCAAGCGATGCCCACATGACCAGCGGTAAAGCCATAGGGGTCAAGGTTTTTTATTTTTGAAGTTAGCTTGGCTGTATCATTGGTCAGCGGCAGAATTTCGTTGCTTGTGCATGGGTTTCCATCTCGGTCATTCCACCATTTTCCAGGTGCGTATGATATGCCTTTGACTTTATTCCATCCAGAAGAGAAGTCATCTGTATAGCGTTTACTGTTCGTGCGCTCGATAACGCAGCCTTTTGTTTTGCCGCTTATTTGAATTTCAGATTTGATTGGCGAGATGTTCACGGAGGCTGAATAGGGCACAAGGCCAATGCGGACACGTTTGCCTGCCTCCTCATCAGGAATTAAAGTATTAATTGCGGCACTGGCTGCCTCTATGAGGGCTTCGATCCGCGTTTCACCTGTGGGGGAGCCCTTAATTTTACTGTTCATTGAGCCGGTGACATCCAACGCCATCGCGATTTCAATTTTATCATCATTATATCTTGCTGCAGAAGCTGAGCTCACTTCCACCGTTTGATAACCCGCTACCGCTGTTAACGTCATCGGTAGCTTGATATGCGCATCAACCTTAACTGTCTTTGTGACGTCATCAATGCTGATATTATCGATTTTAACTTCGGCATTGCTAAAGCTGGCTGGATTTATGTTTGAGTATAGGAAGTTGCCGATGGCTTCTTCAGCGTCTTCTTTTGCAATTTTTCCCGTCGTTATATCGCGGGTTGTTGCCAGCACGGCGGCGTCCATTGCGTTATCCAATTTGGACTTTGCTGAATAAAGCCGTGCGCCATCAACGGCTAAACCGCCCGCTAAAACCAGAGCGACGGCGGTAATCGCGAAGATAATGGCAAACTGGCCCTGCGTATCTTTGTGAAAGCAGGACGCTGTTTTAAAAAGCTTTTTGTTCAATCTTGATATAATCGGCACGGCAATTTCCCTACACAACTGATTTCTTGCATGGCATTGCGTGGCCTGTCCTTGGATACTTTTAGCTGTATCAGCGGATATATTGGCTCAATAAACACCATGCTTTTGTTGCGCTAGGCGTAGCAAAAGCACGTTATGGAATCATAAATTTGCGCGTTTTGAAGCGTGTCTTGCTCAAGAGATTTAAAATATCACCAAGAGCGCCCTAAGAAATTCATTATTATTTTAATGAAAGGACAGATGCAGTTCTAAAAGTCGACTGCGATGCCTTTGACTTCCCAATCACCAAAGCGTGCAGGATCTTCACCGCCGCGCCCGCCAATTTCTGCTGCGCGTTTTGCTTTGTCTTCTTCCATTTGGATGCGGCGCTCTTCGGCCTCTTTTAATGCGCGCTGCGCTGGCGCAGGTAGCTCATCGAAGCTGCGTGATGGCTGGCTTTGGGTTTGCTCGTTGTCGCTCATTTTATCTACCATTGGAAATTTAGTCTTTATGATACCATATATGGGAAGAAATATAGTCAGGTCTATAACAGATTGGATGCGGATAAGCCGATGAATTTAGTCAAAACAGCAATGCTCATCTCTTTTATGACGGCGCTCTTTATGGGTGTCGGGTATATGGTTGGGGGTACTGGCGGTATGATGATTGCCTTTATCATTGCGCTTGCCATGAATGCCTTTTCCTATTGGAATTCCGATAAGATGGTTTTGCGCATGCATAATGCCAAGCAAGTAGACGCGAAATCGGCACCTGAATATTATGGCATGATTGAAGATCTTTCTGCCAATGCAGGCCTGCCAATGCCGCGTGTTTATGTGATTAACGAAGATCAACCGAACGCCTTTGCAACGGGGCGTAACCCTGAAAACGCGGCCGTTGCGGCCACAACAGGCCTGTTAAACATGCTAACGCCAGAAGAAGTTGCAGGCGTGATGGCGCATGAATTAGCCCATGTTCAAAACCGCGATACGCTCATCATGACGATTACAGCGACTTTGGCTGGTGCCATTTCGATGCTTGGTAATTTTGCGCTGTTTTTTGGTGGCCGCAATAATAATAGCCCATTTGGGTTCATTGGCGTGTTGGCGGCGATGATTGTTGCGCCATTTGCTGCGATGATTGTTCAAATGGCGATCAGCCGAACACGTGAATATTCAGCAGACAAACGGGGTGCGGAAATCTGTGGCCGTCCTGAATGGCTGGCAAGCGCGTTGGTGAAAATTGCTGGCGCATCGGGCCGCAGCGTTAATATTACCGCTGAGCGCAATCCGGCAACGGCGCATATGTTCATTATCAATCCGCTGAATGGTTCTGGCGCTGATAACCTGTTTTCGACCCATCCGGACACGCAAAACCGCGTGAATGCTTTGATGGCGATGGCTGAGGAATTCGGCGGCCAAGCACATGAAACATCACAGCCACCATTGGCACGCCGTGAGAGTTCGGTTACAGAGTTGCCTTCGGCCAAAATTGAGCACAAACGCGGCTCGTCCGGTATTCCAAATACTGGTGGCAATCATGCAAAGTCTTCAACCTCAAAGCCGCTGCCTTGGGGGCGCGGCGAGGAAAATGACCGGTGAACGACCAAAAATCGAAACGTGACGAAGTACGCGCCCGCAACAAAAAGGCGCGCGCTCCCCATCAAGCTGAAACAAAGTATAGCGATGATGGGGCTAATAAGCCCGGACTTGCAACGCGGCGCACCGCGCACCGTTTGCTTGGTGCGATCATAGAGACCAATACATCTTTTGATGCGTTGACCGATGATGCTCATGGTCACCCGCACTATCTGGCCTTAGATCGGCGCGACCGTGCGCTTTTACGCGCCATATTGATGGTAGCATTGCGTTTTCGTGCCGAACTTAGTGATGTGCTGGACAGTTTTATCGATAAGCCATTACCGGCAGGTGCAACCGCCCTGCAGACTGTGCTTCATGTCGCATTGGCGCAGATTTTGTTCCTTGATGTGCCCGATCATAGCGCCGTTGATCTGGCGGTTGAATCGGCGAACCGTGATCCGCGTTTGAAGCGTTTTGCTTCGCTTGTGAATGCGGTCACGCGCCGCGCTGTGCGCTCTAAGCAAAAAGTGCTCGATAAAATAGCGCAGGCAACACCGCGGTCATCGCCGTGGTTTTCTGAGCGGTTGATCGAGATTTATGGCGCGGAAAAAGCAGCTGAAATTGAAGCAATGCACCGCATTGAAGCGCCGCTTGATTTTACGGTAAAGAATGCTGGCGAAGCAGAAAAATGGGCAGAAGCGCTTGAGGCGGCACTATTGCCGTTTGGTACATTGCGCCGCCCGCACGGCGATGCCGATATTACGCAACTTGCAGGTTTTGATGAAGGCGCTTGGTGGGTGCAAGATGCCGCCGCCGCACTGCCTGCAAAGTTGTTTGGCGATCTGAACGGAAAACGGGCGCTTGATTTATGCGCGGCACCGGGCGGAAAAACCGCGCAGCTTGCAGCGGCTGGCGCTAAAGTTACCGCGCTTGATATGTCTGCCAATCGCTTGAAACGCTTGGACGAGAATTTGGCGCGGCTTGGGCTAAATGAGAATTGCCAAACGGTTGTGTCTAGCCTGTTTGATTTTGCGCCAGAGGAATTATTCGACGCTGTTCTGCTTGATGCACCTTGTTCGTCAACCGGTACGGTGCGCCGCCATCCCGATGTGCCGTGGACAAAAACACCTGAAGACATCACAAAGCTTGCTGAACTTCAGGCGCGGATGCTCACCAAGGCTGCGCAGTTTGTTGCGCTCGATGGTGTGCTAATCTTTTCGAATTGTTCGCTTGATCCATTGGAAGGCGAAGATGTGGCGCGCGTGTTCGCAGATGCTGATAATGGCTTTGATGTTGTGCCCGTTGAGGCCGCCGCCATTACAGGTTTAGAGACCTGTTTAACGCCGGAAGGTTTCGTGCGCACGACACCTGCTGACTTTAACCGCGAAGGAAATTTCGATGGTTCAGGTCTCGACGGGTTTTTTGCCGCTGTATTTAAACGCCGTGGATGAATTTCGCACGCGTAACAATTTGGCTTTATATTAAGCTCATCATCGTCTAGCCTCTTTTGGGGAAGAGTGATGGGGGCGAAGTTTTTGAGTAGCCTATCGAATATTATGAAACCAGATTATCTGCGTGTCGGCGCAGAGCTTGTGCTGGAACGGATTAACAGCCGTTTGCAGGCCGGTCCCCTATGGTGGTTTCGTTTTGTTGGCCGAACATCAGAGCGCCTGCTTTTCACACCATCTTGCATTCGCCCTTCTGACCCGCTTGTTGCGCGGGATATTTATCAGGGGCGTTTTACGTTTTCTGGTCGCACGGTTGAAACGGGCGCAACCTCTGTTTTTGATGTTGAGGCGCCGTCACCTGCTTGGGAAAACGGGTTGCACAGCTTCCGCTGGCTTAGGCATTTGAGCGCGGCTGATACCGAACTTGCCTCAGAAAATGCGCGTGCTTTGATTGATGGTTGGCTTAATGGGCCGGGCAAACGCATTATCGGTGTTTCGTGGGAAGCTGATATTTGTGCGGCTCGCTTGATTGCATGGCTGCAACATGCGCCGTTCATATTGCGTAATAGTGAGCACTCATTTTACCGTAGGTTTTTAGCCTCGATCAATAAGCAAATGCGCTATTTGCGGGCCTTTGCGCGTGGGTGCCAAGACGATCTTAAATTGTTGAAAGTGCGGATCGCACTGGCGATGTGCTCACTCGTACTGACAAGCCATGATAAAACGCGCACACGGGCGGCACGTAACTTAGAATATCAACTCAAGCGGCAGATCTACACCGATGGTGGGCATGTCTCACGCAATCCCGATGCCATTGCCGATATTCTTTGCGAATTATTGCCGCTTTCGCAGCTTTATATTGCGGCCTCAAAGCCTGTACCATCAGAGCTTCTACGTGCGATTGATCGGCTGTTCCCGATGCTCCGCTTCTTTCGCCATGCCGATGGCAGTATCGCGCAATTTCATGGGGCTGGAATTGGTGATGCAGATATTTCGGCTGCGGTGCTTCGCCATGATGTAACCAATGGTCAGCCCAACGGCATTGCCAATCAAAGTGGTTATCAAAAGCTGGTGGAAAATGATGCTGTTGTTATTGCAGATATTGGCCGTCCGGTAGCGGGTTATAACGGTGTTAAAACGCATGCCAGCACGTTGGCATTTGAGTTTTCAAGTGGCCGCAACCGGTTGATTGTCAACGCCGGTGTAGATCGTTTGTGCCGTGATGTTTATGATGCTCCGGCACGCGCAACAGCTGCTCATTCAGCGCTCGTGCTGGATGATAAGTCTTCTGCACAATTTGCCGTATTTAGTTCCGGCAGGCGGCGACATACGCGGCTTTTACGTGGCCCGACAGTTGTGGAAACACAGCCTTGGAAAACCGAGAATGGCGAAGGCTTCAGTGCACGTCATAATGGTTATCTGCCCACATCAGGTCTGTGGCATGAGCGCGGCATTTTGCTTGCTCATTCTGGGAGGCGCCTTGATGGTTATGACAGACTGACGCCTGAAAGCGCTATTCACAAGACAAGCCATAAGGCTGATATCCGGTTTCACCTTCATCCTTCGATACAGGTTGCAGAAGTTGGTGACTATTTGCAGATTAAAACGGATCGCGGTGAGGTTTGGCAATTTAGCGCCGTCAATCAAAAGCCGATGATTGAGCAGAGCATTTTTCTCGCCGGTATTAGCGGGCCGATTTATAATTGGCAGATTGTTATCTCGTTTGAATATCCGGGCGTTGATAGCGTAAAGTGGCGCTTTGAACGTATCTGATAAAAATCTGTGGCTTTTAGCCTCATTCACGTGGCGGCATGGTCATCATGGCAAGCTAATGCTATGGGGCGGTAAATCCTCTCCATTCTCGCTTCAAGCAGGCAATTTATCATGGCAATAGCTTCCAAAAAAATTACTCCGCCGGACCGCGTTGAGGTTAAACGCGCGCTTCTATCTGTCTCCGACAAAACTGGGTTGATCGATTTCGCAAAGGCGCTCGTCGGTCATGGGATTGAATTGGTTTCAACGGGCGGTACACGCAAAGCGATTGCTGATGCGGGCCTTCCTGTTCTTGATATTAGTGAAGTAACGGGCTTTCCTGAAATCATGGACGGGCGCGTTAAAACATTGCACCCATCGGTGCATGGTGGATTGCTGGCTGTGCGCAACGATCCTGAGCATGTTGCGGCGATGCAAGAGCACAATATTGTTGGCATTGATCTGGTTGTGGTCAATCTTTACCCATTTGAAGAAGTTGTTGCACGCGGTGAAGATGAAGCAACGACAATTGAAAATATCGACATTGGCGGACCTGCGATGGTTCGTGCCTCTGCGAAAAACCACGGCCATGTTGCTATCGTAACGGACGCTGGTGATTATGATGAAGTTCTGGCAGCGTTGAACGAAAATGGTGGCGCAACGAACCTTGCCTTGCGCAAGCAATTGGCTTTGCGTGCGTTCCGCCGCACTGCCAGCTATGATGCGATGATTGCAAACTGGATGGTCGGCGCGATCGATGATGAAGGTTTTGGACGCTATGATGCGATCGGTGGCACATTGGCGCTATCCATGCGCTATGGCGAGAACCCGCACCAAAATGCATCGCTTTATCTAACAGGCGATAAGCGTCCTGGTGCTGCGACAGCCAAACTTATTCAGGGCAAGGCGCTCTCTTACAATAATATCAATGATACGGATGCTGCATTTGAACTTGTCAGCGAGTTTGCAACGGACAAACCTGCCGTTGCGATTATCAAACACGCTAATCCGTGCGGTGTGGCAACGGGCGATACGATTAGCCAAGCCTATGCACGCGCTTTTGACTGTGATCGCACGTCGGCCTTTGGCGGTATTGTTGCTTTGAACCAGAGGCTTGATGCTGAATCAGCTGAAGCGATTTTGGGTGTGTTTACGGAAGTTGTTATTGCGCCTTCTATTTCAGATGAAGCACGCAAACTCTTTGAGAAGAAGCCGAATATCCGCTTGCTCGAAACAGGTATGTTGGCCGACCCGAGAGCGGCTGGGTTTACGCTTAAAACAATTGCTGGCGGCTACCTTAAGCAAAACCGCGATGCAGCTGTGGTTGATGATATGGATTTGCGGTGTGTGACCAAACGCGAGCCAACGCCGCAGGAAATGGCAGACCTTATTTTCGCATTCCGCGTTGCCAAACATGTGAAATCCAACGCCATTGTTTATGCGCGTGATGGGGCAACGGTTGGTATTGGCGCAGGGCAGATGAGCCGTGTTGATTCCAGCCGTATCGCTGCACGCAAAGCTGTAGATGCTGCCGAAGCAATGGGCATTGATGAGCCAATGACGAAGGGCTCTGCGGTTGCTTCTGATGCGTTCTTCCCGTTTGCTGACGGTCTTCTTGCTGCTGCTTCTGCGGGGGCAACCTGCGTCATTCAGCCGGGCGGTTCAATGCGCGATGATGATGTTATTGCAGCTGCTGATGAGCACAATATTGCAATGATTATGACAGGCAACCGTCACTTCAGGCACTAAGCTTTTATTTTTGAAGCGTCCTTTGCCTGCGCGTTGCAGGTTCAGGGCGCTTCTTTTTTTAGCGCATACGGCGCGCGACATAGTTCGGCTTATTGGCAGGATATGGCGTGCTGTAAAGGATTGCACTTCCGGCCACCAAAAAGATGATAATCATTGCCATGCCAATGCGCGGCGAATTTGTGATGTCGGTTACAATGGCAACAGCAAGCGGTGCAGCAAAGCTGGTGGCTCGTCCTGCAAGCGCATAAATTCCGAAATAACGCCCTGCATCTTCTGGCTCCACACTGCGTGCCATATAGGAGCGCGATGATGCTTGTACTGGTCCAAAGGCAACGCCGATCAAAAGACCGAATACAAGATAGGCTTTTTCCGCTGCTGTCGCGAAAAGGCCACCTGGATCATCGGTAGAAAATTGTAGCAAACCAAACAGAGTGAAGCCTGGTCCGGTGGATACAATGCCGATGGTCGCAATGATGAGGCAGATGATTGACAGTTGCACGATCGCTTTCGAGCCAAAGCGGCTGTCCATACGGCCAGCAACAAGGCAGCCGGCAATTGCAACGATGTTTAAGATGATGCCGAAGATGCCAATCTCGGTAATCGACCATTGAAACATTGCAGCAGCAAACGCGCCGCCCAGTGCAAGCAATGCGTTTACACCGTCTTGATAAATCATACGTGCAATCAAAAAGCGTAAGAGGCCAGCTTTATGGCGCACTTCTTTGAGCGTTGCTTTTAAATCTTTAAGGCCAAGCCGCACGGCTTGCGCCATCGGTTTTCCTGCTGTTTTTGCTGAATCGGGCGTGAAGAAAAACATTGGCAAAATGAAGATAAAATACCAGATCGCAGAGATTGGCCCTGCTGCACGGGCGTCTTCGCCAAGTGCTGGATCAATGCCAAATAGAGGCGTTATGCCGATGAGTGTTTTGCCCGTTTCAGCATTTCCGGCAAGGCCCAAAATGATGAAGATCAAAACGATCATGCCGCCAGCATATCCAAGGCCCCACGCAATGTTGGAGACCTTGCCCACATCCTTGGAAGGGATAAGGCGCGGCATCATTGAATCGTTGAACACCGTTGAAAATTCAGCTGCGACCGATGCCAATGTGAAGGCCGCAACCACCCATACAAGGCTGGAGCCGGGGGCTGCCCACCATAGGGTGAAGAGCATGGCTATTTTTACCGCAGCAAAGGCAGCAATCCAAGGTTTTCGCGGGCCGGTTTGATCCGCGATTGATCCAAGAATGGGCGATAATATCGCAATGATAAAACCGCCTGCTGCTATGCCATAGCCCCATGCGGCTTGTCCTGCCGCTGGGTCTGAAGCCATTTTTGAGACGAAGTAAGGCCCAAAAATGAAGGTTGTGACAACTGTGAAAAACGGCTGTGCTGCCCAATCAAAAAACATCCATCCCCAGATGCCTCTTTTTTGTGTTGCGGGTTTTTCTGAGGCATCCAGATTGGTATCGGTCATTTTTTATCCGTTAGCTGACAAGATCAGTCAATAAGCCCGCTGCTACTGTTAGCCGCGAGACTGTCAAATCTGATTTGTCTGTTAGGTCAGAAATTCGCTCTTGCACGCGCAATATACGCACTTCATTGGCAGCATGCCAAGCTTCAACAGCTGCTGTCGCTTCGAGCGTATTGTTCGAAAGTGCAGAGATTGTAATAGCGTTGCGTGCTGTATGAATTGTGTCGAGCGCACGTTGCTGGGCTAACCCATCAAAGTAGTCTCCCGTTTCCAACAGATTTGCAAGATGCTCCAACCTGCCAATTTTAAACGTATTGGAGACAGCAAACAGAGCCTGTGCAACATCCAGTACATCGCGGTTCGTTGCATCCATAATTGCAGCCATGTCTGGTGCCATCGTCAAAATTGGCAGTAGAGCAAGGCGTTTGGCATGTGTATCGCTGAGGCCGCAACCTTTGAATGTTTGATGACGCTCTTTTGCCCAATCGTTCAAATATTGCGGTATGATAGACATGAGCTTGCCTTCAAGCACATCGCGAATGGCAGAAAGCCGCGCCACATGATCTGCAATCGCAAGATCATCATTGACGGTTTTAATGAAACCGCTAATGGCTGTGCGCTGCGAGTCTGACAGGTCTTTATAAAGCGAGAGCTGTTCACTGCCGCTCACCTTGCCATCAAGTGCATCAATTGCCGCGTTTAACTGCGGTAAATTATAGGCATCGCGGGTGATGACATGTGCACGCACAATCGTCGATGGCAGAACGCCGGTTGCATCTTCAAAGCGGCTAATGACTGATGGGCCGCCTTTGTTGACAACTTCATTGGCCAAAACTGTGCCGATGATCTCACGGCGCAGACGGTGGGTTCTGATGTTATCTGCGAAGTCTTTTTGCATTTTCTTCGGGAAATAACTCATCAGATATTTTTCAAGATATGGATCATCTGGAACATCTGAAGCAACAAGATCATCAAGAAGCACAATCTTGGCATAAGACAGAAGAACGCCGATTTCTGAGCGTGTAAGGCCCGTTCTATCGATTAGGCGTTGTGCCAGCTCTTCATCATTGGGCAGGTCTTCAACTTCGCGGTCAAGAAGGCCGCGATCTTCCAGCGATTCCATAAGGCGTTTTTGAACGGAAAGCATCGATGCGCCGCGTTCATGTGTTCGGCTAATCGTTAGCGTTTGTTCGTAGTTATTTTCCAGCACCAATTCAGCGACATTATCGGTCATTGCTTCCAGTAGCTTGTTGCGCTTTTCACGCGGCAAGCTGCCATCACGCATGGAAGGCGCAAATGCGATTTTGATGTTCACTTCCACGTCAGAAGAGTTCACGCCGGCCGAGTTGTCGATGGCATCAGAGTTACAGCGCCCACCCAGCAAGCCGTATTCGATACGCGCTGGCTGTGTGACGCCAAGGTTTGCGCCTTCGCCAAGCACTTTTGCACGTACATCTTTTGCTGCTACGCGGATAGGATCGTTTGCTTTATCGCCAACCTCTGAATTGCTTTCATGGCTTGCGCGAATATAGGTGCCGATGCCGCCGAACCAGAAGAGTTCAACTTCAGCCTTCAATATGGCTGTCAAAATCTCTGTTGGTGATGCTTTGGTTTTATCAAGGCCAATGGCATCAGCCGCCGCCTTAGACAGTGTGATTATTTTTTGGCTGCGCGGGAATATGCCGCCGCCTTTGGATAGTTTTTTTGTATCATAATCCTGCCAACTGCTGCGGCCCAAATTAAAGATACGCTCACGTTCCTTGAACGATGATGCAGGGTCTGGATCTGGATCAATAAAGATGTCGCGGTGATCGAACGCAGCGATCAGTTTGATCTGCTTTGACAAGAGCATGCCATTGCCAAAAACATCGCCCGACATGTCGCCAACACCGGCAACAGTGAATGGCTCTTCTTGGATGTCTTTATCCATTTCGCGGAAGTGACGTTTAACAGCCTCCCATGCGCCGCGTGCTGTGATGCCCATTTTTTTATGGTCATAGCCAGCCGAACCGCCAGATGCAAAAGCATCATCCAGCCAGAAATCATGACCTTGAGAAATGCCGTTTGCCGTGTCGGAGAATGAAGCAGTTCCCTTATCGGCTGCAACAACAAGATAAGGGTCATCGCCATCATGGCGCACGGTGCGCAATGGTGGAATTACAGTGTCGCCGTCGAGGTTGTCTGTAAGTGACAATAGCGATGAAATAAATGTCATATAGGCAGAACGACCTGCCTCATAAATCTCATCGCGTGATCCGTTCTTTGGCAAGCGCATTGGATAAAACGCGCCTTTTGAGCCTACCGGAACAATAACAGCGTTTTTAACCTGCTGTGCTTTGACCAAGCCGAGCACTTCTGTTCGATAATCTTCCGAGCGATCAGACCAGCGCAGGCCACCGCGTGCGATTGGCCCAAAGCGCAAATGCAGACCTTCCACATCTGGCGCAAACACATATATTTCGCGGTAAGGCTTTGGTGCTGGAATGCCATCGATCTGGTGTGGATCAAATTTAAAAGCGATGTTTCGCTTTGGCTGACCATTTTCATCATGTTGAAAATAGCTCGTTCGCAATGTTGCTTCAATAAGGTTGAGGAAGCGCCGAATAACCCGGTCCTCATCAATATTGGGCACTTCGGAAAGGCTGTCGCTGATCGCAGCTTTGATATGTTTTTGCGTAACGTTTGTGTCTTCTTCAGGATCGGCCGCACGATCAGGATTGAATCTTGCATCAAATAAATCGAAGAGCTGGCGTGCGATATGGCTGTGTTTTATGAGCGTCGATGCCAAATAATCCTGGCTAAATGCGATGCCAGCTTGTTTGAGATAACGACCATAAGCGCGCAGGGCAGTTACTTGCCGCGCATTGAAGCCTGTTGAAAGAACAAGGCCATTGTAACGGTCGTTCTCATTGGCACCTGACCAAACAGAGACAAAGCTCTCTTCGTAAAGAGCGCCGCAATCTTCCATTGGTACGATTTCGCCGGAGGCGCTTTCAAGGCGCATTTCATGCAAGAAAACCGAGATCGGGCCATTGGCTTCTGTTGGTTTGAGCGTGACCTCGTAGCTCAGCTCATCAATGACACGGAAGCCCATATTTTCAAGGATAGGCACACGCTCTGAAAGCGGAACCGGTGCGCCAAGATGATAGATGCGCAAAGCAGCTGAAGACTTGTTTTCGGTGTCATCAGACACTGCATGGAAGTCTGCTGCAATAGGATTTTCGATTGACAATTTTTCAAGGTAGTCAACGTCGCGCACCGCTTGGGCGGCGCTAACTGTGTCGCGGTAAACATTACTGAATGAGAAGCGATTAAAGGCTGCTGCATCAAGGTCCGGTTCTTCGCGCAGTGCATCTTCCCATGTGCGGATGATGTTGTTGACGGTGCGCTCCAATGAAGCCTGTGTCGGCTTTGGTGTTTCGCCTGAGCGGCGACCAATAATAACATGGACGCGTGCCAGCATGCCTTCTGGAATGGCTGGATAATAAGCCGAGACATGGCCGTCATAGGCATCGGCCAAGGCTGCACAAATTTTCTCGCGGTTTTCAGAAGAGTAACGGTCGCGGGGCACATAGACGATGGAAGAGACAAAGCGATCAAATGGATCGATGCGGCTTAGAACCCGCACTCTTGGGCGGTCGGTAAGCGCAAGTATTGCCTCAGCATTTCGTAATAGGGTAGGCGCATCGACCTGAAATAGTTCATCACGGGGATAATCTTCAAGGATATTGAGGAGTGCCTTGCCGGAATGACTGTCGGCTTCATAATCAGAACGCGCGATAACCGTTTCAATTTTAGATTTGATATAAGGAACACGTTTTACAGAACGCGTATAGGCTGCGGATGTGAACAAGCCGACGATGCGAATCTCGCCCGACAATTTGCCTTTATCGTTATATTTCTTGATGCCGATGTAATCCATATAGGTTCGGCGGTGGACGACCGATTTGAAGTTGGCTTTAGTGACGATCAGCACATCGCGGCCGGTCAAGAAGGCACGAATTTCGGGTGTTGTCGTGACCGGTTCATCGCCGCGGCGCAAGACATGAATATCGGGATTATTCAAAATGCCAAGCGAAGGTTGGTCGGCGCGTACCAGCTTGCCGGTTTTTTCGCCGCCGACATAATTATATTCGCGTATGCCAAGAAACGTGAAGTTATCATCACGCAGCCAAGACAAAAACTCGACAGCCTGTTGAATGTCTTTCTTGCGTGCAGGGGTTACGCCTTCTGTCAGGGCTTGAACGATTTCGCTCATCTTGCTCTGCATAGGTTGCCAGTCACGAACGGCGGCCTTCACTTGCACAAGTGTTGAGATAACGCTGTTCTTCAAAGTTTCGCGCGCTTCGTCGCTCATCTGAGGAAGAATTGCGACAATGACGCTGGTGCGCAGGGTTTTCTCACGGGCAAGGCCAGGGCGCGACTTGTCGATAATGTCGAAGCCCTTGGCGTTGTGTTTTACATCCAGAACCGGATGGACGACCATGTGAACATCAGAGGCTCTTTCGTTGATTTCGCCCAAGACGCTATCGAATAAAAACGGCATGTTCTCATTGATGATCGAAACAATTGTCGCCGACTTACCCAACTCATCCGTGATGCTTTGCACTTCGACGATTGATTCGCCTTTTTTGTGAGTGCTTAAAGTTTCAGAAGAAAGTTTAATTGCTGCTGCTAGCGTATCGATTTCGATGATCGCTAGATCTTCAGCATAAGCTGCACCCAAAAGTGGTTCAGCAAGAGCCGTTTCCATTACGCTCAATTTAGCGCTGACTTCTTGCAGAATGCGTTTTGCGGATGCGGTAAGCGTTTTTCCCATTTTAGTCTCCCGTTCGTTGCACTTAGCGGCAATCTGGCGTTACCATAGCAGAGCATATTTTACTTGCAGTATAAAATTGCCATTGTCTGTTTTCAAAAATATGTCACACAAGTAACTGCATAAGTGACTGGGAGGTTGATCGCTATGGCTAACAAGAATTCAGATAAAGAGCGCCGCCGTGAATCGGATCGTATCCTCAATTCGGTCAATACGAATTCTGAGGTTGTGGGTACTTCATCCTTAGTGCGCACGGCCAATAAAACGCGAGATCACTTGTTGGGCGCGGATGCCGATCAAGAAGATAAGATCGAAGTTTGGGGCAAGCGCATTGGGCGCGGGCTATCAATTGTCGTCTTTATTGCGTTAGCGATTTGGCTTCTTAACTTTCTTTCACGCGGTGCGGCATGAGTAATTTTATGCGTAAGCCATCTGTCATTGTTATTTCCAGCCATGTTGTTCGTGGGTCCGTTGGCAATCGGGCGGCGGTGTTCGCGCTAGAAACTCTTGGCTTTCCTGTATGGGCGGTGCCGACCGTGACTTTGCCTTGGCACCCAGGGCATGGCAAGGCAACGCGTATTGTGCCTGATGATGCCGACTTTGCTGCCTTGCTTGATGATTTGTTGAACTCAAAATTTGTCGATGAAGTGGGCGCTGTCTTAACCGGCTATCTTGGTTCTGCTGGACAGGCCGAATCAATTGGGAAGTTCATTGCAAGCTTGCGCAAGAAAGTTCCTGATCTGGTTTATGTTTGCGATCCAGTTATTGGCGATGAAGGCGGGCTGTACATTCCTGAGGATACGGCAAGCACTATCCGCGATGCGCTTATTCCGCAGGCCGATCTCATAACGCCAAACCGATTTGAATTCGAATGGCTGAGCAATACTAAATTTAAGGACAATAACGCGATTGTCGAGCAGGTTCGCAAATCAGACATTCCGCGTGCGATTATCACATCTGCATTTGGTATGTTGAAGGGCGGTATTGGTAATCTTTTCATCGATGACAATAGTGCTTGGCTTGCCGAGCATCGCAAACTCACAAATGTGCCAAGCGGTACGGGCGATCTAACCGCCGCACTCGTTTTAGCGCGTTATCTTTCTGGCATGAGCGCGAGCGATGCTTTGCATATCTCCACGCAGTCAGTGTTTGAAGTTTTGAGCAATACGGCAAAGCGGGGTGCAGATGAACTTACCCTTGAGCAGGATATGCATAGTTTGCGGCAGCCGCGATCCATGGTGCAAATGCGGGCAATTGGGCCTTCGGTTGTGCCTAAGCGTTCTTGCTGATGGCTTGCTTTGAAGGAGCGAGAAATATTTTGTTGCATGTAAGATGGGGCGGACAAATGTTGAAAATGAATAGGCTGATCTTGGCAGGTTTGGCTGTCTTTATGGCGTCTGCTGCACATGCTGAAAACAAGGCGATGTCTGTTGGACTGGTCAATGCGTGGTACGCGGCATTATCCCCCGCCAATGATTTGCCTAAGATGCAGAGCGAAATTACAGCTTTGCTTTCTGAAAAAGCGACCATTGAACTCAAAGACCTCGATACGATGCAAACGAAGGCCGAGTTTGTGGAAAGCCTTGAGGGCTGGTCCTCTGCCATTAAAGAGGGCTATATCGCGTATAAAATAGATGCTGATTCCACGATGGAAAGCGTTACAGCTGTTGCCTGCTATGACTTTGGTGGTAATGCGCTGATGACGCGAGAAATTTTTGATATAGCTGATATGCGTATCACGAAATCTGTTCAGGAAACGATCGCCGAGCGCTGTGACGATTTTTGATCGATTTCATTAGGAGACGATATATATGTTTAGTGTAATCCCGCTGATGATCATCCCATTCATCGCCTATAATGTTATTCTGGTAACGGGCGCATCTGTTGATCCCTGGAACGGAACAGTGTTCTCGGTCAATCTGATTTCAGGTGGGCAATGGACCATGAGCTTGGGCGCCATGTTGCTGGCCATTGGCTTGTTGTTTTTATTCTTTGAAATTTTGAAATCGACCCGCACGTCAAACACGTCAGTGCTTGACCATTTGTTTTCAACGGTCGTCTTTATTGCATTTTTGGTTGAGTTTTTAATCGTGGCAGGCGCGTCAACATCGGTTTTCTTCTTGTTGATGATGATGGCTCTTATTGACGTTATGGCTGGGTTTTCTGTTTCGATCAGGTCAGCTGGAAGAGACGTTTCTTATAATTAAACGTACTTTCACAACCGCAAAAACAAAAGGCATCCGCGTGGATGCCTTTTCTATATCACGATGATAGCTAGCTTTAAGCGCCTGTATCCGGCGTAAACCCTGCGCCCTCAATACCTGCTACTGCGGCAGCTTCATCATTGTCTGATGTGTCGCCGGTAATGCCAACAGCACCGATGATTTCACCTGTTTCTGTTTTGACCAATACGCCGCCTGGAACGGCTACGATACGGCCGCCAGAAACATTTGAAAGTCCTTCAAGAAAATGCGGGCGGGTTTCGGCTTGTGCGTTCAGCCAGCGTGAACCAACGCCAGTTGCAATACAGCCAAAGGCTTTGCCTGCTGCAATTTCAGGGCGCAGATGCGATGAGCCGTCTTCACGCTGCATGGCAATGGTTGCGCCGCCAGCATCCAGAACCACCACGGTGAGTGGCTTCAGGCCAAGCTCTTTGCCTTTTGCAAGCGCATCAGTGATGATTTTGTTTGCGTTTGAAAGTGTCAGTTTTGCCATTGTGGCCCCATCTATATGTTATGTGCAAATGATCAGCCCTTGGTAAAGGCTAATATGAAAGCTACGTCACGGGCTTTATTGGCGAAACTGTTTATCCAAAGTGAGCGGTATTGTTAATTGCCCATTTGGTCGAGCTTGCGCTGCATTTCTGCAATCTGGTCTTTCATGCTCTTTAAGTCGTCGCTGTTTTCAGCTTTTGCTTCAGGCGCGCTTTCCGGCTGATCGCCGCCTGGGATAAACGGGTTAAACATGCGCATGGCTTTTTGGTAAATTTCCATATTGCGCTGTGTTTGTTCTTTCATCATCTCTTGGCTTGAGGCGATCACATCGATGGGTGACTTGCCGACCATGGATGTAATTTGCTCACGCATCTGCGCTTGTTCGTTTGCAAAGGCCGCCATGGAATGTTCCAAATAGCTTGGGACTACCATTTGCATTTGATCGCCATAAAACGAGATGAGCTGGCGTAAAACGGAGACAGGCAGCATGGTTTGGCCTGTTTTGGCTTCTTGCTCGAAAATGATTTGCGTTAAAACCGAATGGGTAATGTCTTCGCCTGATTTTGCATCTTGAACGGTAAACTGTTCGTCGTTCTTGACCATTGTTGCTAGGTCTTCAAGCGTTACATAGGAGCTCGTACCTGTATTATAGAGGCGTCTATTGGCATATTTTTTAATGATCGTTGTGTCAGTTTTCTTGGCCATTAGACCTCCTTTTACGCAGTACATAAGACAATCAGCTGCGCATGAATGTAACACTGACAAACTAACGCGGTATTCGGCAGTTTTCCAAGTCTTTTCTTATTGTCAAATTTTCAAAAAGAACGCGCAAACATTGGCGCAAGGGTGTAACTTGATCTGAAAGGGGTTTGACTTAGATAATCAAGCTTGCTTGAAAGAATAATGTTCCATCGCCGATTGGACTTAAAATAGCTCCGGTAGAACTGCCAATCGGCAGGCCTGTCATGGAGTGTGAAAGGGAAAAATATGCAACCTATCGTTATCGCAAGCGCAGCGCGCACACCTGTCGGATCATTTCTTGGTGCTTTTGCCAATGTTCCTGCCCATGAACTGGGCGCAGCGGCCATTAAAGGCGCGCTTGAGCGTGCTGGTGTTGACCCTAAAGATGTTGACGAAGTCATCATGGGTCAGATTTTGACAGCAGGCGCGGGCCAAAACCCAGCGCGAATCGCGGCTATGGCTGCGGGCATTCCTCAAGAAGCTACAGCATGGGGTTTGAACCAATTGTGTGGTTCTGGTCTACGTGCCGTTGCAATTGGTATGCAGCAGATCGCATCAGGCGACGCAAATATTATCGTGGCCGGTGGTCAGGAAAGCATGTCTATGGCGCCGCACTGCCAGCATTTGCGCGGCGGCGTGAAAATGGGCGACTTCAAAATGGTTGATACGATGTTGAAAGACGGTTTGACCGATGCTTTCAACGGCTATCACATGGGTAACACAGCTGAAAATGTTGCCAAGAAATGGCAGCTCTCGCGCCTTGATCAAGATACTTTTGCTGCTGCGTCACAAAATAAAGCTGAAGCTGCACGCAAGGCTGGCAAGTTCAAAGATGAGATCGTGCCGTTCACCGTGAAAACCCGCAAGGGCGAAACAATTGTTGAGGAAGACGAGTACATCAAAGAAGGTGTGACGGTTGAAGGTATTTCCAAGCTACGCCCTGCCTTTGATAAGGATGGCACGGTAACAGCTGCGAACGCATCAGGCATTAATGACGGCGCTGCGGTGACCGTATTGATGAGCCAAGCAGAAGCAGAAAAGCGCGGCATCAAACCGCTTGCGCGTATTGTTTCATGGGCAACAGCTGGTGTTGATCCTGCAATCATGGGCACGGGTCCAATTCCTGCATCACGCAAAGCGCTTGAAAAAGCGGGTTGGACTGTTGCCGATCTTGATCTTGTTGAAGCCAATGAAGCTTTTGCGGCGCAGGCTTGTGCCGTTAATAAGGACATGGGCTGGAGCGAAGATATCGTCAACGTCAATGGCGGTGCGATTGCTATTGGACATCCGGTCGGTGCTTCTGGCGCACGTGTTCTCAACACTTTGCTTTTTGAAATGCAGCGACGCGATGCCAAAAAAGGCCTTGCAACTTTATGCATTGGCGGCGGAATGGGTGTTGCCCTCTGCGTAGAGCGTGACTAACCTCATATTTGTAAGGCGGCTTACGGGCCGCCTTTTTTGAGGATAATAACGCTGGAGGAGCAGACTATGGCACGAGTAGCACTGGTAACGGGTGGCACCCGCGGAATTGGAGAGGCAATTTCGAAAGCACTGAAGGCTGAAGGTTATAATGTTGCGGCGACTTATGCTGGCAATGATGAGAAGGCGGCGGCATTTACTAAAGAAACTGGGATTAAAACCTATAAATGGAATGTCGCTGATTATGCCGAATCCAAAGCAGGCATAGAAAAGGTTGAGGCTGAAATCGGCCCGATTGACATCGTTGTTGCCAATGCTGGCATCACACGCGATGCGCCTTTCCATAAGATGTCTCCTGACCAGTGGAAAGAAGTGATCGACACCAATCTGACTGGTGTATTCAATACTGTTCATCCGGTTTGGCCGGGCATGCGCGAGCGTAAATTTGGCCGCGTTATCGTTATTTCTTCGATCAATGGTCAAAAAGGACAATTTGGTCAGGTCAATTATGCTGCAACAAAAGCAGGTGATCTGGGTATCGTGAAGTCATTGGCGCAAGAAGGTGCACGTGCTGGCATTACAGCCAATGCGGTTTGCCCAGGCTATATCGGCACTGAAATGGTGCGTGCTATCCCTGAAGAAGTGCTGAACTCCAAGATTATTCCGCAAATTCCAGCTGGCCGCTTGGGTGAGCCAGAGGAAATTGCACGCTGCGTCGCGTTTTTAGCTTCTGATGATTCCGGCTTCATCAATGGTTCGACCATCTCGGCGAACGGTGCGCAGTTCTTCGTTTAATAAAGCCCGTATGCTTATTTATGAAAACGGCTCGTTAAAATGCGGGCCGTTTTTTGTTACCGATTAAGCAACGGCTTCTTTGAGCGGATATGCGGGTTCATGCAGGCCCAGTTGGCGCGCTTCCCGAATGTCACTTAAGAGATCGCGGTCTGCAGCTTTAAAAAGCTGATCGGGATTATCGAGCACAAAATAGATCGGTTGGTGGATATCAATTCGGTACGGTGTTCGCAAAATGTCGATAACATCGAAGGGCTTGCGAATAGCGGTCTCATCGCTGACAGAACAAATCAATTCTGTTGGCGACGATGCAAGACCGGAACCCAATGCTTTGATCTGACCATCTTGGCGGATTAAGCCAAATTCGATGGTGAACCAATAAAGGCGTATCAGCCAAGAATAATCGGACTTGTCACATTCAAGCCCTGTTTTACCAATGGCTTCGGAAAACTTTGCAAAGCGCTCATCGGTAAGTAGTGGTGTGTGGCCATATATTTCATGAAAAATGTCTGGCTCTTCGATGTAGTTGAAGTCTTCTCGGCTACGGATAAATGACGCTGCGGGAAATGTTCGATTGGCGAGCATTGAGAAGAATTGAGAAAAGCCAATTAGCGCTGGAACGGGCTCCACGCTCCATCCTGTTAGCGCTTGAAGCTGCCTAGAAACATCAACACATTGCGGCACGCGGTCTTTTGGCAGATTTAGTTTTTCTTGACCTGCCAAATATTCTTTTGCGGAGTATTTTTTGATGTTTTGCTCTTGCTGGGCAACAAGATCGCGCCACACAGCATCGTCTTGGCTTGTGTAATCTATTCGGCCTTCCGCATCAGCGATTTTAGCAACATATTTTGTTGATTTAGGCATGTCTCACCTCCCATGGTTTAGGTTAGAATTGCATGGCATTGCAATAAATTATGTTCTATTTTGATGCTACAGATCATAATCTGGGTAAATTTTTTCTGATGTGTGTGAAAGTAGGTGAATTATGCTTGATAATTTTGAGAGGCTAATCTTAAAGTTTTTGCAGCAAAATGGACGCGCCAGCACGCAAGAACTTTCAGATGCGGTGGGACTATCGCCATCGCCCTGTTGGCGGCGGATGAAGAAGCTGGAAGATGAGGGCTATATCACGCGCTATGCTGCCATTGTGGACGGCAAAAAATTAGGCCTGCATGCGCTGGCTTATGTGCATGTATCGCTTATGGATCACAGTGAGGCATCCATCGATTTATTTAATAATTTCATTGATGGTGCAGAAGAAATTATCGAATGCGCTTCGATCACGGGCGAGTTTGATTTCGTGCTCAAAGTGGCCGCGACAGACCCAGAAGATCTTGAACGCTTTATCATGAAGCGCATTAACCGTCTTGGCGTGGTGCGCACGACAACAACCAACTTTATCTTGCGCCAAAGCAAGGTTGCCGGTGCGCTGCCGGTTGCGCTCAAGTGCTAATTGTTGCTGCTTTTTAGCTGTTGTTTAAGTCTAAACAATCATGCGGTTTAAGACGGGTTTTTCAGCCCGCCTTAAATTACTTATTTTGTTTCTAGCAATGCTTTATAGATGATTCCGCCAATAGCGGCGCCAGCTATTGGAGCCACCCAGAACATCCATAATTGCCCAACGGCCCAACCGCCGTCAGCAAAAAATGCTACTGCGGTCGACCGCGCAGGGTTCACAGACGTATTGCTGATTGGAATAGAAATCAAATGAATGAGAGTTAAGCCTAGGCCAATAGCAATAGGGGCAAAACCAGCAGATGCAGATTTTGCAGTTGAGCCAAGAATAATGATCAAAAACATTGCAGTCAGCAACATTTCGGCGATGAGAACCGAAACCATGGAGTAGCCACCAGGGGAATGTTCGCCATAGCCGTTGGCTGCAAAACCGCCCGCTGCAAAGCCTTCTTGGCCGCTTGCAATGAGGTAAAGCATAACGCCGGCTGCAAGGCCGCCGACAACTTGCGCAATAATATAAGCCGGTAGCTCTTTGGCACTGAAGCGTCCGCCGAACACCAAGCCGATGGAGACCGCAGGATTAAAGTGCCCCCCAGAAATGCCTCCAACGGCATATGCCATAGTCAAAACGGTCAGACCAAATGCCAGCGCAACCCCAAGAAACCCGATTCCAACATCGGCTATGCCCGCGGCATAAATGGCGCTGCCGCAACCACCGAACACCAGCCAGAATGTACCGAAGAATTCTGCTGATACTTTTTTCATTGTAGACATGTATAAATCCTATAATAAAACACAGATAGTTTCTGCACATGTATAATGTAAATTGTTACTTGGTTTTACAATCCTTAAAATCATTCTTTAAAGTATTACGCCTTTAACCTTCGAGTTCTTCGCGTAGCATTTCCAGTTCCAGCCATTCTTCTTCCATGGCTGTGTGGCTGTTTTGCAAAGCCTCAAGTTCCTTGGCTGCTTTGCTGAACCCTTCTGCGTCTTTGGCGAAAAAGGCAGGGTCAGCCATCTTGGTTTCAAGCTGAGCCACCTTCTTGGTAATCTCATCCATTTTGGCAGGCAGCGTTTCCAACGCGTATTTCTGCTTATAGGAAAGCTTGCCTTTTGCATTGGCGGTTGTTGGCTTTGATTGCGCCGACTTTTCAGATTTGGCGTCTTTTTTCGCTGGCGCGTTTGCTGCTTTTATTTCTTTAATCTGCGCCTGCATGTCGGTGTAGCCGCCAGCATAAGCGATCCAGCGGCCTGTATTTTCTGCATCGGGCGCAATAATCGCATTAACGGTTTTATCGAGGAAATCACGGTCGTGGCTGACAAGTAGAACGGTGCCTTTGAAGTCGGCAATCATTTCCTGCAGCAGGTCCAATGTTTCCATATCAAGATCGTTGGTTGGTTCGTCGAGAACCAGCAAATTGTTTGAGCGTGCGAGCAATTTGGCTAAAATCAGCCGTGCTTTCTCGCCGCCCGACAATTCTCTGACCGGTGTGCGGGCTTGTTCAGGCTTGAAAAGAAAATCTTTCATGTAGGACGACACATGTTTTTCTTCGCCATTGACGACGAGCGTTTGTCCGCGTCCATCGGTTAGAAAGTTTTCGAGCGTTTCATCCGGCTTGAGCGCATCACGGCGTTGATCCAGCATCGCAATATCAAGATTGGTGCCGTGGCGAACGCTGCCGCTATCGGGTTCCAGTTCACCAATTAGCATTTTGATTAATGTTGTTTTGCCTGCACCATTGGGGCCAACAAGGCCGATACAATCACCGCGATGCACACGCAATGAAAAGTCTTTAACCAACGTGCGATTGCCATAGGATTTGGCGATGTTGTCGGCTTCAATGACCAGCTTGCCGCTGGTGCGTACATCGCTTGTTTCTAGCTTGGCATTGCCTTCGGCACGTTGATGATTTCTGAAAGCTGATTTTAGTTCTGATAATTCACCCAAGCGGCGCATATTGCGTTTGCGGCGACCTGATACGCCGTGCGTTACCCAATGTTCTTCGCGCACAATTTTGCGGCCAAGCTTGTGAAGCTCTTGTTCTTCTTCTTCTAAAAGTTTGTCGCGCCAATCTTCAAATTGTGAAAAGCCCGCGCTGTTTTCCCGTAAGCGTCCACGGTCAAGCCACAGAGTTTTACGGGTAATGTTTTGTAAAAAACGCCTATCGTGTGAAATCAATACGATGGCAGATTTTGAGCGTTGTAGCTCGGATTCCAGCCATTCAATAACGGGCAGGTCAAGGTGGTTGGTCGGCTCGTCTAAAAGCAGAATATCAGGTGAAGGGGCTAAAGTGCGCGCAAGCGCTGCGCGCCGCGCCTCGCCGCCAGAAAGCCCTTGGGGCGATCTGGTTTCATCCAGCCCAAGTTCTGTTGCCAAATAGCTGGCACGGTGTGGATCATCCATTGGGCCAAGGCCCTTTGAGATATACTCACCAACCGTTGCATAATCCGCCATATCTGGGGCTTGCGCTAAATAACGCACGGTGGCGTTACGATCTGATGTGACATCACCATCGCTCGCATCAGTAATGCCTGCGGCGATTTTTAAAAGAGTTGATTTGCCGGAGCCGTTGCGCCCGATAAGCGCTATTCGGTCTCCTGTATGCACGGAAAAGCTTGCCTCTTCGATGAGCGGTTTGCCACCGAAAGTCAGTAATATATTTTCCAAGCGCAGTAGGGGCGGGGAGATTGCCATAATAACCTTTGTCGTTTCTTCGATCAGGCTTTGGCGGTTTCAAGCGCTGAAATCAAGGCCAATAAAAAGCCCGCCAAAAGACGGGCTTTCAAATTCAATTATTTTTAGATCAGCAACGTGCTTTGTAGTAACCACCACGGCCGTTTGAATAATAGCACTGGCTTGAACCTTGTGCTACGCGGCCGATAACGACGCCAGCTGCTGCGCCTGCTGCTGCAGAAAGCAATACTGCTTCAGTGTTGCCACCAGCAATAAGGGCCGCACCAGTACCGACAATAGCGCCTGCACCGCCTGCGCGAAGATCAGAGTTTGTGCAGCCTGTTGCGACTACGCCTGCCATTGCGAGTGCTGCGATTGTTGCTGTAATTTTCTTCATGGATATGCTCCCGAGTTAATAGGGTCAGAAAAGCAGAACTATGTCTCATTTTTCTGACAGGTTGTAGATGTTCCCTTCCACTACAATCATAAACTATGCTTATTTTGAACTAAGGCAAGAGCATAGCCGTCAACCAGCTTAATTTTTGTTTTGCCGTTTGACATATTTGACAGCGTATGGGTTGAGCCCAGCGCAATATTTTCATCACGTAGCGGCCACTTTACACCTGAGACGGTGAGGCCGGTTAGCGCACTAAAGGGGATGACTGAAAATGTCGTGTCCGGCGCACAATGTAGCGCCAATTCACGGTTTGGAAGCAGCGGAAAAGCCGTTTCATCACCTCTGGTTAGATAAAATGCGATATCAGGATTATCCAGAGCGTATTTCAATGCACCCAATAATATAAAAAGCACATGGTCTGTTCGTTTGCCGCCAAGTGCGCCGCAAATGGTGATCGTTTGCGGTTTGCGGGCAATAGCTAGATCAAGAGCAAGCTCGCCATCGGATTGGTTCTTATTGGAAGAGTGAGGCACTTTTTCAACGGATTGATAATCATCAAAAAATTCAGAAGTGCTGGAATCAAAATCACCGATCCAGATATCTGGCATTAAGCCAAGAGGCTTTGCGTGGGCAATGCCACCATCGGCAGCCACGACATAGCTGTTTTTGACGCGCTCTTTTAGGTCGTCATCGACCTGTAAGGTGCCGCCTAAAAGGATCGTAATTGAGCTGGAATTACACATTGCCCAGTCATAAGCATTGGCAAATTACAGCGCAATAGCGAAGCTTGGCGCTCTTGCCGCGTTTTTATACAAATGCTATTGCGGAACTTGTCTAACGGGGTGCCATAATGGCTGAGAGGTAATCCGACCCGTAGAACCTGATCCGGTTAACACCGGCGGAGGGATTAGGCGCACGGTTTTGGAATTCCCCTTAAACGTTGTGTTTGTCCCTTGTTTAAAACAAGGAGAGAAGCTTTGAGAAAATCCATCCTATTGGGCACTTTGCTGAGCAGTGTTGTCGCGACGCATGCGCATGCGCAGGACGTCACTATCTATACCTATGAGAGCTTTACAGCTGAATGGGGTCCGGGCCCGCAAGTTGAAAAAGCATTTGAAGCAAAGTGCGGCTGTGACGTAACATTTGTTTCTGCCGCCGATGGTGTCGCACTGCTCAACCGATTGCGGCTGGAAGGTGGAAACACCGATGCTGATTTGGTGCTGGGTATAGACCAAAACCTGATTGCGGAAGCCAAAGCCGAAGGCTTTTTTGCACCGCACGGCATGGACATTGAGGCGGCGGCCGTTCCTGGCGGTTGGAATGATGATGTTTTCGTGCCTTATGATTATGGTTATTTCGCCATTGTTTATGACACGCAAAAGATTGCTACGCCGCCTTCCAGCATGGAAGAGCTTTTAAACGGCGATGCTTCCAACAAGATTGCAATTCAAGATCCGCGCACATCAACACCGGGCCTTGGTTTGATGTTATGGATTAAGAAATTATATGGCGATGATGCACCGGAGGCCTATGCCAAATTAAATGATCGCATTTTGACGATCACGCCGGGTTGGTCAGAAGCTTATGGGCTGTTCACAGATGGCGAAGTGCCAATGGTTCTGTCTTATACGACATCGCCGGCCTACCACATGATTGCCGAAGACAATGATCGATATCAGGCGGCGGCTTTTTCTGAAGGCCATTACATGCAAATAGAAGTGGCAGGCTTGACGAAAAAAGGCGCTGAAAACCCGAAGGCGAAAGAGTTTTTATCCTTCGTCGTTAGCCCAGAATTCCAAGACATTATTCCTGAAACAAACTGGATGCTTCCTGCTGCTGCGACATCAAAGCCGCTTAATCCGGTTTTTGATAAGCTCGTTCAGCCAGACAATGCGCTGCTTTATTCATCAGATGACGTTGCTTTGAACCGTAAAGACTGGGTTGCTGAATGGCTTGAAGTTATGAGCCGGTAACAAGGTTTGAAATATACAAAACCATACCAAGGATTAGGGCTTGCGATTCCGCCGCTGGCCCTTTTTCTGTTGGCAGCATTGGCGCTAGGCGCCATTATTGCGCTGGTTGTTTTTGCGGCTCTTGGCGGCTCACAGGTTGATGTAATTGATATTGCAACAGACACTGTTGTCTGGCGTATCATTCGTTTTACACTTTGGCAGGCGGCACTATCGACGTTGTTGTCGGCACTGTTTGCCATTCCTGTCGGGTTTTTGCTGTTTGAGTATAAGCATTTTTATGGCCGTGAATTGCTGCTCCGCCTGTTTGCGATACCGCTTGTTTTGCCGCAAATCGTAGCGGTTTTAGCAATCGTATCACTTTACGGAAATCAAGGTTTTGTCACGCAAGCGCTCAAGCAGGCAGGATTGCCTATCGGCACGATCTATGGACTGTCCGGCATTTTAATCGCGCATGTGTTTTTCAATATGCCGCTTGTCGCGCGTGTTATTCTTGGCGCTCTTAATGCTATGCCTGCGGAGTATGAACGCTTGTCGCATCAGCTTAATATGGGGCCGCTACAGCGCCTTCGCCATATTTGTTGGCCTTATATGCGCCCTGCATTGTTTAACGCGTCGGCGTTGGTATTCATGCTGTGCGTTACCTCTTTCACCGTGGTGCTAACGCTGGGCGGCGGTCCGCGTGCCACAACGCTGGAAGTCGGTATTTATCAGGCGCTGACATTTGATTTTGATATTCCGCGCGCTGTGGTTTTAACCGTCATGCAACTCGCACTGACCGCCTTTTCTGTCTATATGTTTGCCCGCGCTGGCGGCAATATTGATGCTGGCATGACGCTTGAACGCACGCGTCCTTTGCTGATCAAACATAAGGCAAGCCAAGTCATCTTGGCGGTGATTGTGCTTGGCGTGGCGGCACTGTTTGTTGCGTCGCCATTTATTGCGATCTTTGCAAAAGGCATTGCTGCCGACCTTATTAAATTGCTTGGCCAAGCGGCGGTTCAAAAAGCCATTATGACAAGCTTTGTGCTGGGCGCTCTTGCGGCGTGCCTATGTATTGTCGTTACGCTGGCCTTATGCGAGGGGGCTGTTCGCGCTGGCTTTATGCAAGGCGCCTATAGTCATGCAGCATCGCTGGTGCTTGTCGTGCCGCCGATTGTGATTGCCGCTGGATGGTTCATTTTATTGCGGCCATTCGTGAGCATATATGAAGCTGCGCCCTATCTGGTTGTCAGCGTTAATGCGGCTATGGCACTTCCATTTGCGATGCGGTTTGTGCTGCCTGCACGGCAAACTGCAGCGCAACGCCATGACCGTTTATGCGCGCAACTTAATATTCAAGGTTTTGACAAATGGCGTTTGGTTTTGTTGCCGGTAATGATCAAGCCTTTATCTGTTGGCTTTGCTTTTGCCTTTGCATTATCGCTCGGCGATCTGGGTGTCATTGCGCTTTTTGGATCAGAAAAAGTGCAGACTTTGCCGTATTTAATCTTGCAGCGTATGGGCAGCTACCGCACCAATGACGCAGCAGGTTTGGCGCTTATATTGTGCGTGTTTACCTTGGCAATTTTGATGTTCGCAGACCGCAGTAGCGTCTCTTTAAAGGATAAAAAGTGATGACGACTGATAAAATCAGTGTTGCGTTACGTGATGTCACATTTGCTTATGATGCTGGCATGCCTGCCATGCATTTTGATGCGCAGTTTCGCCAAGGGGTTATCACCGCGATCATGGGGGCCAGTGGTTCGGGCAAATCAACAATGTTGTCCTTGCTGGCAGGTTTTGAAATTCCCCAGAAAGGCGAGATTTGGCTCGCCGGAGAAGATAATACCCACCGCGCCGCGGGAGACCGTCCACTTTCGATGGTGTTTCAAGAGAATAATCTTTTCGCCCATATGAGTGTTTTTAAGAATGTGGGCCTTGGTATTTCGCCTTCGCTTAAATTGTCCGCTGGCGAGAAAGAGCAGATCAATATGGCTCTTCAAAGCGTTGGTTTGGAAAATTATGGAGAGCGGCTACCCGCCCAGCTTTCAGGTGGTGAGCGGCAGCGTGTTGCGCTTGCCCGTGTGATGGTGCGGCATAAACCAATATTGTTGCTGGATGAAGCTTTTGCTTCTCTTGGGCCGGGCCTTCGCCGCGAAATGCTCGATCTTGTCGGAACGCTTGCCAATAAAAACGCTATGACAACGCTGATGGTGACGCATTCACCAGAAGATGCGCTTCATATTAGCGAAGATCTTGTATTTTTAGGCCCCAAAGGTGTCGTCTATCATGGACCATCAAGTGAGCTTGCTAAAACGCAAAATCAGAATGAAGCGGTGCGTGATTATTTAATAGGGCGCAGAACGTGATAAATTTGACGTTGTTTTGCCTGATTTCAGGTTTAGCGCTGCGATAGATAAATCTTTTGCTTTGCGAGCGGCATCTATCCCGCTATTGGATATGACACATTAATAGAATCGGATTTTGCCAAGCGGCGCATTTTCAATATGGTCCTAGTTCAGCATAAATTAGAAAAGCGATTGTTCCCACTGCCCGCATCAAAATGGTTGCGGGTTTTGGCTTTAGTGTCGCCAATTGCGCTCAGCGCATGCCAGAGCTTTGTTGACCTTGCATCGGACCCGTCGCTTTCACCATCAAAGTCGCCCATCATTGCAGAAAATGTGCGCTCAGGCCGATTGGCGCGTTTAGGCGCTTTGCAGCATCCACGCATATTGGAAACCTATGGCGGTGAATATTCCAATGTTGCTTTGGAGCGCATGGTTGCCGGTATTGTGGGCAAGCTTGTGACTGTCTCTGACAATCCAAGCCAAGTTTATCAAATTTCGATTTTGGATTCTCCGGTGGTCAACGCTTTTGCGTTGCCGGGCGGTTATCTTTATGTGTCGCGCGGATTGCTGGCATTGGCGAGTGATAGCGCTGAATTGGCTGCTGTTATCGCGCATGAAATGGCACACGTAACTTCAAACCACGGCATCTTGCGCCAAGAGCGGGAAAAAGAAGCTGTTCTGGCCGAACGGGTCGTTTCGGATGTTTTGCGTGACAAGGAAGCCGGCCGACGTGCCCTTGTGCGCGGTAAACTTGACCTTGCACAATTCTCGCGCAACCAAGAGTTGGAAGCAGATGCTGTTGGCATTTCGGCTATTGGCGAAGCTGGATATGATCCTTATGCAGCGGCCGCTTTTCAGCAACGTATGGCGGCGTTTAATGCTTATCGCAGCGCATCTGGCGCGAACGATAAGGGTATTGATTTTTTATCGACGCACCCTTCAACACCGCAGCGTGTTACCTTGGCAGTTGGCCATGCGCGTAAATTTGGTGGGCGCGGCACGGGCGCACGGGACCGCGAAAGCTATATGCGTGGTCTCAATGGCATGATGTTTGGCGATAATGCCGATGAGGGCTATGTGCGTGCGCAGCGTTATAGCCATGTGAAGCTTGGCATTACGTTCGAGTTTCCAGAAGGCTTTGACATTGAAAACCGCCCTGAAGCTGTTTTGGGTGGCCGCTCGGCCGATGGTGCAGCGATCCGCTTTGATGGTGATGAAGTTGCCAAGACGACAAGCCTGACCGAATATATTGCCAGTGGCTGGGTTGAAGGTTTGGACGTTTCATCGGTGCGTGCAGCATCAATCAATGGATTGGAAGCTGCTACGGCAAAAGCATCTGTTGGACGCTGGGATTTTGATGTCACGGTGGTGCGCGCCAATGGCGCTGTTTACCGCATTTTGACAGCTGCACCGGCAGGTTCGCCTGAACTATCGGTTTTGGCTGGTAAGGTTCGCTCGTCTTTCCGATTGCTATCGGCATCGGAAAAAGCGGATTTGAAACCGCTGCGTATTCGTATTTTAAAAGCTGAAGCTGGCGATAGTGTTGCCACCATGGCTGCCAGAATGCGCGATGTTACCAGCGCTCAAACATTGTTTCGCGTACTCAATGGCGTGTCTGAAGGCCAAGCATTGGAGCCTGGCACTTTATATAAAGTCGTCACGCAGTAGGGTGCCTTGATTATTTGGCTAGGATTACGCGGCGATCACTCTCAAGCTCAAAACGCATTTTTTCTAGTGCGCGATTTTCGATTTGACGCACACGCTCTTTGGAAATGCCAAGTTCAACGCCTAATGCCTCAAGGGTCGCGCCCTTTTCGCTCAAACGTCTTTTACTGATGATCCTGCGTTCCCGCTTATTGAGCACATGCATGGCATCATGAAGCCATAATGTGCGGCGCTCTGTATCAATGCTTTCTTCCACCAATTCATCCTGCAATGGACGGTCATCGACCAGAAAATCCATGCGGGTTGCTGAACCCGTTTCATCATCGCTCACAGGTGCATGAAGGGATGTATCAGGACCAGATAGGCGCGAATCCATCAATGCGACATCCTTTTCAGAAACGCCAAGCGCTTGGCTGATCTCGCCGTACAGATTAGGTTGTGAGAGAAGATCGCCGCCTTGGCTTAGCTTTGCGCGCAGTCGTCTTAAATTGAAGAATAATGATTTCTGGGCTGAGCTTGTGCCGCCGCGCACGATTGACCAATTGCGCAAAATATAATCTTGCATCGAAGCGCGGATCCACCATGTGGCGTATGTTGAAAAGCGCACTTCGCGCTCTGGCTCAAACCGTGCTGCGGCTTCGAGCAAGCCGACATAGCCTTCTTGAATGAGGTCGCTCATCGGCAGGCCAAAATTTTTGAATTTTGACGCCATGGAAATAACAAGGCGCATATGGGCGGTTGTTATTTTGTGGAGTGCTTCTTGGTCTTGGCTATCTTTCCAAGCAACGGCCAGATCATGCTCTTCGCCGCGTTCCAAATAAGGGGCATTCATTGCGGTGCGAACCATATCGCGTCGGGCTGGTTCCATGATGCACTCCTTTAATAACGTTTGTTACAAAGGGATTACGCGTGAGACGCAAAATGGTTCATTTCTAATTGAAGAAAAGCCTTGTTTTTCTGGTTTTGAGCACCACCCAAAATAAAAACGCCCGAAAACTGGGTGTTTTCGGGCGTTCAAAAATGTCAGAAAAAAGATGGCTTATGCAGCTTTTTCAGAACCTTCAGCTGGGGTTACAGCCTCAGCTTCCCCATCTTCGCCTTCAGCCTTTGCACCACGGCGCGGGCCTTTGTTGAGATTTGTTTCAATCAAACGCACGGCTTCTGTGTCAGAAATTTTCTTCACGACCATGATTTCACGTGCCATGCGGTCCAAAGCTTGTTCATAAAGCTGACGCTCGGAATATGACTGTTCAGGCTGGTTTTCAGCGCGGTAAAGGTCGCGCACAACTTCAGCAATTGAAATAATGTCACCTGAGTTGATCTTCGCATCATATTCTTGAGCGCGGCGTGACCACATTGTGCGTTTTACACGGGCACGGCCTTGTGTGACTTTAAGAGCGCGATCAACAAAACCAGACTCAGAAAGTTTACGCATGCCGATTGTGAGTGCTTTTGCCACAGGCACTTTCAAACGCATTTTGTCTTTATGAAACTCGATGACAAAGAGTTCCATTGTTAGGCCAGCAACTTCTTGCTCTTCAATAACTGTAATTTGTCCAACACCATGGGCTGGATAAACAATAAATTCGCCTGTTTTAAAACCTTGACGCTGAGATGTTTTTTTGGGCGCAGTTGCCATGTAATCAGTACTCCCGTCCGGTATTGTGACCGGACCATTGGTTGCAGCCGAAGCTATTGTCATACGTCATTCGACAAAATATATTTGTTGGCTCAGGCAACGCTAAACGCGCTAAAGCCAATCAAAGAATATTTATTCTTGGATTTGTGAAAATTGGGACCAACAAATTTTTGTGCAGAATGACATTATCAACAGGTATAACACAAAAATTGGCGTTTTTCAATGGCTTGCAACATCGTGCACCGCAGCATGAAAAAGTAGGGCGATTCTATAGTTAACAAGCTGGCTTAGGGTAAGCTACCAAACAGGCTTAATCGCCTTGGCCAGGTTCAGGCGAAAAGTATTGCTCGAACTTGTTTGGTTTGCCGTCAAACTCTTTTGCATCATCAGGCGCATCACGCTTGATGGTGATGTTCGGCCATTTATCCGCATATTCGGTATTTATCTTAAGCCAGCTATCAAGGCCCGGCTCTGTATCCGGCTTGATTGCTTCTGCAGGACATTCAGGTTCGCAAACACCACAGTCAATGCATTCATCCGGATGGATGACCAGCATATTGTCGCCTTCGTAAAAGCAATCGACCGGACACACTTCCACGCAATCCATATATTTACATTTGATGCAGTTATCGATGACGATATAGGTCAATTTATCACTCCGGATTAGCGTAGTCGCGCTCTGATTATGCGGAATCTTGTTGCGGTGCAAGAGGTGTCGTCGCGGCGATTTGTGGCAGGCTTACAGATTATAAGTTAGTTTTTGCGCAGCCGGTCCAATTCGCGACGTTCTTTTTTCGTTGGACGCCCTGCACCGGGGTCTCTTCTTGCTGCCAGCCCAGCAAATTTAGTATCAGGTTTTTTAAGGGGCGGCGGTGAATTATGTTCATAAAGCCGCTGTGCCTCAGGCGCAGGGCCGCGCCGCATGCCGCAATCAATAATGCGGTAAATTTTGATATTGTGCTCCAATGAAATTGTCAGCACGTCATCTGGCTTTACATTCTGGCTTGGTTGAGTGGTTTTTTCGCCATTAACCCGCACATGACCAGAGCTCACAAATTTTGCAGCGAGAGTGCGGGATTTTATGACGCGCGCGAAAAACAACCATTTGTCGAGACGGATGCGGGTAGGGCTTGTTTTATTTGTACCCGCATCAGTCTTGGCGTCATTATCGCGCATTATTTGCCGAGTTGTTGCTTCAATGCTTGAAGCTTAGCGAAGGGGCTATCTGGATCAATCGGCTTTTCTTTGCGCGGCGGCGATGCTTTTGCATTTTGAGGTTGGCTGTTTTTGCCGCCCGGTTTGCCCTTACGGCGTGGTTTTTGATCGCCGCTTGGCTTGCCGCCTTTGCGTTGCTCACCCGGTTTTCCGCGATTTGGTGCACGTTCAAAACGTGCCTGACGCCAAACGAGAACTGGCTTAGGCGTTTCTTCAGGTTCAGCTTGTGGCTCTGCTTTTGGTTCAGGTGCTGCATCATCTGTTTGAGATGCAGGTTCTGCCGCCTTAGGCTCCTCAGCAGCTGTTTCGGCTGGTTTTGGACCGTGCTGGGTTTTGAGCGCCTCAAGGGCTTGGTTGGCTGTCAGCGCATCGATTGGCTCATGGCGATAGCCAAGCCCTTTTAGCACTTCTTCCATGTCTTCTGCGGTCGCACCAAGAATTGACAACATTGCGGGCGTGATAACAAAACGGCCATCGCCGTAAGCACCTTCCGGCAATTCTGTTCCGGGCTTCCAATAGACCGTTGGGCGAATAAGATCAGCCAAACGTTCCAAAATATCCACACGCACGGCGCGGGGGCCGAGCAGGCGGTAGCCTGAAAGTTTGTAGAATTCTTTATCAAAAGATGGGTCCGTGACCAGCGATGTGCGTCCGCTTGCCAGTAGCGTTATGATTTCGCCATAACCATCTTTGTCTTTGCCATCATTGCTTAAGGCCCAAAGAAGCGTGAGCAGTCCTGCAGGTGCTGGTTTAAGCAAAGCAGGTACAAAAACATGATAGAAGCCAAAACGCACGCCATAACGGCGTAGTGCAGCACGGCCATCCTGATCGAGCGTTTTCATCTCGTCAGCAATTCCGCGGCGCGCAACAATGCCATGATCTTCGATCAGGCGGAATGCAATACCGCGTGCAATGCCAGATAGCTCGTCAGCCTTTTGAAGGTCTGTGAGTGGCTTGAGGTGTGTTTCAATATGAAAGGCGATAAAACGCTCTGCGCGTGCACGCACTTTGTCTTGTGCTGGACCTGTCAATTGTTCGTCGGCAAGAAGGATAAGCCGAGGCTTTAGCCAATCATCGCCGGACGTTAATGTGCCGACGGTCGTGCCAAGCCAGCGCAATGTTCCATCAGAGGAAATTGCCAGATCGCCATTGGGCGCTGCACCAAAGCGCTCTGCGCGCGTTTCAAACTCACTGGCCAATGCTTTTGCAGAAGCCGCGCGGATTGCTTTTGCATCCTCGCCTTCTGCCGTGGTATCGGCTGTAAACCGAAATCCATCCAATTGACCTACGTGGTGACCTTCTACAGTGACGTCACCGGCTGCGCTGATTTCAGCATCCATCTCGTTGTTCTCTCTTAGTCGCTTCATGAGCACGCTTGTCCTGCGATCAACAAACCGTTTCGTCAACCTTTCGTGGAGCGCATCGGAGAGTTTGTCTTCGATTTCGCGTGTTTTTTCTTGCCAGTGTAGCGGATCGGCAAGCCATTTAGGCCTGTTTGACACATATGTCCATGTTCGGATCTGTGCGATCCGGTGGGATATTGAGTCAATTTCACCATCTGTACGGTCGGCTCGCTTGACCTGCTGGGCCATATAATCTTCGTTCACATGACCTGTTTTGATTAAATCCTCATAAATTGAGGAAATGATGTCGGCATGTTGTGCGGGTGCAATTTTGCGATAATCCGGCAGTGAACAGGTTTCCCACAGCGTTTCGACATCTTTTGCTGATTTGCAAATATCAACCACCGATACGTCGCGTAATAGAAATTCAAGGGCACGCTGATCGACCGCCGGTAGTGCCCGTGTGAGGCCTTGTACTTTCGGCAATGTATCAAGCGACGCTTTGAGCGCATCAATTGAAGAAAAATCAAAATTGCGGGTGCGCCATTGTAATACGCTCAGCGCTGCAAATTGATGGGTTTCAATACGTTCAACCAATTCTTCGTCCAGTGGTGCAACCTGACCGGAAACACCGAAGGTGCCATCGCGCAGATGACGTCCGGCACGTCCGGCGATTTGTCCCATTTCCGCTGGATTGAGATCGCGAAACTGGTGGCCGTCAAATTTGCGCGTTTGGGCAAAGGCGACATGGTCGACATCTAAATTAAGGCCCATGCCAATGGCATCGGTTGCGACAAGGTAATCAACATCGCCGTTTTGGTAGAGTTCAACCTGCGCATTGCGTGTGCGCGGCGATAAGGAGCCCATCACAACGGCGGCCCCGCCGCGCTGCCTGCGGATTAGCTCGGCAATGGCGTAAACTTCGTCGGCTGAAAATGCCACAATGGCTGATCGGCGCGGTAGCCGCGTGATCTTTTTAGAGCCTGCATAGGCCAAATGTGACATGCGCGGGCGGGTGATGATGGAAAGGCCTGGCAATAGTTTTTGCAAGATGGGCGCTGCGGTTGCTGCGCCTAGCAGCAATGTTTCTTCAATGCCGCGAATATTTAATATGCGGTCGGTAAAAATATGGCCGCGCTCGAAATCTCCGGCAAGTTGTACTTCATCAATGGCAACAAATTCGACTTTCGCATCGCGCGGCATGGCTTCAACGGTACAAACGGAATAGCGCGCGCCTTTGGGGACGATTTTTTCTTCGCCCGTAACCAGAGCTACATTATCAATGCCGACCTTCTCGCAAACGCGGGCGTAAACTTCGCGTGCAAGCAAGCGCAAAGGCAGGCCGATAATGCCTGTTCTGTGCGTGCACATGCGCTCGATAGCGAGGTGGGTTTTGCCGGTATTGGTTGGCCCCAAAACGGCCTGGACGCTATGTCCAGAAAAAACGACCGATTCTTGAGGGCGATACATGGGAAATCCGTGGGTAGGCACGATTAAAAGCAACTGCCTCATTAGCATGGTTTTGGCATGATAAAAGGTTGATGCACGATAAAAGATGCTCAAATTGCGAATGAAAATCGACTTTTGTTAAGTTTTGGAACCATTGTGGAACGAATCGCTGACGAATCGGCAAGGAATCATAATTCTTGTTTTGTTCATGGCTATATAGTGCGGGTTTTCAGATCAAGCCTCTATATGTTGATCGGCGGAATCGTCTTATCGCTAAAAATGGCATTGTCCCGTTAAGGAACGTAAACAAAACCTCAATGGCTTATTTACGGTGCGTTAAGGTCTTAAAATTGAATTGCCCTGTAAAGGTTTTGTTAACCATAAATCGTTGATTTGCCTCGATTTTTGTTAACTTTCAGAACGTGGGTAGAACGAATCGGGGTCGAATCAGCCTTTAAACGATCTTCCTGTTTTGTTCTTACGACATGTAGTGCCAAGCGCAGTGCGCCAGGTACTATTGAGAGTGCTGAAAGCCAGAAGTGGAGACTGACTTGGCCGTTTTTGTTAACTTTTCGCGCTTTTAAAGCGCTGATACCGCATCAATCAGCTTGAAAGCATCGGGGCTCGCCCATTCGGCTGGACCATTCATATTGGCAACAACGCGGCTGTTCTCATCCAAAAGGAGCGTTACGGGCAAACCAAGTGCCAGCGACTTCTTCTTGAGCGCATTGAAAACGTTGATTGAAGGGTCATGATAGAAGCCAAGATTCGTGAGCCCGATTTCATCAAAAAAGGCACGGGGCTTTTCTTCGCCGCCGCCATCAACTGAAATGGCGATGACTTCGAATTTATCGCCGCCTTTGGCTTTTTGAAGGGCGTCTAGGGCCGGCATTTCGTGCCGACAAGGTGCGCACCATGTTGCCCAAAGATTGACCAATCGGTATTTGCCATTGGCATCTGACATTTTCATTGGCTTGCCATCTGGTCCATTAAATGTGAGCTCAGACAGGTCGTCAGCGTTGTCGCGAATGGCCATTGCGGCGATATCACCGACCAAAAGGGGCGCTATTTTGGCCTTTAGTGCGTCAGACAAGCCGCTAGAGGCATTGCCAGATGTGTCACTACACCCGTATATGCCAAGCGTGCCGATTGTCAGCGCGGAAACGCCAAGCGACAAAGCACCGCGTCTTGTAATCAATTTGCTGTCAGGGTTAGTCCGTTTCATGTCTCAATCTTCCAATTCCAAATCCGACAAAACCAAGCTTGATAAATCAAACTCGATGTGGGGCGGCCGTTTTGCGTCTGGCCCTGCTGCGATTATGGAAGAGATCAATGCTTCCATTGGTTTTGATAAAAAGCTCTACGCGCAGGATATTGCCGGTTCAATCGCACATGCGACCATGCTGGCGGAATGTGACATAATCACGGTGGAAGATCGCGACAAGATTATTCACGGATTGAACACGATCTTGTCAGAGATCGAAGCGGGCAAATTCGAATTTTCGCGTGCGCTTGAAGATATTCATATGAATGTTGAATCGCGCCTGCGTGATTTGATCGGTGATGCGGCAGGCCGCTTGCACACTGCGCGCTCACGCAATGACCAAGTTGCGCTTGATTTTAGACTATGGGTCAAAGCTGAATTGCAAAAGACAGCAGGGCTTTTAGAAAACCTTATTGGCGCTTTTCTGGTTCGTGCAGAAGAACATGCTGGCACAGTGATGCCCGGCTTTACGCATTTGCAAACCGCACAGCCGGTAACATTTGGTCATCATTGCATGGCCTATGTGGAAATGTTTGGCCGTGATCTTAGCCGTGTTGATGATGCGCTAGAGCGTCTTGATGAAAACCCGCTTGGCGCTGCGGCGCTTGCTGGAACAGGCTTTCCGATTGATCGCCACATGACAAGCAAGGCGCTTGGTTTTCGCGAGCCGACACGTAACTCGCTCGACACCGTATCTGACCGTGATTTTGCATTAGAAATGCTGTCGCTTTCATCTATCTGCGCAACGCATCTATCGCGGCTTGCAGAAGAAATCGTCATTTGGTCAACACCGCAATTTGGCTTTGTAACTCTGTCGGATAGTTTTTCGACCGGCTCATCTATTATGCCGCAAAAGAAAAACCCTGATGCTGCCGAACTGGTTCGCGCGAAAGTTGGCCGTATCAATGGTGCGCTTGTTAGTCTTTTGACGGTGATGAAGGGGCTTCCGCTATCTTATTCTAAAGACATGCAAGAAGATAAAGAGCAGGTCTTTGATGCTGCCGAATCGCTGGAATTGGCGCTGGCTGCCATGACGGGCATGATTTCTGATCTAACAGTTAATGAAGCTGCGATGCGCAAAGCTGCAGGTTCGGGCTATTCAATTGCAACTGATCTTGCCGATTGGTGCGTGCGCGAAATCAATATGCCGTTCCGCGATGCGCACCATGTGACAGGTACAGCGGTAGCGCTTGCGGTGAAGAAAAATGTGCCGCTTGAAAAGCTCACCTTGGAAGAGTTGCAAAGCATCAACCCATCCATCACCGAAGATGTGTTTTCCGTGCTGACCGTTAAAAAGTCTGTTGCCAGCCGCACAAGTTTCGGCGGCACGGCACCTGCGCAAGTTAAAAAGCAAATTCGCTATTGGATTAAGCGCATGGAAAAGCGCTCTAAATAAGTGATATTTGCAGGGGTGCAAATGACAACGTTCCGTTTTATGAAAGAAGCGGAAAAAGTGACTTTAGCGGTTTGGATTGGGTGATCTGAAATGAAAGCGTCAAAGCTTATAAATGCAATGACAATGGTGTCGCTTCTGGCAGCATTGGCGGCCTGTGGGCGTGCTGGGCCGTTAGAGCCGCCGCCATCAAGTGTTTCAAAGCCTGCTGGCCAAGAAACACAAGAACCGAGCGTTGAAGAAAAGCCTTTCGTGCTCGACGCGCTCCTCAACTAACTATCAGGCAGACCCCGTGAACCATTTTGAATATAGAGACGGTGTTTTATATGCCGAAAACGTAGCTGTGGCAGATATTGCTGCGCAGGTTGGCACGCCATTTTATTGCTATTCAACGGCGACCTTAAGCCGTCATTATAATGTCTTTGCTAAAGCCTTTGAAGATGTGGATGCGCTTGTTTGCTATGCAATGAAAGCCAACTCCAATCAGGCAGTGCTTGCCACATTGGCCAAACTTGGTTCTGGCGCTGATGTTGTGTCGGAAGGCGAATTACGCCGTGCACTCGCGGCCGGTATTCCGCCTTCTAAAATATTGTTCTCCGGCGTTGGCAAAACGGCGCGTGAGATTGATTTTGCACTTGAGGCAGGTATTCATTGTTTCAATGTGGAATCAGAGCCTGAACTTGAGATGATTTCCGCGCGCGCTGTCGCGCTTGGCAAAATTGCACCGATATCGCTGCGGATTAATCCGGACGTGGATGCCAAAACGCATCACAAGATTTCAACGGGCAAAAAAGGCGATAAATTTGGCATTTCCTTTGCGCGGGCACGTGATGTTTACAAACGTGCAGGGGCGCTGCCGGGCTTAAAAGTTGCTGGTATCGATATGCATATTGGTAGCCAAATCACGGATTTGAAACCGTTTGATGAGGCTTTTGGCCTTTTGACTGAGCTTGTCGAGCAATTGCGCAGTGATGGTCATGATATCGAACATGTTGATTTGGGCGGGGGTCTTGGCATTCCGTATAAAAACGACAATGCACCGCCGCCATTGCCGGATGCTTATGCCGATATCGTCAAAAGCCATGTAAAACCTTTGGGCGTGCAGGTGATTTTTGAACCGGGCCGACTGATCGCAGGCAATGCGGGTATTCTCGTTAGCGAAGTGATCTATGTGAAGCAGGCTGAAGATAAGAACTTTGTGATTGTTGATGCGGCGATGAACGATCTTATTCGCCCGACGCTTTATGAAGCTTATCATGAGATTATTCCGGTCAAACGGCCAGCCGATGATGCCAAACATTTCATCGCTGATATTGTTGGCCCTGTTTGCGAATCCGGCGATTTTATCGCGCAGGAGCGTAATTTACCAATGTTTGAAGCAGGCGATCTGATCGCTGTTGGCTCGGCTGGTGCTTATGGCGCGGTGCAAGCAGGAACATATAATTCACGGCTTTTGGTGCCGGAAGTTATGGTCAATGATGATCAGTTCCATGTTGTGCGGCCACGCAAAACATATGAAGAATTGATTGCGCTGGATAGTATGCCTGACTGGATTTAAGGCCATTTACCTGCCGGTGACAAAAGAGTTACCGGTTTTTATTGTCTAAATGAACCAGTAGCCTCGTCTTTGCCGCTTTCTCTGCTATCTTTGTTAAAAATCGAGCGAGAGGACGCATGGCGAAGCAATCTCCAAGTCAGCAAAACTGGGACGAAGCAGCTAAAAAGCTGCGCGGTGCGCGGCTGTGGAGCCGTTTTTCGCTTGCATTTGAACGGCTAGCACCAGCGGCATTGCCGCTTGTTTTGGTCGTCGGTCTTTTTCTGATTGTTTCATGGTTCGGCCTGTTTCGCTCGGTGGGCGACTTAACCCGTATTTTTATCGGCCTTGTCTTTACCTTAGCCGCGTTGGCAAGCCTTTCGGCGCTTCGAAAATTCAAAATGCCGACAGGTGATGAAATTGATCGCCGGCTTGAGCGGGACAATAAGCTATTGCACCAACCGATTACGGTGCAAGACGATCCTCTGGCGATTGGTACGGATGATTTTGCTAAAACGCTTTGGGCATTGCATCAGAGGAAACTCGCTGGCCAAATCAGTGATGTTCAGGGCGTAAAAGCGCGCACCGATATTCCTGAGCGTGACCCGTGGGCTTTGCGCGCGGTGGTGCCCCTTCTGCTTGTTATTGCCTTTGCCTATTCTTTTGGCGCGAAGGGCGGGCGCATTAGCGATGTGTTTTTCTCTCATAATAATGGAGAAGTGATTGCGGCACGCATTGATGCGTGGGTAACGCCGCCATCTTATACTGGTGTTGCACCTATTTTCATGACGTCTGATATCAATGCGGAGCGCAAAGAATTTACAGCACCTGAAGGCAGTAAGATTGTCGTGCGGGTTTCTGGCGGTACGGGCGCCGAGCAAGTCACGTTTCCTAATGTGGGGTCAGTTCTCGATGTTCTTGATGATGATTCGAGCCGCAAATCGACACAAGCGCGGCAGTTTGAAGTTGTTGCAATGGAAAGCGGCCAGCTCAGCATTTTGCCGCAAGCTGACGCAAGCCCAACGCTCGGCGAGCAAGTTTTGCAGCAATGGACGCTGACCATCAGCGACGATAAAGCGCCAGAGGTTACTTTTGACGGCGATGTTGAACGCGCCGTAAACGGTGCGATGACGCTAAAATATATTGCTCATGATGATTACCGTATCGCAAGCGGCGAAGCCTTGGTGACATTGCTTGATGAGCAAGGCGAAGATGCGCGCCCGCTCTATGAAGCGCCTGATATTGCGCTGCGCCTGCCACGCCGCAACGATGAAGGTAAAGCCAAAACATCGGTTGATTTAACCGAGCATCCTTGGGCAGGTGCGCGGGTAAATGTTCAATTGCGGGTCGAAGATGATCTGGGCCAAGCTGGCCATAGTGAAATGGTCGAAGCGATCCTTCCGGGCAGGCCCTTTTCCAATAAGCTTGCACGTGCACTTATCGAGCAACGGCGCAATTTAGCGCTGGATGCCAATAGTGCTGTTGCGGTTTATGAAATGCTCGACCTATTTACGCTTTACCCTGAAGAAACGATCAATAATACGGCGCATTTTCTCGGAATTACGACGGCAAAATCAAGATTGCGCTATGCCAATAATGATGATGATTTGCGCAGTGTCGTTGATTATTTGTGGGAAGTTGCGCGCAATATTGAAGACGGTGGTTTGTCGGATGCCGAAAAGCGTTTGAAAGATGCGCAGCAGGCTTTGCGCGATGCGCTTGAAAGCGGTGCTTCGGATGAAGAAATCGAGCAGGCAATGAACGAGCTACGTGAGGCAATGCAAGAATATTTGCAAGAGTTTGCACGTCAAAACCAAGGCAATCCGCAAAATCAGCAAAACCAACAAAATGCGCAGCAGCTAGACCAACAAAGTCTGGATGAAATGCTTGATCGCCTCGAAGAAATGGCCAAATCCGGCGCGCGCGATAAGGCAATGGATATGCTGTCGCAGCTGAACGACATGATGAATAATCTTCAGATGGCGCAGCCACAGCAAGGGCAACAAGGCCAGCAGAACCAAGCGCAGCAGCAAATGAATGAGTTGGGCGAGATTTTGCGCAAGCAGCAAGAGCTGATGAACGACACGTTTCAGCGCAGCCAGCGGCCTGAGGATGGCGCACAAGAAGGTGAGCAACGCCAAGGCGATCAACCAGATGGTCAGCAGCCTGGCAATTCTCAAGAAGGCCAGCAACAGCCAGGGCAAGGGCAACAACCTGGGCAAGAAGGCGAACAAGGCCAGCAAGGCCAACAGCGCGCGCAAGGCGGCGCGGGAATAGAGGGCTTGGAGCCCGGACAGCAGGCGCTGCAGAACAGGCTCAACCAATTCATGGAAGGATTGGAAGGCATGGGCATTAATCCGGGCGAAGAATTTTCCGATGCCGAACGTTCTATGGGCGAAGCCGGCGATGCGCTTGGCGAAGGTTCTGGCGATCAAGCGCTTAGCGATCAAGGTGAAGCGATGGATTCGCTGCGCCGTGGTGCACAATCCATGATGGAGCAAATGGAACAGCAAGCGCAACAAGGCCAAGGTTCGTCCAGCGAGCCCGGTGGTCAGAGCAAGGCGCAAGGCCGTGATCCGCTTGGCCGCCCGCAACGTTCATCTGGTCCTGATTTTGGCGATGATGTCAAAGTGCCTGATGAGATTGATGTGCGCCGTGCACGCGAAATCTTGGAGGCGATTAGAAAGCGTCTTGGCAATGGCGCTTTGCAACAACTTGAAAAAGATTATCTGGAACGGTTGCTTGACCTAAATTAAGGCCGATCCGTTTCCAGAGCAGACTTGACCGCTTGGCGAATATCGGCAAGTGAAAACGGTTTTGGCACGACATCAATAATGATCTTGGAAAGATCGGACGCACGTTCACGCTGTTCGGCAAATCCGGTCATGAGCAGTATTTTTAGATCGGGAAAATCTTTAACCGCGGTTTTGGCCATTTCGATGCCGTCCATTGCGGGCATGCGAATGTCTGACAGAACCAGATCGTAAGCACCGTTTTTCTCGATGATCATCTCCAGCGCGACATCGCCGTCATCGGCTTGATCAACATCATGTCCGTCAAGCATCAGCGCGCGCGCTGTGAATGTGCGAACTGAGGCGTCATCATCAACTACAAGCACTGTGCTCATTCAGGCATCTCCTGTGACAATGCCTACAAATGGTAATTCGCGAAATGCATGGGCAACATCCATGCCGTATCCGACAACAAAATGATCGGGGCACTCAAAGCCGATAAAATCAGCGTTGAGCGGTGTTGCGGCTTTGCGTTTAACGCGCTTGTCGAGCAGTACCGCAAAGGACACAGAATTTGCACCGCGGCTCATCATTAAATCACGCGCGAAAGTTAAAGTTGTGCCTGATTCAAGAATATCATCAACCAGCAGAACATCGCGGCCTTCAACAGTGCTTTCGATATCGCGCACCAATTTGGTTTCGCCCGCTTCAGTGCCTTTGCCATAGGTTGAGAGCATCATGAACTCTACTTCGGGTTCAAGGCCAACATCATGCATCGCGCGCACAAGATCAGCTGCGAAAATGAATGATCCTTTGAGAATCGAAATCACCAGCAGATCTTTATAATTGTGGGCGGCGATTTCACGCGCAAGCTCAAGGTGGCGCACTGCAATTGCAGAGGCAGGAAAAAGGACGTCGATATTCTTGTTGCGCACAATCGGCATTATCTATTCCGCAAATGTAAGTTCAGCTTTATCTGAGTTACCTTTGCCAACGGGGAGGCTGTTTGTAAACATCAACCGCTCGCCAGGGTTAAGGGTTTCACCGCGATTAATGCGAAACATGCGACGCTTTGTGGGATCATCGCCGATATGAACGATAACAGGCGGTAAAACACGAGCGACTTTATCGTTGTTTATAATGGTCGCTTCGATGGTCAAAACATCACTGCCATCGCGTGCGAGGCGGTTTGTGCTGATATTTTGAAATTGCAAAAGGGGCTGGATTTCTGGCTGGACAATAATCGGTTGCGCATTTTCAAATAGAACATGACCACCGGCAAGATAAAAGGCGGTGACAGAACAAACCGCTGCGACAAGCGTGAACATCGGCAGTGACATGCCGCTTTGCTTTTTCTTGTTCGGCATTTTGCCAAACACCGCAAGCTGCTCGTCATTGTCAGCATTATCTTCTTTTATGTTTGCTGATGTAGGCTTTTTAACCGGCTGAGCGCCATCTTTTTGGACGGTCTCAAATTCGACATCAATTGCATCTTCTTTATTGGTCATTAAAGTGTTTCCTGACGCCCAAGCCCAATCTTATGGAGTAAACATGGTTAATTGTTGGTTTCCGTTTGACGTGCTGAATGGCAGTTTATCGGTTTTACATGTTGAGGTGAAGACAAGCTGTGTTAGTGAAAAGATGCAGATTTTCGATGATTCGGGGCAGTGGGCAGCGTGATCAAGTTTGAAAATGTTGGATTGCGCTATGGCATGGAAACGGAAGTCCTAAGGGATGTTTCTTTTGAAATTCCAGAGCGTTCGTTCCAATTTCTAACCGGCCCTTCGGGGGCTGGCAAAACAAGCTTGCTTCGGCTTTTGTTCATGTCGCTGCGCCCGACACGCGGTTCGATCAGCATGTTTGGCCGTGATATTGCGACGATTGAACGTCACGAATTGCCAATTATGCGTCGCCGTATCGGTGTTGTGTTCCAAGATTTTAGACTGCTCGATCATATGACAACATATGAAAATGTCGCGCTGCCTTTGCGGGTGCGGGGCAAAGACGAAAGCGGTTTTCGCAGCGATGTTAGCGATTTGTTGAACTGGGTTGGGCTGGGCGATAAATTACATGCATTGCCTCCTGTTTTATCCGGCGGTGAAAAACAGCGTGTTGCCATTGCGCGTGCGCTGATTGATCAACCGGAAGTTCTTTTGGCCGATGAGCCAACGGGCAATGTTGATCCGCATATGGCACGGCGTCTGCTGCGCCTTTTCCTTGAACTTAATCGTTCTGGCACGGCGGTTGTTGTTGCCACGCATGATCTTGGTTTGATGGAACAGGTTGATGCGCGAAGAATGATCCTCAACAATTCGCATTTGGATATTTATGGCTGATACTCCTGTGCAAATGAATGCGGAAACAGAACATTCTGTAAAACCGACCCCGATTGTACCGCCCTCCAATATTGCAGGGCAGGCATTGTCGCTTGTTATTGCGATTATGTCATTTTTGGCATGCCTAACGGTTGGGGCTGTTTTGATGATCGATAAAAGCGCGTCGTCATGGCAAAGCCAAATTTCTCGTGAGGCCACCGTACAAATACGTCCAGCCCGTGATTTCGATATCGAAACGGCATTGGTGGAAGCGCAGGCGATTGCAGCAAGTTTTGACGGTGTTACCGATGCGCGTATCATTGGCCTGTCACAAACGGCCACTTTGCTAGAGCCATGGCTTGGCAAGGATATAAATTTAAGCGAATTGCCGGTTCCGCGGCTGGTGGTCATTCGGATTGATGAACGTAACCCACCAGACTTTAAAGCAATTGGTACAGCAATTAATGAGGCTATTCCAAATGCTACATTGGATGACCACAGAGCATGGGTAGACAGGCTCGTGTCGATGGCAAACACAACAACCTATGTGGGCGTTGCTATTCTTTTGCTCGTTTTAACAGCGTTGGTTCTCACCGTTGTTTTTGCCACGCGCGGCGCATTGGCGAGCAATCATATTATTATTGAAGTGCTGCATTTTGTTGGTGCACGCGCTAATTTTATCGCGGGTCAATTTCAACGCCGGTTCTTCTGGATTGGCCTTCGCGGTGCATTGATTGGCGGCGGCGCTGCGATCGCAATGTTCCTTATTTTTCAATTTTGGGCAGGGCGCAATTTAACCACTGCTGAGGGCGTGCAGGTCGCTGTTCTGTTTGGCGATTTTTCCATTGGGATGGGCATCTTCATAGGCACGTTTTTTGTCATTGCGTTGGTTGCTGCTCTCACGACATTAACGGCAAGATTAACCGTTGTGCGCACGATATATGAGATCGATGAGCAACGCGCAGACCCGTCGCGTCAATCTTATTGATATAAAACATCCGTTTTCATTGGATTGATCGGATAAACGCCAAAATTGACCTGTTCTATACTTGATTTCAGCTTTATTAAAATAAGTTGAAACACCGTGGGATGATTGCATGTCCGTGCAAGTCGAAACATTATGGTAGAGGCGAGGAAACGCAGCATAACGGGGCGACTGCTACGGATGTTCGCTTTTTTGTTGCTGCTGTCTGTGCTTTTATTGACTGTGGGCTTTGGCGTTTTTCTGACAAGCGTTGATCGGCATGCCCGCAATCAAAGCGCTGAAACCGCTGACGGTATTGTTGTGCTGACGGGCGGTTTTGCTCGGTTGGAACCAGCCATACAATTGCTCCGTGAAAAACGCGGTGAGCGGCTGCTGATTTCTGGTGTTAACCGCAAAACCGACGATCAATTGCTAAAGCATGCCCTTGATATAGAAGACAAGCTTTTCAACTGCTGCGTTGATATTGACCAAGATGCTTTGGATACCATTGGCAATGCATTGGGTACGGCCCATTGGGCGGCTTCAAAAGATTATAAATCGCTGCTTGTTGTCACGAATGATTATCATATGCCGCGCAGTTTGATGGAACTTCGCCGTGAAATAGGTGACATCGAATTATTGCCCTATGCGATACGCAACCGATCTTCTGGGCCGTTTACAATGGGCGAGCGGATTGGCCAATATCGTGTTTTACTGCTTGAGTATGGCAAGCTGGTTGCAACTTTTTTACGGGCAGCCTTGCACGATGGCCGAATTCCGGCTTTGAAATAATGACTGCATTTGTACTAGAGTGACGCAACCTTAACATTCAAATGGCTGTAACCTGACAGTTATTTGATCGCAAAACTGTCTGGGCTTATTTGTGACTGCACTTCGTTCCGCATTATATAATTTCGTTTTTTACTTTTCCACGCTGATCTACATGATTGTGCTGTTGCCGTTTTTCTCTATTGGAAAACGCAAAAATGCTTGGTGGGTGCCGCGCTTTTGGGCACGCTCGAATCTGTGGTTTTTGAAAATTATCTGCGGCACAAAACATGAGGTGACAGGATTTGAGAATATGCCGGAGGGCGGCTATATTCTTGCGCCTAAACACCAGTCCGCATGGGATACATTTGCATTTGTGCCTTGGTGGCCGGACCCAGTTTATATTCTAAAACGTGAACTAAAATGGATACCACTGTTCGGGTGGTTTCTGATGCGTATGAAAATGATCGGTATTGATCGCGGTAGCCGCGAGACTGCGATTAAATCGATCAACAAGGGCGCTGGGGAAGCGATTAAAGATGGTCGCCAGATTGTTATTTACCCTGAGGGCACGCGCCGTCCTGCAGGTGCAGAGCCAGCCTATAAGGCCGGTATTTTTCATCTTTATGAAAATTTGAATGTGCCAGTGGTGCCGATTGCCCATGTTGCGGGTCTGTTTTGGCCGCGCCGTAAGTTTTTACGGTTTCCGGGCACAATCAAAGTTGAAATTCTAAAGCCGATACCGCCCGGTCTTTCGCGCCGTGAATTTATGGCTGCATTAGTATCGTCTACGGAAGAAGCTTGTGACCGTTTGCTGCTGGAGGTTTATGATGGACCAAATCCGCCGCCATTTTCGTCTATAGCGCAGGCGCGCATCGATGAACTTAAGAAGAGCGCTTCCTGATATTGTCGGCAACAGCTTGCAGCCAATGATCCTTAATGCCCAAGCTTTTTACATGGTCAGCGGTGTTAAGCACATAGTCCTCGTTTGGCCCCATGCCGCCGGCGGCACCACAAACGCGCTCGACGGCATCTTCAACCGATAGCCGGCCTGCATATTGTTCGTGGCGATGGTCGGCGACATAGATGAGGCCGTCCACACGTTCGCCGCCGTCTAATGTGAGTTTGCCCATTCGTTCGAGATAAACATTCGTGACAAGCTCGCGTTCGCGTAAATAGGCTATGACGTCATCTTTGTCATTCGGCGCAACTTTGAACGCTAGGCCAACACAGGCGCCGCCATTGTCGAGCCCCATCACAAGGCCGGGGCGTTCACGCGTGCCACGATGTTCCCAAGATGTAATGCATAGCGAGCGGTGGTAGCCTGATAATCTGGCGCGGCGTTTTTCGGTAAATTTAAAATCGGGCTTCCACATTAAAGAGGCATAGCCGAACACCCATAGATCGTTCATAATTCATCCAACTTTCAATCGTATTTATGCGTAACTGCAAATGGAGAAGTCATGTCCAGCGATAACGCAAAAAAGCCCTATAATGCAAAGCGGCGTATTCAGTTCTTGTCTGCCTTTTCGGTCTTTTTGATCGTGGCTGCAACGGCTGGGTGGTATTTTGTTGCAGGTAAAATTGACGAAGCTGCCGGAAAATTGATCAGTGTGCAGGCTGCTAAGGGCAATGTTGTTGAGTGCGACAATCGGATTGTGCGCGGATATCCATTTCGGTTTGGCGTTTTTTGCGATGCAGTTTCTTACAATGATGACAAGAATAACGCCCTCATCATTAAGGCTGGTGCCTTTCGCTCTGCTGCGCAGTTCTATGATCCACGCAAGATAATTGGTGAGTTGGATGGGCCGCTTGTCATTGAGCAACCTTCTATGGCGCAAGATATTAAGGTGAGCTGGTCATCGATGCGCAGTTCTTTTGTGGCGACAAACCCTTTGCCGCAGCATGTTTCGATTGTTGGCAAAGATGTGCGCATCGAACAGAGCGATGATGCACCGCGCATTGCTGCAATCGGCCTTGAAAGCCATATGCGGATTAATGGCAATGATCTGGATCTTGCTGGCCGCGCGCAGGAATTGTCGATTAAAAACACAATTGCTCAAATAGAAAACCTGCCACCGCTTGGGCTGGATTTTGATGCAACGGTAAAAGACGGGGCAGCGCTTTTGGCGTCAAACTCTTTGCAGTTGCGCGGCACGGACTTGGATGTGCGGCGAATTGGTGTTCTGCTTAGCGACGATCAAGGTCTATTACTCAGCGGCCCTTTGAAGGTCGATAATCAAGGGCTGATCGACGGTGAACTTACGTTACGCATTATTGATGTGGATGCAGTCTCGAACTTAATTGGCAAAGCACTGCCAAATATCGCGCCTATGCTTTCGGCTTTTGCTGCGGGACAGCCGCGCAGCGGCGAAAAAAACGATGAAGTTGAGATGACTCTTTCAATTACAAAGAGCCAGATCAGGCTTGGCTTTATTCCACTTGGCAAGCTCAAGCCGCTTTAACGCCTCTTTATTAATCCTTGTGCGGTGTGCGGCCAAAGTTTGGTGTATCGACATCTTGACCTGCTTCAATAATAGAGCGGCGGATGGAGCGCGTTTTGGTGAACAGCTCAAACAGAGCATCGCCGTCACCGCGCCGAATGCTTGCGCGCATGGAGGATAGATCCTCTGAAAAACGGGCAAGCATTTCCAAGATAGCGTCTTTATTGTGCAGGCAGACATCGCGCCACATTGTAGGGTCGGATGCCGCAAGGCGGGTAAAATCGCGAAAGCCTGATGCTGAATATTTGATGACATCGGCTTGTGAGACCGTTTCAAAATCAGATGCTGTGCCAACAATATTGTAACTGATGAGCTGGGGCAGGTGCGAGACAAGCGCCAATACTTGATCGTGATGAACAGCGTCCATTGTTTGAACATCAGAACCGCATGCCGTCCAAAAGGCGCTAAGCTTTTGCAATGCTTCTGGGTTCGTGTCTTCGTCCGGCGTTAAAATACACCAGCGGCCTTCAAATAGGCTCGCAAAGCCAGCGTCGGGACCAGAATATTCCGTACCTGCGACGGGATGGCCTGCAATGAAATGCACATTGCTTGGCAATTCAGGTTTCATCTGACGAATGACAGAGGCTTTTGTTGAGCCGACATCCGTGACAATGGCACCCGGTTTTAGCGACGAGGCAATTTGTGCGGCGACCGCACCCGATGCGCCAACGGGCACAGATATAATCACAAGATCTGCATCTTTTACCGCTTCGGCTGCATCCATTGTGTAATGCGTACCAAGGCGCAATTCTTCTGCGCGCTTTAGCGTTTCTTCACTGCGGGTTGAGACAACGACGTTGGCCGCAATCTTCTCCCGCTCAATCACGCGCGCCAAAGACGAGCCGATCAAGCCAATGCCAATTAAAGCAATGCGATCAAACATAGGATTATCCAGAGGCATATCAGGCCGTTTTCATAAATTCGGTTAGTGCGTTGATGACACCTAGATTGGCTTCTTCAGAACCAATTGTCATGCGTAAAGCGTTTGGCAATCCATAAGCCGCAACAGCACGTAGAACAAAACCGCGTTCAATCAGATAGTCATTAGCGCCTTGCGATGTATGAACGGCATCACCATCAGGAAAATGGATCAGCACGAAATTGCCAACACTTGGAGTGACTTTCAGACCAATATTGGTAAACGCCTCGGTGAGTTTCGGCAGCCATTCCTCATTATAAGCAATTGCCTTATCAATATGAGCGCGATCTTTCATCGCTGCTGCACCAGCTGCAATTGCCGCTGTGTTGACATTAAACGGGCCGCGCACGCGATTAATCGCATCAACAATGTGAGCAGGCGCATACATCCAGCCGATGCGCAGCGCTGCAAGGCCATAAATTTTTGAGAATGTGCGCGTCATGACAACGTTTTGGTTTGCTGAAACCAATTCGATGCCGGAGGCATAATCATTGCGCCGTACATATTCTGCATAGGCAGCATCAAGCACCAACATAACATGCGGCGGCAAGTTTTCCTGCAAGCGGCGCACTTCAGCGTCGCTCATATATGTGCCTGTTGGGTTGTTTGGATTGGCAAGAAACACGATCTTAGTGCGCTCTGTCACCGCTTCTAAAATAGCGTCGACATTTGCGTGCAAATCTGTTTCGCGCACCACAACCGGTACACCGCCAGCAGCTTTGATCTGGATTTTATAAACAAGGAAGCCGTGCTCGGTGAAGATGCCTTCATCGCCGGGACCTATATAAGTGCCTGCAAGCAAGCCCAAAAGTTCGTCCGAACCGTTTGAACATAAGATGTTCTCAGGGTTTAGGCCATGTGTCTTTGCAATGGCATCGCGCAGTTCGGTAGCAGAACCGTCGGGGTAAATTTCAAGCTTATTTGCAATGTTATTATAAGCATCTATTGCAGCGGGGCTTGGGCCAAGCGGCGTCTCATTCGAAGAGAGCTTGTGCAATTTAACATTTGGATTGGCCTTGTCGCTGCCAGGTACATAGGCTGCAATATCAAGCACGCCTTTGTTAGGCTCTGGGCGAGTGGCTTTTGGTGATTGTGAGGTCATCTTAATATCCAGATTATAAACGCGCTTTACGCGGCCGATTCTACTTGATCGAAATAGCCGCCTACAGCGCGAATGTCGAGCATGCTCTTTGGTGCGGTGCCACCATCGGCAATCGCGATGAGCGCCTGATGCTTGCCTTGTTCGTCTGTATCAATTGCGATCACTTTGCCGCCTGTCCAATCTTTTAAGGCGTCGGCACTTGATACATATCCAGCATAAGTGCGCCAATCAAAAGGGATTGATTCAGACGTTGGCGGTGCAACAACAAATGCATCCACTGACGGCAGTTTAGATTCAAGCAGAACCGGAAGCCGTGCCATCAAGCCGAGGCCGTTTTTGCCGCCAAGATATTGCCACCAGCATTTTTCGCCATTCACCGCGATAACGGCCAAAGCGTTTCCGGTCTCGGCCATAACGTTCAATGCTTCTTTTGCGGTGGCGTGGTTTTCAAATGGAACAGTGAAGCCGAATTGAAAGCGTGCCATATCGCGCAGCAAATTGGTGTCGCCCACATTAGATAGGTGGACCGTGTAATTGGCTTGCAGAAAAGTAAATGTTGAAATGATATCGCGCCAGATATGGATGATCATCTCAAGCGGCAAGCTTCCTGCGTGGCGCTTAGCAAATTGGACCATCATGCTGGCTTCACGGCCCGGATGAAATGCTGCGCCTTTTTGCGTCGCGGCACCTTTAACCTTGATAAGCTCGTCAATAACGCTGGCGCGCTGCATCAAAAGATTATGGACTGATTCATCCACAGCATCAATTTTAGCGCGAAGTTCTGTCAGTCGCTGAAGATTATTTGCAGTCATTTTATTCTCTGGCTTATTGAATGTCTGGGTGTCCAAGTGCTTGAGCACTTTGTGTACGTTGAGTTTGTTGCAAATGCAAAGCCATCAATCCACTTGGTTTCTGGTCGCGCCTTGCGGGGAAAGGGCAGGAACGAAAACACGTCTCGATTGACGTTCTGCGACAGGCAAGCCCTGATAAAGTTGCTTTTGAGCTTCGATTACAATGGCACCGCCAAACAGACGGCCGATGCGCAGGCCGACCGCTTCAAATTGGTTGGAAAGCTTGAGCGCTAAAAAGCGCCGACTAGGCGGAAAGAAAAGCGCTTCTGTTTCGCGGGCAGGCGTGAAATTTGTTTCGCGGAGCAGATTTCTTAATTGCCCAGAGGAAAACGGGCGGCCATTGCCAAAAGGCGTTGTGTCTATTCGCGCCCATACACCGCGCCTGTTCGGCACAACCAAAATTAATTTGCCATTGGGTGCGAGGACGCGCCAAAATTCCATTAATGTCTCGCGTGGGCTTTCGGCATATTCTAAAGCGTGAACGGCAAGTATTCTATCGATTGAACTATCGGCAAGGGGCAGTTCTTCATCAAATACAAGCGCAGAACGTGAAGGGCCGGTGCGTGGCCACTTAGCTGCGCCGTGCGCTGCAAGCATGAAAGCTAATGTGATCTGTGAGTCATTTTCAAATCGCTCCAGCCAAGGGCGCGTATAGCCAATGCCGACGAGGCGTTCTTTTGCAACCGGCTCCCATATCCGCGTTAACGCCATTGCAATCGCGTTGTTGCTGCGTTCTCCGAGCGCGGAATGATAAAACGCGCGCATTTCCACGATGTCGGCGTTCATGAGCATTTACTCTGCTGTGTTACATGGGGTTGCACCATAAAGGGAATGTGCGATGTGCTGGCCCGTTCGACAAGGGCTAAATGGTCATGAAGTGAGGGAATTGTCTTCAAACATTTGCACTCTGCAGGCTTAAAGCTGATCAGGCTTGCGGCGGCGAATAATGTTTTTCGCGGCCAGCATTGCACCAAATGTTATCAGCAAGCAGGCAAACACAATTGACCATGAAAAGATTGCGCGGCCAAAAGCAATTAAAATGATGGTTGAAAGCAGGGGCGCTGCATAGCTTGAAGCGCCAATGACTTGGACATCGCCGCGCTTCATGCCGTAATCCCACGTGTAAAATGCTGCCCCGACGGGCAGAAGGCCAAGGCCAATAATGGCCAGCCATTGCAATGTGCTGCTTGGCAAAGTTGTTTCTTCAAACATCAAATGAGCGGCCAAGGCGAGAACGGTCGTCACGGCACAATAGGCTATGACGCTTTTTGTCGGGACATCCGCAAATTTTCGCGAGGCCAAAGAGTAAGCGGTCCAAGTGAATGCAGCTGCGAAGGCGAGCCCATAACCAAATGCTGCTGCTGGGTCTATGGTGAAGCCTTTGCCGCCTGTCACAATGAGAATTGTACCAGCAAAACCTGCAAATGCGCCCAATACATGATGCCAGCCTAGCTTTTCGCCGGGCAATAAAGCGCTGCACACAACAATGAGTAGCGGCCACAGATAGGCAATTAGGCTTGCTTCCACCGCAGGGGCGTTTTTCAAAGCACCAAAATAAAGCGCGTGATAAGCAAAGAGTGCAATGCCGCCCGCTAAAGCGACACGCAGCGGGATTGGATTTTCGTTTGTTGGCTTTTTGCGACCGATATTCCAAATGATACCAATCAGCGTGCCGATGAAAAACGTCATGAACGCTAGCTGAAATGGCGGAATGTTGCCTGTCGCATCCGTGAAAAGAGCCAGCAGCGCCCACATCAATACCGCTGTGAAGCCGATGATGGTTGCGCTATTTGTGTGCGTCTCGCTGCTGTCTTTATCCATGCTGGATGTGTTGATGACGCGGTTTATTTTGTCAATGCTTCAAAACGGTTCGCTCTAATATTTGCCATGCCTATGCGGGTTTTAATTTTCGCCGCAACTGGCGCGAAATAACCTGTGTTACCAACGGGGGCAAAGCTGATTTCAATGCGGCCACTGTCACGCATCCAGTTTATGTCTTTTTTGTTTGCGTCATAACCGGAAATTGGTTTGAAAGAGGCGCGGCACGTTACGGCGTCGCCGCTATAGCCTTGGGCCGAAAACGGGATCGTGCGCAAATAGCGCATTGGAAAATCAGCGCGCATCTCACCGTCGAAAATCTTTAGCGTATTGTTACACACATCTTGAAATGATTTTGCAGGCACAAGAATCGCCGCCATCGGGTCCAGCACATCGTTTAGATGGCTTTTTTGTACCTCAACCCATTTGCCTTTTTTCTTAGGTTTTGGGGTGTTTGAAATTTTCGTCACGTTGCCGCCAGAAAATCCAAGCGTTGTTCTTTTGCTTTTGCCGCCATCTTTGTATTTCACGTCAAATGCAGTGGCGAGCACTTTATCATTATTTAATTTGCCGCTGGCTGTTAGGCTTCCAGTTGTTGATGTGAAAACAGTGGCAATGCCAGAAGCATTTAATGATCCTGATATTTTGTATTGATTGTCATTAATAGATGTCTTGAATTCGCTTTTGCCAATGTTTATTCCGATGATGGATATTGAATATTCGCTTGCGAAATCAGCTGCTAGACCTGAATTTGTCGTTGCCCCTGCGCCTAAAGCTGCAAATGCCATAAATTTAAAAAGGCGCTTCATTGCCTGCTAATCCTATGTAATAAGTCCCTTGTGACTACGCCTAGTGTGTAATTTGGCCTTTTATATGATCAATTCTGTCCATGTAAGGCATTGACCTTTCCGAAACTCAACATTATAGAAACCCGACTCCTCGCAAAGTCTATTGACAGCGTCGGCGGCCGTATGCGGTTTCGCTTTGATCTTTAATGGACGAGAGGCCATAAAAATTTGAGGTACTAACTATGTCCCGCGTATGTGAATTGACAACTAAAGCCGTTATGACTGGCAACAATGTTAGCCATGCAAACAACAGAACACGTCGTCGTTTCTTGCCAAACCTTTGCCAAGTTACATTGATGTCTGACGTGTTGGGCGAAAAATTCCGCCTTCGCGTTGCTGCGTCAACACTTCGCTCTGTTGAGCACCGTGGCGGCCTTGATGCATATTTGGCAAAAGCTAAAGCTACTGAGCTTTCACAGCGCGCTCGTTTGATCAAGCGCCGTATTGCGCAGAAGCAAACTGAAGCGGCTTAAGCCTTTTCAAGTCATATTTATATTTTAGTGTGAGCGGGCAATTGTCCGCTCCTTTTTCTCTCCAGCTGGTGGCATCACCCAGGGTAAAAAAATGCTTATGTTAAAAAACACCCCCTTTTTCATTATCGCTATGTGCGCCGTTGTGCTTGCTTCCAATTTTCTTGTTCAGTTTCCTGTTCAAGCTCAAATTGGTGGGATTAACCTCGCGGATATTTTGACGTGGGGCGCCTTTACCTATCCGCTCGCCTTTTTGGTTACGGACCTTACGAACCGCCGGTTTGGTAAGTCACAAGCCAGAATCGTTGTGTTTTCTGGCTTTATTATCGCTGTTGCATTGTCGATCTGGTTGGCAACGCCGCGTATCGCGATTGCATCTGGTTGTGCATTCCTATTTGCTCAAATGTTGGATGTTTCCATATTTGATCGTTTGCGCGCTTCTGCGTGGTGGAAAGCGCCGTTTATATCGACGCTTTTGGGCTCAATCCTCGACACTGTTTTATTCTTCGGGATCGCTTTTGCACCGATGTTTGGCTTTTTGGACTTTGGTGGTCAGGATGGATCGCTCGGCTTTGCCGTGCCGTTTCTAGGCATTGGGGCAGAGGCACCGTTGTGGATGTCACTGGCCGTTGGTGACTTTACAGTGAAAATACTTGTCGGTTTAGCAATGCTATTTCCCTACAGGCTGGTTATTAAAACCCCTGCGGTTATCTAACCAAAGTTTAGATCAAAATATTGCAATGGTTCCTGCGTCTGTATAAAGTATTTCGACTGTGGGAGTTGGCGTTATGTTTAAGAAGATTACTTTATTATTGAGCACGTTGTTGCTGTCCAATGTGGCTCATGCTGGCGAAAAGACTCTTTCTGAAGGTGTGTCTTTATTTGTTGGGCAGTTTTCGGCTTCCTCGTTTCCAGGCGATGCCAATATTCCCTTTGGCGGCGACCTTGAGAACAATTATAATTTCGGCATGATCTATAACCGTGACATCGGTGAACTTGGCTACGGCTTCTTTTGGGGCGGCGAAGTTGGCGGTGCAATCCGCCTTGGTGAAAATCAGCCAACAAGCGCTGAACTGTGGGCAGGCGCAACCATTCGTCATCAAGGGCTTGATATTGGCTTTGTTAACGTCGCGCCACGCTTTACTTTTGGTTTAAGTGCCGTCACCGACACAATCGGCTTGGAGACTAAGCGGGCTCATGCGGCAGGAACAGATGCGGCGTTGCTGTTTTATCTAGGCCCTGAAATTGCCTTTAGCTTTGAACAGCTACCAAAGACGGAATTTTTCTATCGCACGCATCACCGTTCTGGTGCCAATGGTACATTGTCTAATATGAGCGGTGGGCATAACGCGCATGTCTTTGGCGTTAGGCGTAATTTTTAATTCACGGTTTCGGTGAGTTTAAATTCTAAAAGAAGATTTCTTTGAATCAGTGAATGATTGTCATCGGAGATGATTGTCAGGCGCGGCGTGCCGTCTTGGTCCGTCGTGATCGACAGGCCTTCCATATTATCGATCTGGTAAAGCATATCGGCTTCCAACAAGACGTCGCCATCAACGGTAGAGTCTGGCTTGATTTCACTTGCGTCGAGATGGCGAAGGCGCATCGCAATGCCGGATTCTATGTTAAACCGCCGTTCGAGAATGATTAGATTGCCATCCGGTAAAAAGCCAAGGTCGGTGATATCAAACTCATCGCTTCTGACGACAGAGAACTGGAAACTGCTGCCATCATCATTGCGCACAAAGCCCATCATGTTTTGATCTTTGTCGAGGCTCTTTTCACTGATGCCAACAAGCGCGCCATTGAGCGCGGTTTGTAGCGGTGCAAAGCCGATGGCTTCAAAGCCGCGATTGTCACGAAGCTCATAAAGCGGAACATTGGGCGCGCTGGTGCTTTGGAAAGAATAAGAACCATCTGGTTCAATTTTATAGGTGTCTATGCGGTGTGCACGTTCAAAACCAACGACAACAAGGTCACCTTTGCGGGTGATGCTTTCTGCATCAGCTTGCCATTTTTTAGTGATGGGTATGCCGGCTGCGTTCGTAATTTCCTGCAAATTTGCTGAAAGGCCGGTCGGTTTGCCTTCATCATTGCGCAGGATTTTTCCGTCAATCCAAAAGCCGGTGTCGAGAACGCCGATAAAGTCTATTTGATTGGGTGAAACGCTGATGCCGGACCATCCGCCGAAATCACGCGATCCGCCTGTCATCTCGAGGCCGCCAACAAATTCAAGGGGGCCGAAAGTCTTTTCATTTGAGCCAATTTTAAATTGCTCAATCGATCTTGCTTTAACCTCAAAGCTTTGAACGGTCTGGGCCATTGCGGGCGCAATCATCAGAGCTAGAAAGCTAACGATCACAATTTTGAATTTAACCACGGCGCTTACCTCCGGTTTTTTCTTCAAACAATGAGGCGAGCTGTTCTGTCATCGCGCCAGCCAGCTCCTCGGCATCAACGATTGTGACGGCGCGCTTATAATAGCGCGTTACATCATGGCCGATACCAATTGCGAGCATTTCGACATTTGAGCGGGTTTCGATTTCCTCAATCACAGCACGCAAGTGACGTTCAAGATAATTGCCCGGATTGACCGACAATGTTGAATCATCAACAGGCGCGCCATCTGAAATCATCATCAAAATTTTGCGTTGTTCTGAGCGCGCAGCCAAACGGCGATATGCCCATGTCAGCGCTTCGCCATCAATATTTTCTTTCAGCAAGCCTTCGCGCATCATAAGGCCAAGATTCTTGTTGGCACGGCGCCAAGGGGCATCTGCTGATTTGTAAATTATGTGGCGCAGATCATTGAGACGGCCCGGCTCCGTAGGCTTGCCGTTTTTCAGCCAAGCTTCACGCGCTTGCCCGCCTTTCCAGGCACGGGTGGTAAAGCCAAGCACTTCCACTTTCACGCCGCAGCGCTCAAGTGTGCGTGCCAGAATGTCGGCACATGTCGCAGCCACCGTGATTGGGCGGCCACGCATAGAGCCGGAATTATCGATCAAAAGCGTGACAACAGTATCGCGGAAATTGGTGTCTTGTTCGCGCTTGAACGATAGAGCGCCAAAGCCGCCGGCTTGTTCCTCGATAACAATGCGGGGAAGGCGCGCAGGGTCAAGATAACCTTCTTCTTGGTCAAAGTCCCATGAGCGGTTTTGCTGTGCCATTAAGCGGCGTTGCAAACGGTTGGCTAGACGGCCGACAACGCCTTGAAGATTAGCAAGCTGTTTGTCGAGAAATATCCGCAAGCGTTCAAGTTCAGCAGCGTCGCATAGATCTTCTGCGCCGATGGTTTCATCAAACTCGGTTGAATAAACTTTGTAATCGATGTCGGAAAGGATGTCATGAATGCCAGGATCGGGGCGTTGAGCTTCGCCAGGCTCTTCGGCCTCCTGATCAAAGTCTTCATCCATCTCGTCGCCAGTGGCGTCGGATTCATCCATCTCGCCAGCTTGCGATTCTTCGCTTTCAATGGGCGTATCGTCTTGCTCAGTTGACTCGTCGCCTGACTCTTGATCGTCTAGGCCGCCATCGTCGTCATCGTCTTCTGGTTCCGGCGATGATTCATCGTCGGACTCGTCTTCGTTCTGGTCTTGACCATCACCTTCATAGTCTTCGGCCATTTCCATGCGGAAAAGTATGTCGCGCACAGTTTTGGCAAAGGCTGCCTGATTTTCCATATCATCGGCAAGGCGCTCGATCTCAGCGCCTGCTTTATCGTCAATCCAATCACGCCATAGATTAACAACAGAGGCTGCGCTTTCAGGTGTTTTGCGGCCTGTTAGGCGCTCGCGCACAACAAGGGCAATCGCCTCTTCAATCGGTGCGTTTTCTTTTTCGGTCACGCCAGCAAGGTTGGAGCGAATGAATTTATCTTCGACCATAGCGGCAAGATTATCGCCAACGCCAGTCATGCGCTTTGCGCCAATTGATTCAACGCGTGCTTGCTCGACAGCTTCATAGACAGCGCGTGCCTGATCGCCTTCGGGCAACATGGTGCGATGCACCGATGCGTCATGGCATGCAGCACGCAGGGCCATTGAGTCGCCAACGCCGCGCGTGATCATCACATCGTTTTTGGTAACGCGCTTTGGCAGGTCTGGAATACGGGCGTGGTTGCCAGCGAAAGCAGGCTTATCATTTGAGAAAACAACTTCCAGCTCTTGCTCGCCTGAAATGGCGCGCATGCAAGCTGTTACCGCTTTTTTGAACGGTTCCGTATCAACCTTTTGGTTGGGTTTTCTCTTATAATTATCGCCGGGTCCTGCCACGTTGTCTCCGTTAACTTAGCACAACATTGGCAGCTGATTCAGCAAGCTCTTCGCCAAAACAACGCTGATAGAATTCAGCAACAAGCGTGCGCTCCAGATCATCACATTTGTTCAAGAATGTTAGGCGGAAGGCCATGCCAATATCATTGAAGATTGCGGTGTTTTCAGACCAAGTAATAACGGTACGCGGCGACATGACAGTTGAAAGATCGCCGGCAATGAAAGCGTTACGTGTTAAATCGGCAAGGCGCACCATTGAGCTCACAGTCTCGCGGCCTTTTTCGTTTCGATATTGCGGCGCTTTAGACAGGATGATTTCAACTTCCTGATCATGGGGCAGGTAGTTGAGTGTTGTCACGATAGACCAGCGGTCCATCTGCGCTTGGTTGATCTGCTGTGTGCCGTGATAAAGGCCCGTTGTATCGCCAAGGCCGACAGTGTTGGCTGTGGCAAACAGGCGAAACGCTGGGTGCGGCTGGATCACGCGGCTCTGGTCGAGCAATGTCAAACGGCCAGAAGATTCGAGAACACGCTGGATGACAAACATCACATCGGGGCGGCCTGCATCATATTCATCGAAAACAAGCGCAACATTGTTTTGGTATGCCCAAGGCAAAATACCGTCTTTGAATTCGGTGACTTGCTTGCCGTCTTGCAACACGATGGCGTCTTTACCGACAAGGTCGATACGCGAGACGTGGCTGTCCAAGTTAATACGCACACAAGGCCAGTTAAGGCGCGCTGCAACCTGCTCGATATGGGTGGATTTACCCGTGCCGTGATAGCCTGAAACCATGACGCGGCGGTTATGAGCAAAGCCTGCCAAAATAGCGAGCGTTGTTGGCTTGTCGAAAACATAGCCTTCATCCGTTTCCGGCACATAGCTATTGGCCGTGGTGTAGGCAGGCACTTCAAGATCGACATCAATGCCGAAAGTTTTGCGTACATCAACCATTGTGTCTGGCATATTCGCGATATCGAGATCGATCTTATTCATAGTGTCTCCTTGATGCGCTATGCGCCATCATCGTCCTTAAATGTGCTGGCTTTAAGCCATGCCTGCTGATTTTAAAATTTTATGCGCCTGAATGACTTCACGGAAAATTTCTTCCGATGTGCGGTCACCGCCATTGGCATCTGGATGGTGCTTTTTTACAAGCTCTTTATACTTCGCTTTGATTTCATCAGAGCTTGCTGTTTGCTCAAGACCGAGCGTGCGAATGGCTTTTGCTTCCAGCGGCTTTAAGCGGCGGCGCACTGGTTTGGCGTTGACAACGCTGTCCCATGCGGTTGGATTGCGCATGCGCATCGCTTTGGCAGAGCCAGATTTCATGTCAGCAAAAATTGGCGCAGAGCGATTCGATTCGGCGTTTGCCGTGCCCATTTTCCACGTTGGGCGATCGCCAACTTGTGAATTTTTCTGGAACTTGGCAATGTCGTCATCCGACAAGCCAGAGAAATAATTGTAGTTCTTGTTGTACTCGCGAACGTGATCCGTGCAGAACCAGAGATATTCTCCCTCTCTGTCCCTGCCTGCAGGCGCTTTATGCGCGCCAGCGTTCTCGCAGCCTGCCCATTGGCATTTGTTGCGAGCCTCTTCTTCGGCTTTCTTTTTTTTACCACCCGGATTGATACGGATGCTATCGAAGTATTTTGATCGTTTGGTCATATTACCGATGTGGGATGTGAAACCCGCTAAACAAGGATTGACAGCATTGTCACCGTCACAATAGGCACAAATTAACGTGCATTTGGCGACGCTCCGGTTTAGCTGGACATGAGCAGTGTTGCAAGGCTGGAAAGGCGATGAAATGGGTTCAATTGAAAAACAGATAAGAGACATCTTGTCTCAAGCGCTAGATCCGTTGCGAATGGAGGTCATTAATGAGAGCCATATGCATGCAGGTCATGCCGGTGGGTCGGCAGATGGTTCGGGTGAAACGCATATGCGTGTGCGGGTCATTTCAGCAAAATTTGATGGCGTAGGGCGCGTTCAGCGACACCGCTTGATCAATGAATTGCTTAAGCCCGTTCTGGACGAAGGTTTGCATGCGTTGGCTTTAGAGCCAGCGGCAACCACCGATAATGTGCGCTGGTAGTGCTCGTTTGGCTTAAACTTATTTGATGCGCAGTTTTTCGATGCGGTTTTTCACACGCTTGAGAACAAGAAACCGTTTGCCGTAAAAAGTGAAAGCTTGTTTTTCCATCGGGATAAGTTTTGCCTCATGGATAACAAGACCGGCAATGGTGGTTGCTTCTTCGTCAGGCAAGTCCCAGCCCAATGCGCGGTTTAGGTCGCGAATCGGCACGGAGCCATCAACCAGCACAGAACCGTCGGCTTCATTTTTAACGCCAGTAACCTCGATGTCGTGCTCATCGGCAATCTCGCCGACGATCTCTTCGATGATATCCTCTAGCGTGACCAAACCTTCAAGCTCGCCATATTCATCAACAACGATGGCGACATGGGCTTTCCGGCGCAAAAAGGCGTTAAGCTGATCGTGCAACATTGTGGTGTCTGGCACAAACCAAGGTTTATTTGCGATTTTTAAAATGTCGATTTTGGCCGGGTCATTGTCGACCGTGTGCAGAGCGCGCAGCATGTCTTTAGCGTGAACGATGCCGACAATATTATCGGTTTCACCGCGCCAAAGCGGCAGGCGGGTATATTGGCTTTCCAATATTTGCTTAACGATCATTTCGGATGAATCGTCAGCATTGACCATCTCGATATTTGTGCGGTGGATCATCACATCTGAAACATCGAGCTCGTTTAAATCAAGCAATCCACCAAGACGCGCACGGTCTTCCTTGTCCACAGAACCTTCTTCATGCAGCACTTCTACTGCGCCGCGCAGTTCATCGTGGCCAGAAAGAATTGATTCATTGTCATCAAAGCGCACGCCAAAGGCAGCCAGAATAGAACGGACGATTTGATCTACCGCATAGGCGAGCGGTGAGACGATCATAACAAAAATGCGGATAATGGGCTGAACAGCCAATGCGAACTTATCAGTTTTAGAAATCGCCAGATATTTCGGCATGACTTCGGCAAAAATTACCAGCAATACTGTCATCACGATTGTTGCATAGACAACGCCGGTTTCGCCAAAAATATTCAAGAACAATGTCGTCGCAATCGCAGAGGACAGAACATTGATCATGTTGTTGCCGATCAGAAGTGCGCCGATAAGACGCTCCTTGTTCTCGGTCAATTTATTGACGCCTTCGCCGCGCACGTCGCCCTGGTTGGCCAATTGTTTCATGCGGCCGCGCGAGACGGCTGTGAGTGCTGTTTCGGAACCAGAGAAAAAGGCGGACAGAGCAATCAAGACGATGATTGCGAGTGTTGTTATCCAAATTTCCATTTAGCTCTCCAAAATCTCTGTCAAAAAGGCATGCACTTCTGCTGCCGGCACATCATTGGCAATATAGGATTGGCCTATACCATGTGTCAGAATAAAGGTGAGATTACCGCGTGAGACTTTTTTGTCTTGCGCGATGAAATCCATCATTTGATCGGCCGTTTTTACGTGATTGCGCAAACCAGACATATCTGTCGGCAATCCGACTTTTTTAAGATAATTCGTCACTCTCACCGTATCATCAGGCGATGATTGGTTCATGCGGGCGGAAAAAGCATGCGCGAGTACCATGCCGATTGCCACGCCTTCACCATGAACCAAGACGTCCGATTGGTATTTTGTAATACCTTCCAGCGCATGGCCAAATGTGTGACCAAGATTAAGCAAAGCACGTTCGCCAGCTTCGAACTCATCACGGGCAACAATGGCCGCTTTTGCGCGGCAGGATGTTGCGACAGCGTGAATGCGTTTTTCGCCGCCTTCTTGAATGCCATCCCAGTTTTGCTCAAGCCAATCGTAGAAATCAGCATCATTGATGAGGCCGTATTTAATCACTTCGGCAAAGCCCGCACGAAACTCGCGTGCAGAAAGCGTATCAAGAATTGCGGTGTCGGCGAGCACGAGTTTTGGTTGGTAGAATGCACCGACAAGATTTTTGCCCTGCGGTGAGTTGATGCCGGTTTTGCCGCCAACGGAACTATCGACCTGCGAAAGAAGCGATGTGGGTATTTGTATGAAATTCATGCCGCGGCGCACAGAGGCGGCTGCAAAGCCTGCCAGATCGCCGATAACGCCGCCGCCAAAAGCAACGACTGCGTCACCGCGCTCAAGGCGCATTTCGATAATGGCCTCGATGACAGTTTGAAGGTGCGTATAACTTTTTGTTGCTTCACCAGCAGGAAGGATGATCGGTTTGGCTTCAACGCCTGCGGCTTTTAGATTTTCCTGTAGAGCTTCTAAATGGATTGCAGCGACATTTTCGTCGGTCACAATCGCGCATTTTGCATTTGGAAGAACGGATTTAATTTGCTCGCCCGCCTGCAAAAGCAGATTGTCGCCGATTAGAATATCGTAAGAACGGTCAGCAAGTTCGACCCGTACCGTTTCAATGAGATTACTATCACGCATGGCGGCTGGACTTTCCGTTCTGATTGCTTTGCTCGGATAAGTGATCATCCAATGCTTTGATGACGATGCAGGCCATCTCGTCTTTTGTAAGGTCTTCCGAAAGAACTTCGATATTGGCTTTTGCGTATATAGGATAACGCTTGTCTATGAGGTCGAGCATGATCGCGCGTGGGTTCGGGTTCTTTAACAGCGGACGCGTTGCTTTTTTGCTCACGCGAGTCATGAGCAAATCAATCTCGGCTGATAACCATAAGGATACGCCATTTTGATGAATGATATCGCGTGTTGCTTCATTGATAAAAGCCCCGCCGCCGGTTGCCAGAACTTGCGGGCCGCTTTCCAAAACACGCTTTATCACGCTTGCTTCAAGGCGGCGGAATTCGGGTTCACCATATGCTTCAAAAATTTCAGCAACCGGCATTTTTGCCGCCGCTTCGATTTCTGTGTCAGCATCAATAAAGGGTAGGTCCAGCGCAAGTGCCAGTTTTCTGCCGATAGCAGACTTTCCTGCCCCCATTAGGCCAACAAGCGCAATGGTTTGATCGCCGATCAGGTTACGCACATTGGCCGCGCGCTTTTTGGTTGCCATATCCATGAAACTGTCTTTCGCTCTGGACTGCTTAGCGCATAAACTTGTCGTCAATGTCAAGAATGTCAGTGCTGTTGAGGCCATTTGGCGGTTGATTTGTGTAGGAAAAGCCGCTTATGAAGCAGGATGAATTCTTGGGTGATATGATATGCCGAGTTTAATTCGGTTTTTAATGACAATTGGGCTGATCGCTGGTGCCATTTATGGCGCGATGTTTGCGCTCGTCTTGTATGTGGAGCCCACCAAGCGGGAAATGAGCGAACGTGTGCCAACCGACAAGATAAATCCTGTTCGGCAAGAGACTGGTTCTGATGCTAGTACCAACGCACAATAATATTCTTCGCAGATCAGTAAGACTTTGAAGCTATAATATGCCATATGATCGATGCATTCTTAGAAATGATGAGCGCTGAACGCGGCGCTGCTGCCAATACCCTATCATCTTACAGGCGTGATTTAGATGATGCGTCTGGTTTTTTACGCATCAACAATAATGTTAAACTTGCTCAAGCATCACAAAGTCAAATCGCGGACTATATAGGCTCGATGGAAGCTGCGGGGTTTGCCGCCTCCAGTCAGGCAAGGCGGCTTTCTGCGCTAAAACAATATTATCTGTTCTTATATTCAGAAGGTGTGCGCGAAGACGATCCAACGGCAACGATCACAGCGCCTAAAAAAGCACGCACACTGCCAAAAACGATGAGCGAAGATGATGTTTCACGTTTGCTTGGTCAGGCGGAATTAGAAGCTCAAGCGCCGCAACGATCAAAAAAGGCTAAGGCGCGGGCTGTTCGCAATCACGCGCTGCTGGAAATGTTATACGCAACAGGTTTGCGCGTAAGCGAGCTTGTCAGTTTGCCTGTCTCTTTAATGCGCCGTCATGAACCGTTTTTTATTGTCAAAGGTAAAGGCAATAAGGAGCGCATGGTTCCGATGTCTCAAAAAGCAATGGATGCCGTTGATTATCATTTGGAAATACGAGACCTGAATGACAAATCAAAACAGTGTAAATGGCTTTTTCCAGCTGATAATTATGAGCAAGCGCTTGCGCGGCAGGTTTTTGCACGTGATTTAAAAGCAATAGGCGCGCGCTGCGGCTTGGCTCCTAGCCAATTGTCGCCCCATGTTCTGCGCCATGCTTTTGCAACACATCTTTTGCAAAATGGTGCAGATTTGCGTGTGGTGCAGCAATTGCTGGGGCATTCGGATATTTCCACGACGCAAATTTATACGCATGTGCTGGATGAACGTTTGCATGCTTTGGTGAGCGAGCATCACCCTTTGGCGCAAATTTAGTATGTTTTTGGGTGCATCAAGTTTGCAAAGCTTGACATTGGTGTTTGAAACCGCCACCTCACGCTACAAGAGTAAGCGTGAAAATGGCAGAGTTCTATGACCAGCTATCTGGAATTTGAGAAACCTATCGCGGACCTTGAGGGTCAAATCCTCGAGCTCAAAAAGATATCCGCAAAAGAAGAAGGCGCCGTTGATACCGCCGATGAGATCGCACGGCTTGAAAAGCGTTCGCGTGATGCTCTTGTCGATATTTACCGTAAGCTGACGCCTTGGCAAAAAGCGCAAGTTGCGCGCCATCCTTCCCGCCCGCACGGCATTCACTATATTGATGCGCTGTTTACTGATTTTACGCCGCTTGCTGGTGACCGGAACTTTGCAGAAGACCATGCGATTCTGGCTGGTTTTGCACGTTTTCAAGGCGAATCAGTTGCTGTGATCGTGCAGGAAAAAGGTTCTGATACGAAAACGCGCCTCAAACATAATTTTGGTATGGCGCGGCCTGAAGGTTATCGCAAAGCCGTCCGCATCATGGATCTGGCGAACCGATTTGGAATTCCTGTTATCACACTGGTTGATACATCCGGTGCATATCCAGGAATTGGCGCAGAAGAGCGCGGCCAAGCAGAAGCTATTGCCCGTTCGACTGAAAAATGTCTGAACCTCGACGTGCCTATTATCTCCGTTGTTATCGGCGAAGGCGGTTCTGGCGGTGCGATTGCTATTGCAACTGCCAATAAGGTTTTCATGCTGGAACATGCGATTTATTCGGTTATTTCGCCTGAAGCGGGGGCATCAATTCTTTGGCGTGATTCTGCACGGGCAAAAGATGTTGCAACGGCTATGAAAATAACCGCGCAGGATTTGCTGCAGTTCAAAGTTATTGACGGTATTATTCCTGAACCTTTGGGCGGGGCGCACCGCGATATTGATGCCGTCATGGTCGATGCAGAAAAATGCATTGCTGATGCTCTTAAAGAGTTTGAAGGCAAAGAGGGCGCTGAAATTAAGCGTCAACGCCGCGAAAAGTTTCTGGCTATCGGGCGTAATCTTTAAATTACACCAATCGCTTACGTCATTTGTCGGCCTTAATGCGAAGATAGCAAGGACAACATCATTTCACATAACCGTGAAGTGATGTTGGAAACCTTGCGGTAATAATTCGTCAACTATAATGGTTAGGTGCGAATTTTTTGGATTTCTCTGATGAACTTACGACGTTTTTCTATAGCTTTGGGATTTGCGAGTGCTCTTGTTCTTGCTGGATGTAATTCCAGCGATGTGCTGGATGTTGCCCGCAAAGCTAATCAGCCATTGCCTCAGGACGTCGTGCGCAAGATGAAAGCACAAGGGATGACGAAGTCATCACCTGTCATGATGCGGATCTTCAAGGATGAAGGTACTCTTGAGGTTTGGAAGCAGAAAGATACCGGTCGCTACGCGCTGGTTAAATCTTATGAGATTTGCAAATATTCCGGTGTTAAAGGCCCTAAAATAAAAGAAGGAGACCGTCAGGCTCCTGAAGGGTTTTACATGGTCAATCGCGGCCTAATGAACCCAAATTCTAATTATTATCTCGCTTTCAATTTAGGTTATCCAAACCGGTTTGACCGTTCGCTCGGGCGAACAGGCACAAATCTGATGGTGCATGGCGACTGCTCATCTGCTGGTTGCTATGCAATGACGGACGAAAATGTTGCGGAAATCTATGGTTTTGCGCGCGACGCATTGGCTGGCGGGCAAGAAGCTTTTCAGGTTCAAGCTTTTCCGTTTCGTATGACTGCTGAAAACATGGTGAAGCACCGTGATAGCGAGCATTTTGAATATTGGTCTATGCTCAAAAAAGGCTATGACCATTTTGAACTGACACAATTGCCGCCAAAAGTGGACGTGTGTAACCGTCGCTATGTCTTCAACCAATCGGCAATTGAAGGTAGTTTTAACGCTAATGCTGCGTGTCCGAAAATGGAAATGCCATATAAGTTAGAAGTGGCCTATACCAAATTTGAAAACAATTACGCTGTTGAGTTTGAAAAGCTGTTGGCAAAGCATGAAGGGCGCAAGCCCGGTCCTGTTTCTTTAAAACCGCTTCCAACTGCGCCCGCGCCGGCTGCTGTGAAAGTGGATAAATTGCCTGAAGAAGCGGCCGTAGCGCCAGCCAATGTTATTGCGACAGCGTCATCATCTGGGGCTGCTGCTACGACAACAGAAACGACGCTTGTCGAAAGTACAGCGCAAGAAGTGTCCAATTAATATGGCTGAAATATACGATCTGCGTGGTTTGAACTGTCCGTTACCGGTTTTAAAAACACAGAAGCGTATGCGCGATATGCTTGCTGGTGAAGAGCTTTGGATTGAAACCTCTGATCCGCTTGCCGTTATCGATATTCCCAATTTTGCGCGCGAACGCGGCCATGCTCTAATTAAATCAGAAGCCGTTGAAGGTGGTGGGCATCGCTTTCTTCTTAAGAAGGACGCTGGTTCGGAACAGGAACTGTAAAGCCGGGCCGCAGACCGAATTGTTCTTTATCGCCATCTTCTAAAAGTGTTGGCCGTACTGGTTTTTCAGACGGCACCGGATAGGCTTGAACAAATTGACCATTGAGCATGACAGCCGATTTGGAAACACCATCTGCGCCGCCAAGGCCTGTTTTTAACGCTTTTGGTGCGCGTGTCAGCGGTTTTATCGCTGGCGTATTGAAGGTGATATAACCTTCAATTTGTCGGCCATCCCAGCGCGAGGCCCGTGCTTCATCTGTGCAAACCGTAGAGCGCATATTGGCGACTTGATCTGAAACATTTGTAGGGCGTGGCAATTCAAGCAATGTCGGCGCTGCAAGATTAGGGTTGGCAAAGCCTTTTTCCATAAGTCTTACAGCTTCTTCTGCGCGCTCTTTTTGTGAGACTGCACCTAAAACCACAGCGATCATAGTTTGGCCGTTACGGGTTGCTGATGCGACAAGATTAAAGCCGGATGCACAAACAAAGCCTGTTTTCATGCCGTCTGCACCCGCATAGCGGCCAATCAGCAAATTGTAAGTCGAGGTCACTTTTCCGCCCGTGCTGATTGCTTCTGCTGCGAAGATGGGATCATAGGCCGGAAAATCACGGCGTATCGCTGTTGCTAAAATGCCCATGTCACGCGCTGTTGTGTATTGGCTGTCATCATGCAAGCCGTTTGGGTTGACGAAATGGGTGTCGATCATACCAAGGCGTTTTGCCTCTGCATTCATGCGCGCAACAAATTCAGGCTCAGTGCCAGAAACCGCTTCGCCAAGTGCTACAGCAACATCATTGGCTGATTTGACGATGAGCATTTCAAGAGCGTTCTCGACGGTCATCACAGAGCCAACTTTATAGCCCATGCGGCTTGGCGGATTGTTCGCAGCATTCGTCGATATACGCACTGGCGCTGATGTTGTTAGGCGGCCAGCTTCAATCTCTTTGAATGTGACATAGGCGGTCATCAGCTTGGTAAGGGATGCTGGGTTCCAGCGCTCAAAGGCCCGATTGGCTTCCAGTACACGGCCTGATTTCATCTCGATTACAATCGATGGTCCGGCAAGTGCGATGTGTGTTGGCACAATGATCGCAGCAATAAGCGATAGAGTAAGCCATACTGATTTAATCGTGCGGGCCATGAAATCTCCTTTGTCGTGCTTTGTTTAGTAGAGGCTGCATGCGGTTTCAAACAATTAAGGCCGATTTTGTCGATTAATTGCTTGATGTGGCAGCTTTGCCGCGCCATCTATGGGGGACCAAATCCACTCAAGTTGAGGCGACATCATGGCAGTTTTAAATAGAGCAGCGGAAATGCAGGCAGAAGTTGCTGGGTGGCGCAAGCATTTGCACCAAAACCCAGAATTGATGTTTGATGTGCACCAGACCGCAGCTTTCGTTGAAGAAAAACTGCGCGAGTTTGGCTGCGATGAAGTTGTCACAGGGCTTGGCCGCACGGGTGTGTGTGCTGTTATCAAAGGCAATCGCGGTGAAGGCGAAACGCTTGGCCTGCGCTCGGATATGGATGCGCTACCCATCAAAGAGGCAACCGGCAAACCTTATGCTTCTAAAACAGATGGCAAAATGCATGCATGTGGCCATGATGGGCATACGGCAATGCTGCTTGGCGCTGCAAAATATTTGAGTGAAACACGTAATTTTTCTGGAACAATTGTTGTCATTTTCCAGCCGGCTGAAGAAGGCGGTGGCGGCGGCAATGAAATGGTCAAAGACGGCATGATGGAGCGGTTTGGCATCGACCGCGTATACGGCATGCATAATATGCCCAATGTACCTGTTGGCGAATTCACGATACGCAAAGGCGGTTTCTTCGCGGCGACAGATGAATTTAACATCACGCTAAAAGGCAAGGGCGGTCATGCCGCTATGCCGCATGGCACGATTGACCCGATTGTTACGGGTACAGCGCTGGTTCAATCTTTGCAGAGCATTGCATCGCGCAATGTAGATCCGCTTGAATCTATCGTGGTTTCTGTCACCAAGTTTCATGCTGGCGATGCCCATAATGTTATTCCGAATGAAGCAAAACTTGGCGGCACGATCAGGACACTTAACAGCGACATTCGTGAATTTGGTGAAAAGCGTTTGCGGGAGATTACGAAATCTGTTGCCGATACCTATGGCTGCGAAGTCCAGCTAGAATTCCGCCGCGGCTATCCGGTAACGGTCAATCATGACGTTGAAACTGAGATTGCGACACAAGCTGCAAGCGCTGTTGTTGGTGCGAGTAACATTGACATCGACACGCCTCCACTGATGGGCGGCGAAGATTTCTCTTATATGTTGGAAGCGCGACCAGGTGCGATGATTTTGATTGGCAATGGTGAAAGCGCAGGTTTGCACCACCCCAAATATGACTTTAATGACGAAGTCATACCTTATGGCATCAGCTATTGGGCGCAGATTGCAGAGCAAAATCCAGCACGTTGATCGGCAACTGATTTTCGCATATTAGCACCGTGTGGTCCCGTAGCTCAGTTGGATAGAGCATCAGATTCCTAATCTGAGGGTCGCTGGTTCAATTCCAGCCGGGATCACCAAACCCGCTTTTACCCGAAAGCATGTTTGTGAGCTCACTTAGTGCTCAGGAATTTTTTCACCATTTGGTATAGGCCGGTACTGTTTGACCCTTTCACCAAGACGGCATCGCCCGCTCGCGTTTCATTGCGCAAGACCGTTAGCAAGTCCTGAGGACTATCAAGATGTGTGTGGCTTGCTAATCCACTTACTTGGTCGAAGCCTTCGCCAAGCGTATAGACATGGTCCAAGCCAAGGCTTTTAACGTGCTCGATCAAACTGTCATGTTCTGATACGGCCATATCTCCGAGCTCCGCCATATTGCCAAGAATAGCAATGCGGCGTCCCTGCGCTGGCAGACTTTGCAGATGAACTAACGAGGCGCGCATGGAGGCTGGATTGGCATTATAGGAATGATCTAAAAGTGTAAAATGCCCTCCTTGCGTTGGAACTTGATGTACTGATCCGCGCCCTCTGGCCACATCAAAATCCGCAAATTTATCAGCCAGATTTTCCATGGTTACACCAAGCGCAAGATGAACAGCACATATCGCAAGAAAATTTTCAAGCATGTGGAGGCCATGTCGAAGGCAGTTTTCCAGCCGCAAAACATGATCGCCAATTGCAATTTCGGCAATGGCTTTGCTTGTATCAAGGCTGAGCAAGCGCACTTGGTCCTCATCTCGGCGACCGTAATATAAGATTTCTAGGCCGCGATCACGCGCCGACTTTTCCAAATAGGCCCGCTCATTCATGTCACTGTTTAATACTACGCATTTGCCCGCTGCCATTCCTTCGAAAATTCTCGCCTTTCGCTGCGCAATCGTGCTTAAGTCCGAATGGTACATCAAATGCGCAAGGTGAATATTGGTGAAAACAGCAATGTCCGGCTTTGCGAGAGCGGTGTTTTTGAGCATTCCGCCGATGGCCAATTCAAGAACCACAAACTGATCCTTTGGCGAAGCGCAGGCCAAATTCCATGCAACACCGCGCGGCACATTGGCTCCTTCGCGTGTTCCATAAACGGGACCAATCGCACTGAGCGCATGCTGCGTCATTGCCGTGGTCGAGGTTTTTCCCACGCTGCCTGTAATCGCGATAACGGGTGATTTAATCATGCGCCGTGCTTCGCGCGCGAGGCTGAACAAGGCTTCTGTTTGGTCCGTGACCTTAAGGACCGCATCCGCATTTAAATTTGAAGGTGCGTCGTCCTGAATAATCGCCAAGCGCGGTTTTATGTTGTTGCGCGTTAAAGTGGCTGTGCGAATGCCAAAGCCGGCGCTTTCGGGCCTTACAAAAACAATATCACCGGGGCGGTATGTTGGAAGGTAAATGGATGCGCCTGACACTGGCAAATCCTCGGCACCTGGTTTTACCCAAGCACAATCGCCCACAATTTGAGCGACGTTTTGCAATGTCCAATCAGCCATTTCTAACACCCTTTCGGCGATGATGTCTCCGAGTGTGCAGTGTTAGTCTTTACAAATAACTTCATTTTTCGCTTCAAAGTCAATCTATTGAGGCGGAGTGAGGGGCTTTGGCACGTTGCTCTCATGCTGGAGGGATGCCCCAGCATGAGTTTGAATACCTGAATTTAATCAGCAATCTTAATGACGCGTTTGCCGAAAGCCTCGCCGCGCAAAAGACCAATAAATGCGGATGGCGCTTGTTCCAGACCTTCGATCATTTCTTCGCGGTATTTGATTTTTCCTTCCTTAACCCAGCCCGTCATCTGTTTTGAGAATTCTGGATATAGATGTCCAAAATCATCAAAGACAATAAAGCCGCGCATTGTAATGCGTTTGCGCAAAATTTGGCCCATCAGATAATTCATACGATCTGGACCATCAGGCAGTGAAGTCGCATTATATTGGGAAATTAGACCGCAAAGTGGAATACGTGCACTTGCATTGAGTAGCGGCAACACGGCGTCGAAAACGTCACCGCCAACATTCTCAAAATAGATGTCGATGCCGTCTGGTACAGCCTGTTTTAGATCATCGGCAAAGCTTGACGCTTTGTAATCGATACAAGCATCAAAGCCGAGCGTGTCGGTTACATGGCTGCACTTTTCAGAACCGCCTGCAATGCCCACAACGCGCAAGCCGAGAATTTTTCCGATCTGGCCAACGGTCGCGCCCACAGGGCCGCTAGCGCCAGCGACAACGAGTGTTTCACCGGCTTTCGGCGTGCCGATCTGTGTTAATCCGGCCCAAGCGGTGATGCCTGGCATGCCCAACACGCCAAGTGCCCAAGATGGGTTTTGTGGGTCTTTTCCCATGTTGATCACGCCAGTGCCATCGGAAAGCGCATAGTCTTGCCAGCCGCCGAAAGCGACAACCCAGTCACCTTCAGAATAAGCTTCAATATTCGAGGTGACGACTTGTGCGACTGTGCCGCCGACCATGACGCCGCCAATCTCTACAGGTGCTGCGTAGGATGGTGCATCGCTCATGCGCCCGCGCATATAGGGGTCGAGCGATAAAAATACGTTGCGTAACAACATCTGATTTTTTGCAGGGGTAGGGATCTCAGACGTCTCAAGGCGCAATGTGTCTTCGTTAGGCTCACCTTTAGGTCTGTTTGCTAAAACATAACGGCGATTGATGGTGTTGGATTGGGTCACTTAAAGTATCTTTCTTTTACTGGCTGTATTTCTGGATTTTTGCGATACAGCGCAGGGGATGGGATTTTGCTTATTGTTGTTGTTTTATGTGTTGCAATTACCCGTAATAGATAGGAACGGCGGGTAAAATGTCCAACCATGTTCACTATTTTATGATTGATTAATCATCCTGCTGTGCCAGCTCACAGCATTTAGTCTGCGGAAAACCGCAGGCATTAGTATTCATATAAAAGCGCCTGTGTTTACATGGCCACCAAAATACTCACTTACTATCTTTCACGAAGATCAGTAATAGGTGAGATGTGAGCGAGCCTCTTGGGCCAGATATACAGATTGCGCAAAGAGCGCGAAGAAGCGTTTATTACACTTTAATTGTGGTGGTCATTGCTGCCACGACGCTTCTTTTTTTAGCGGCTGTTTCCTATTTTCGTTCCATCGAGATACAGGAAGCGCGCAACCGACTGTCTCTGTATGAAAAGTCATTGAGTGATGGCTTGGAGCGGTTCCAGCATTTGCCATATGTGTTGGCGCGTGATGCGCAAGTGATTGCTGGTGCAAAAGGGTTCGCGCTTGATCAGCTCAATGTAAGACTGCGCGGCTTTGCAGAAAAAGCAAAGTTAGAGGCGGTCTATTTGCTCGATAGTTTTGGCACAGCCATTGCGGCATCAAATTTTGGTACGCCAAGCTCCTTCGTTGGGCAAAATTATGCGTTTCGTCCCTATTATATGAACGCAATGCGGGGCCAGACAGGTGAGTTTTTTGGCGTTGGCACAACAACGGGCAGGCCGGGCTATTTCATCTCAGAGCCGATTGTCGACGCGAATGGTCGGCCGTTCGCCGCTATTGTGATTAAGCTGGACATGAGCGGTTTGGAGCGCGCATGGGTTGATGCAGGCGAGAAGATTTTTGTAGCAAACGATTCCGGTATTATCGTTTTAACCTCGCATTCAGAATGGCTTTACAAAACTTTGGTGGCGCTTACGCCAGAGCAGCGCATTAACATTATGAATAAGCGCCAATTTGGCAACCAACCGCTTGATTTGCTCGATTGGAAAAAAACTGATCCTTACGCAGCCTATATTGGTGATCAGCGTTTTATCCATGTAACAAGCCCTGCTGATCGGCTTGGGTGGGAAGTTCATTTCTTCCAGGATGAGCGGCGCATATATGAACGCGCAGCACTTGCCGCAGGTGTCTTTGGCATATTCGTCGTGTTGCTCTTGGTGTTCGCGGTATTTCTTCGCTCTGAACGTATTCGTCAGGCTTTTGCTGTTTCTCAATCGGACCGGAACAAGCTGATAATCGCCAACAAGGAGTTGCGCAATGCGCAAAAGGAGTTATCGCAGTCCAGTAAATTGGCAGCGCTTGGCCAGCTATCCGCATCGGTAACACATGAGTTAGGGCAACCGATTTCAGCGCTTAGAAACTACCTTGCAGCGGCAGAAATTAGCGGACACATAACGTCCAAGGCGACACTTCAAAATTTCTCCGGTGTCATTGACCGGATGGATAATTTGACCAAGCAGCTGCGGCTGTTCATCAAGCCTGGAATGGAAAAGTTCGAACGATTTGAAATCGGCGATGTTATTGACGGCGCTATGGCGCTGGTTGAGCACGATATTGTTGCCGCTGGAATTGATATTGATTGCGCGTTGGATGTCCGCCAAGCTTTGGTCTTTGGCAATAGGTTGCGGTTGGAACAGGTTGTTGTGAACCTCATTCAAAACAGTATTGCGGCAATGGATGATGCCGAAAACAAGGCTTTGAAAATACGAGCGCAAATTCACGAACAAGAAGTGGTTGTTTCAGTGAGTGATACCGGCCATGGGATTGGTATAAAGAAGATTGATGAATTGCAGGAACCGTTCCACACCACGCGGGCATCGGGCACGGGAATGGGGCTTGGGCTTTCTATATCCGCAGAGATTGTCAAAGACCATAATGGCCACATGACAGCAGAAAATTTGCCCGATGGTGGCTCTATCTTTTCTATCTATCTGCCTCAAATTATTGCGAGCGATAATCCATGATACTCAAAAGCAATATTCTGGTTATTGATGATGACCGTGAGATGCGTAACTCCTTGAAGGATTTACTTACCTCTGGCGGATTTCAAGTTGAGGTAATTTCAAGCGCGCAGCAGGGATTGGAAAAACTTCGCCAACAACAATTTGACGTCATTTTATGTGATGTGCGCATGCCGAATATGAGCGGCTTGGAATTGCAGAAAGCTCTCCAGCCGATTTCAAAAATTCCCATCGTTCTCATGTCGGCGCATGGCGATATTTCTATGGCGGTGTCTGCTGTACAAGATGGTGCTTACACGTTTTTAGAAAAACCATTTGATCCGCGGCGCTTGCTGGGTGTGTTGAGTAATGCTGCTAAACTGAACCATCTGACGCTGAATAATGACCGCCTAAAGGATCGGCTGTCTAAGCTCTCTGGCCTTGATAAAATACTCATTGGAGAGTCTGAACCGATACAGCGGCTTCGCAATGATGTTTTTGATCTTAGCCATTTAGACAGCAATGTGCTGATTACTGGTGAAACAGGTACGGGAAAGGAGCTTGTTGCGCACGGCCTGCACGATTTGGGCGGGCGGGCATCAGAGCCCTTTATCACGCTGAATTGCGTGGCTTTAGCGCCAGCTCAGTTTGAAGAGGCGCTTTTTGGATTGGCTGACAGCACGCCGGGCTATCTTGACCGTGCCAATGGCGGCACATTGTTTTTTGATGAGCTGGGCGCAATACCTCTCTCCCTTCAACCCAAATTGCTGCGTGTTATTGAAACGAAAGAGTTCACACCTGTTGGCTCAACCGAGGCTAAAAAGTCTGACTTCAGAATCATTTCTGCTGCAAATGAAAAACTGGAAAGCGCTGTTGCTAACGGGGAATTTCGCCAAGATTTGTTTTTCAGATTAAACACGGTGATGATCAACTTGCCGCCGCTGCGCACGCGCGGCGATGATATCTCGTTGCTCTATACGCACTTCCTCAATCATTTCGCCAATAGTTATGAAATCGAGGTGCCCGTGAGCACAGCGGAAGATTTTTCAGCACTGATGAGCCATGATTTGCCGGGCAATGTGCGCGAATTGCGCAATGCGTGCGAGCGGCGTGTCTTAATGGCACGGCGCGGCGACGGTTCTTTTGCATCTGCTTTGTCAGGCGTTGTTGAGGGCGGCGAAACCTATCCGGATACTTTGCGCGAAGCTGTGGCGGCATTTGAATCTCAATTGATCGCTAGAGCCATCAAATCATGTGATGGCAAAATGGATGAAGCAGCCCATGTGCTTGGTATTGGGCGGCGAACGCTCAATGAAAAGATTGTGAAGCTTGGGCTCAACAAAAACGATATTTTAGAGAAAATGTAGCCCTGCGGATTTCCGCAGGCTTTATCAAGCATTTGCGCATTTTTCTTCATAGCTGTAGTCTGATGCGACCGCTATCAGTGGTTAAGCTTTGGGATAAGCTTTCTTTTGGAGGAAAATTCATGAAATCGATCACAGCAATTCTTGCTGGTGTTGCAATTGCCGTTTCTGCTGGTGTTGCAATGGCCCAAGATACTAAAGATTACGTATTAAACACTGCTTCAACGGGCGGTACTTACCATCCGGTCGGAACAGCCATTTCAACACTGACTAAAATCAAACTATTGCCGACAGAAAAGTTTAGTTTGACCGCCGTCAACTCAGCCGGTTCAGGCGCAAATATTCAGGCGATGGGTTCAGGTACGGCTGATTTTGCTATTTTGCAGGGTCTTTATGGTTCTTATGCAGCGCAGGGAACAGGTCCGATTACGGAACCACAAACGGGCCTTCGCTCTGTATCAATGCTTTGGCAGAATGTTGAACAATTCGTTGTTCCCGTCGATAAGGCACCAACTGGCACAGTGAGTGATATTGTTGCGCTTAAGGGTATGAGCGCTGGTATGGGTAGCCAAAATTCCGGCACGCTTGAATCAAATGCTGTGCTTCTTTCTGGCCTTGGTATTGATGTCGAAAAAGACTTCGAGCTTGTTTATGCAGGGTACGGTCCGACTGCGGACGCAATGTCCAACGGTCAGGTTGTTGTTGCCGGTATTCCATCAGGAACGCCTACGGGTGCGATTACAAAACTGATGGCGTCTAATGAAGGCAAGTATACTGTTCTTGATGTGACAGAAGAAGAGCTTGCGAAAATGGACGGTGGGCGCGAGCTTTGGGTGCCATTTACAATTCCTGCTGGCGCTTATCCAGGTCAGGAAAAAGATATCAATACAATCGCTCAGCCGAACTTCTTAGCGGTGAATGATAGTGTTGATGAAGAGCACGTCTATCAGCTTACGAAGACATTGTATGAGAACCTTGGCTTTCTGACTGCGATCCACCCAGCGACGAAGGATATGGCGTTGGAAAAAGCTTTGGCTGGTTTGCCATTGCCGCTGCATCCGGGCGCTGCGCGTTATTACAAAGAAGCCGGTCTGGATATTCCAGAGCGCTTGATTGCTCAATAAATCAAATTGAAGAGCTAAAGGCGGGGTATTTACTCCGCCTTTTTTAAACGCTTGCAATCTAGAAAGTGGTGGCGGTGATGAGCCAAACAATTCCAACTGATATTCAAGAGCCTATTGTCGCTCTACATGGCCGCGAAAGCTGGCTGACTGTCGAGAACAACGATAAAACCATATTGCGTTATGCGGTCGTGGGTTTTGCGGTATTATTCGCACTTTGGCATATCGCGACCAATATTTATCTCAACGAGCCTGGCAAATGGCAAAACGCCATTCACTTTGCAGGTTTTGCATTTTTGGCATCTGTTACGCTCAGTCCATTTGGCAAATATGCCGAGAAAAAATGGGCGGTTCTTTTAGATTTCACATACGGGCTTTTGGTCGCTGGTGCTGCGCTTTGGGTGGCTGGCGCCGAAAATGGTATTTACGAGCGCACATTGGCTGTGACGGGGCAGTCATGGCAATTCAACATTGTTGATTGGGCTGCTGGATTATTATTGATATTTGCAGCGCTTGATCTTTCGCGCCGCGTATCTGGCTGGGTCATTCCTATTCTGATAATCGTCTCGTTGAGCTACATTCTATTTCTTGGAGGCTATTTGCCGGGCGTATTTCGTGCGGCAAGCCTTCCGATGAACGATGTGCTTTTCAGAACCATGTATAATGATGAAGGCATGTTCGGCATTCTGGCGGATATTTCATCAACTAACATTACCTTATTTATGATCTTTGGCGGGTTCTTGGTTGCATCTGGCGCAAGCGATTTTGTGATCGAATTATCGAAAGTTGTTGCCGGACGCATTCGCGGCGGCGCGGCATTTGTTGCGGTGCTTTCATCGGCATTGACGGGAACGATCTCTGGTTCTGCAATCGCCAATACAGCTTCAACGGGCGTGATCACTATTCCGCTTATGAAGTCTAATGGGTTTCGGCCGCAATTTGCAGCCGGAGTTGAGGCGGCAGCATCGACAGGCGGACAGCTTATGCCGCCTATTATGGGGGCGGGGGCTTTCGTTATGGCAAGCTACACGTCCATTCCTTATGCGACGATTGTTTCTGTTTCGATCATCCCAGCGTTTTTATATTTTCTGTCTGTTGCCTTTATCGTGCGCATTGAAGCGGTAAAACATCAGATTGGCGATGGTGTTGATTTAGTTGTGAACCGCGCGAAATTATTGTCCGGTGGGTTAGCGTTCATCTTGCCGCTTGGCGTTATGATTTTCATGCTGATGACTGGCGTTACGCCGAGCTATGCTGCCTGCTGGGCAATCGCATCATTGGTGATTGTGTCTTGGTTTACATCTTTGGCATCACGTCTATTCGGTCGCTCTAATTTTGAACCGGTCCATATGGGGCCTGCTAAAATTTCAGAAGCACTGTTGATCGGTATCCGCTCATCGATCATGACAGGTATCCTTCTTGTATCTATCGGCATTATGAATAATGCGATTGTAACGAGCGGTATCGGCAACGGCTTTTCTTTGATGATCGCGCAGTGGTCTGGCGGCTCGTTGGTGATTGCCATTTTGCTGATTGGTCTTGCATCATTGGTTCTGGGGATGGGGTTGCCGGTAACGGCCGCCTATATCATTCTGGCCATTCTGACAGCGCCTGCGCTGGCGGGTATATTGGCTGATAGCATTATCATTGACCAGCTTATGCAAGGTATTGCTGACCCTGCAAAATCAGCCATGTTTATGTTGGTCGATAGCCCGCATATTGCAAAAGTTGCTGGCGGTATGTTGCGAGAAGAAGCTGTTGCGCTGATGGCAGCGATGCCGTTTGAACTGGCGATTACAGTTCGGCCACTATTGGTTGATCCAACTGTTCAAGCATCATTTTTACTGACGGCACACCTGATTATCTTCTGGCTTAGTCAGGATAGTAATGTCACGCCGCCGGTTTGTTTGGCTGCGTTTACAGCCGCAGGAATTGCGGGCTCGAAACCGATGGCAACGGGTTTTGAAAGCTGGAAAATAGCCAAAGGTCTCTACATCGTTCCGTTGATGTTTGCATACACGCCGCTCATTTCCGGCACCTTGCCTGAAATTTTGCAAATAGGCTTTTTTGCACTGTTTGGCATTTATGCGACTAATGTACTTATACAGCGCTACGCGGAAGGCCCGCTTAATCCAATGTTATATGGGCTTATAATTTTAGGTGCGCTCGGCAGCTATTGGCCGCTTAACTGGGCGGCTAATATTGTCGGTGCTGTGCTTGTTGTTACTGTTTTTATATTGAGTAAGAGAGCCCAGCAAAACCTTGCTATACAAGCAGGTCAGCCCGTTTCTACTTAAGCTTTAAACTACATTTTTGGCATCAATAATAAACCCTGCTTTTTAACCGAAGCGGGGTTTGTTGTTTTGAAATGGGCGCTCTTATTGCGCTCTTGCCGTTTACCAAATCCCGTAGTAGCACTTTGCATATGTCGGACTATGGTTTAGATTTTTATGCAATTGCATTTTTCTGTGTTGATTAAATGTAATAAAAATATTGTATACTAATTCTAGCTGCCACACGAAATGCGTTTCGATTGAAATGGAGCGTATGAGAAAAAAGTGGCAACTTGGTTGGAAGGATTTGGGCGAGCAAGCCGCTCTTTGTTGTTAAACGCTTGTATATTGGGAGACTATTTATGAAAAAGATTTTGGCGGCACTTGCTGCAACAACTCTAATGACATCTGCTGCGATTTCAGCATCGCATTCACCGGTTAAAATCGGCGTTATCCTCGGCTTTACTGGCCCGATTGAATCGCTAACACCAACAATGGCTGCAAGCGCAGAGCTTGCAATGAAAGAAGCAACAGACAGCGGCAAGTTCCTTGATGGCGCTGAAGTTATGTCTGTTCGCGCTGACTCAACATGTATTGATTCAGCTGCTGCTTCTGCGGCTGCAGAGCGCTTGATCACTGCCGAAGGCGTGACAGCGATTATGGGCGCTGACTGTTCAGGCGTTACCGGTGCGATCCTTCAAAACGTTGCGCGTGCAAACGGTATCGTTATGATTTCACCATCTGCAACATCTCCGGCGCTTTCTGATGCTGAAGATGATGGCCTTTTCTTCCGTACATCGCCATCTGACGCACGTCAGGGTGATGTTTTGGCGGATGTTTTGATCGAAAAAGGCGTCAAATCTGCTGCGTTGACATATACAAACAACGATTACGGCAAAGGCCTTTCTGATAGCATTCAGGCTGCTTTTGAAGCAAAAGGCGGCACAATTACTATCTCAGCTGCTCATGAAGATGGTAAAGGCGACTATTCTGCTGAAGTTGGTGCTTTGGCACAGGCTGGCGGCGATGTTTTGATCGTTGCTGGTTATCTTGACCAAGGTGGTAAAGGTATCATTCAGGGTGCTTTGGACGCTGGTGCATTTGAAACATTCGTATTGCCAGACGGTATGGTTGGCGATTCTTTGCCAGCAGCAATCGGCGCACCTTTGAACGGTTCTTACGGTACAATCGCAGGTTCTGAGAGCGAAGGCGCAGATTTGTTCCAAAAGCTTGCAACAGATGCCGGTGTTAAAACTGATACTTACGCAGCTGAATCTTACGATGCTGCTGCTTTGATCTTGCTTGCTATGCAGGCTGCAAAATCTGCTAATTCTGCAGATTTCAAAGACAAGGTCATGGATGTTGCTAACGCACCGGGCGAGAAAATTCTTCCAGGTGAAATTGGCAAGGCGCTTGAAATTCTAGCTGCAGGCGGCGAAGTTGATTATGTTGGCGCAACAGCGGTTGAGTTTATCGGCAACGGTGAAAGCGGCGGCAGCTTCCGTCAAATCCTTGTTGATGGCGAAAAAATCACAACTGAAAAATACCGTTAAGCGTATTTTGAGTACATTGGATTGCCCGGGTGAAAGCCCGGGCATTTCTTATATCTAGCGCATTGTTGTGGGGAGCGCTTTCGTGATCGTTGTAGAGAATATTCATAAGCATTTTGGCGGTATCCGCGCGGTAAACGGCGCGTCACTGACCATCAAGACCGGTTCAATTACGGGGCTCATTGGTCCCAATGGTGCTGGCAAAACAACTCTTTTTAATGTGATTGCCGGTGCGCTCAAGCCCACCTCTGGTCGCGTATTACTTGATGGGCAGGACATTACGGGTCTCAGCCCGCATGAACTTTTTGCTCAAGGTTTATTGCGCACTTTCCAGATAGCGCACGAGTTTTCAACACTGACAGTGCGCGAAAATCTGATGATGGTGCCACCGCGACAATCAGGTGAAAGCCTCATCAAGGCTTGGACAAAGCCCGGCATTGTAAAACGCGAAGAAGAAGAAATTCGCAACAAAGCCAATGATGTTATCGAGTTTTTGGAAATCAGCCATGTGGCTGATGAGTTGGCGGGCAATCTTTCTGGTGGTCAAAAGAAGCTTTTAGAGCTTGGCCGAACCATGATGGTTGATGCAAAAATCGTCTTTTTGGATGAGGTTGGCGCCGGTGTTAACCGCACATTATTGGCGACAATTGGCGATGCTATTTTGCGCCTCAATAAAGAGCGTGGCTATACGTTCTGCATGATTGAGCACGATATGGAGTTTATCTCACGTCTTTGCGACCCTGTAATTTGTATGGCGGAAGGCAGCGTTCTTGCTGAAGGAACAGCAGAAGAAATCAAAAACAATGAAGAAGTCATCGAAGCTTATTTGGGCACTGGCCTTAAAAACAAGCCAGCCAAAGAGGTGAGTGCATGAGTTTTCTTCTCGGAAAAAACATGACCGGTGGTTATGGTAGCACTGATATTTTGCATGATTGCACAATTGGTGTTGAGCAGGGTGAGATCGCGGTTGTTGTTGGGCCAAATGGCGCAGGTAAATCCACGGCAATGAAAGCAGTGTTTGGTATGCTGAACATTCGCGAAGGCCAAGTGACGATGGACGGCGAAGACATCACAGCGCTTACGCCGCAAGCCCGTGTTCAAAAAGGTATGGGCTTTGTGCCGCAGACCCATAATGTTTTCACGTCCATGTCGGTGGAAGAAAATTTGGAAATGGGCGCGTTTATTCGCAACGATGATTTTTCCGACACGCTGGCACAGGTTTTCGATCTCTTTCCCATTTTGAAAGAAAAGCGCAACCAACCTGCTGGCGAATTGTCCGGTGGTCAGCGTCAACAGGTGGCCGTGGGCCGTGCTTTGATGACGCAGCCCAAAGTGCTGATGTTGGATGAGCCAACAGCGGGTGTTTCGCCCATTGTTATGGACGAATTGTTTGACCGCATCATTGAAATTGCCCGCACTGGCATTGCGATTTTGATGGTTGAACAGAATGCAAAACAGGCGCTCAACATTGCCGATAAGGGTTATGTTTTAGCGCAAGGTAAAAATCTCTACACGGATACAGGTGAAGCGCTGCTTGCAGATCCTGACGTGCGCAAAGCGTTTTTGGGTGGGTAATATGGATATTCTAAACGCACTTGCGGTTCTCTTAAATTTTCTTGTCATTCCCGCACTGGCTTATGGCTCTCAACTCGCGCTTGGTGCGCTTGGTGTGACGCTCATTTATGGCGTGTTACGGTTTTCGAATTTTGCCCATGGCGAATTGATGGCCTTTGGCACAATGACCACAATCTTGGTTATGTGGTTGTTACAAAGCGCAGGTATTTCAGGCGGATTTCTGCCGACAGCGCTTATTGCTATGCCTGTCGGTATTCTTGTTGCCGTATTGTTGGCGCTCGGAACAGACAGGCTTGTTTATAAGTTCTACCGCAAACAAAAATCACCGCCGGTTATTTTTCTAATCGGCTCATTGGCTGTGATGTTTTTCTATAATGGTTTGATCCGTTTTGTGATCGGCCCTGATGACCAAAATGTTGCTGATGGCGCACGGTTCATCTTTACGGCTGGCGATTTTAAAAAGTGGTCAGGACTTGCTGAAGGCATTGCTTTTCGCACAACGCAGGGCATTTCCATTGTGGTGGCGATCCTATGTGTGGCGGCCTTGTTCTGGTTTTTAAATAAAACCAAGACCGGCAAATCGATGCGCGCTTATTCCGACAATGAAAATCTTGCGCTTCTATCGGGTGTGAACCCTGAGAAGGTTGTTGTCATTGCTTGGGTTCTTGCTGCGAGTTTGGCGACGATTGCCGGTACAATGTACGGCATGGATAAGACCTTTAAGCCGTTCATCTATTTGCAATTGCTACTGCCAATTTTCGCCTCCGCTATTGTTGGCGGTTTGGGTAGTCCCATTGGTGCTGTGGTTGGTGGTTTTATTATCGCGTTTTCAGAAATCGCTGTGACATTCGCCTATAAGAAAGTCATTGGCTATCTAACGCCGGGTGATTGGGTGCCGGATGGTTTGATTCAGCTTCTATCGACCGATTACAAGTTTGCTGTGTCATTTGCCATTCTTGTCGTTGTTCTGCTTGTTCGACCAACGGGCATATTTAAGGGGCAAACAATATGAACATCAACTATCGTAATATCGGTTTGTTTGCCGCTACAGCAATGTTGTTTGTGGTCGTCGGTCAGATGCAAAGCTGGTCGCTATCGCTCGCTATTCTTAACCTATGTATTATCTCTGCAATCATGTCGCTGGGCGTGAATATTCAGTGGGGATATGCTGGCCTTCTCAATGTGGGTGTGATGGGCTTTGCCGCATTGGGCGGTTTGGCTGCTGTATTGGTTTCATCGCCGCCTGTTGCTGCGGCTTGGTCTGCTGGCGGCGGCAATCTGCTTGTTGGCTTGCTCATTGCTGCGCTTACTATCGGCATCATTGTTTGGTGTTACTATGATATGCGCGGCACGAAACGCCGTGTGTTAATCGCGCTTGTTGCTGTTGCTGGTTATTTTGCGACGCGCGCATTTTTAGACCCTGCGGCCCATGCGATTGAAGCGGTTGATCCTGCTGCTACCGGATTTCTTGGTGGCGCGGGCATGCCGATTATTTTTGCATGGCTCATTGGCGGTGTGTTTGCTGCTGGTGCTGCGTGGATTGTTGGCAAGATTTCACTTGGTCTTCGCTCTGACTATTTGGCGATTGCGACGCTTGGTATTTCCGAGATCATCATTGCGATGTTGAAGAACGAAGACTGGCTCACACGCGGTGTGAAAAACGTTGTCGGTTTGCCGCGTCCTGTGCCTTATGAAGTTGATATTCAGCAATCTGTCTATTTTCAGGATTTGGCGGCCGACTGGGGCATGTCGATTATTGAATTGTCATCAATGGTTGTGAAGCTTAGCTATGCTGGCCTTTTCGCCATTGTGCTGCTGATTGTGCTCTATCTCTCTGAGGCTGCTCTGCGCTCTCCGTGGGGCCGTATGATGCGTGCTATCCGCGATAATGAAACAGCGGCAGAGGCAATGGGTAAAGACGTGAAGGGACGCCACCTTCAAGTGTTTATTCTTGGTTCTGCGGTCGTCGGGATTGCCGGCGCTATGCTGACGACGATTGACGGGCAGTTTACGCCGGGTGCCTATCAGCCGCTGCGCTTTACGTTCCTCATTTGGGCAATGGTTATTGTCGGTGGCTCTGGCAATAACTGGGGCGCTGTATTGGGTGGTTTTATTATCTGGTTCTTCTGGGTTGAAGCCGAGCCAATCGGGCTGTGGTTTATGGATTTGATCACCTCTTCAATGGATGAGAGCAATCCTCTGCGCCTGCATTTGCTGGATAGTGCCGCTCATATTCGTCTTATGGCGATGGGGGTTATAATGCTGCTGGTGCTGCGCTTTGCACCGCAAGGTTTAATACCTGAACGGCGAAGATAACACTGAAACTAAAAACGGCGACCGATGGGTCGCCGTTTTTATATGTAGATTTATTCGAACACTATATTGGGCGCTGCGCGTTTTCCTGCACCATCACTCATCTGCGCATAGACTGCTTTTGCGATGTCTTTATAAACCGCAGCATGAGGGCCGTCTGGCTCTTCTACTGTAATCGGTGTTCCAGCATCAGATAGTTCGCGGATTTTCATGACGAGGGGGACTTCGCCAAGGAACGGCAAGCCGAGTTTGATCGCTTCTGCCTTTGCGCCGCCATGGCCAAAAATATCGTAGCGCGCCTGCGTATCCGGAGCGATGAAGTAGCTCATATTTTCAACGATACCGAGCACAGGAACATCAACCTTACGGAACATGTTTAGGCCCTTGCGCGCATCGATAAGCGACAAGTCTTGCGGTGTGGATACGATCACGGCGCCGGCAAGGGGTACTTGCTGCGCCATTGTGAGTTGAGCGTCACCTGTGCCAGGCGGCATGTCCACAACAAGCACGTCGAGATCGGTCCATGCAACTTCGCGCAGCATTTGTGTGAGCGCTGACATCACCATCGGGCCACGCCAAATCATCGGTGTATCTTCTTCGACCAAAAAGCCAATCGACATGACTTGTAGGCCAAATTTTTCAATAGGCTTTAATATGCGCCCATCGATTGTTTCTGGTTTGTGCGTAATGCCAAGCAAACGCGGAAGGGACGGGCCGTAAATATCAGCATCCAAAACGCCGACTTTCAGCCCGAGAGATTGAAGACCAAGGGCAATATTGATTGCGGTGGTCGATTTACCCACGCCGCCTTTGCCGGAGGCAACGGCAATGATTTGCTTGACGCCTTCAACGCCCGCTTTGGGGGAGTTTTGTGGGCCAGCTTGCGGTTTTGGCTGTGGTGCGGTCGTTGGAGCTGGCTTGGGCGCAGGATTTGGTGATCCGGCTTTCTTTTCCGCTGTCAGCGCAACCATTGCGCCAGTAGCTCCAGGCAGCGCTTTTACTGCCTCTTCGGCGGCAAGGCGAACAGCTTCAAACTTTTGCGCCTCTGCTGCATCGCATGAGATGGAAAAAAACACTTTTCCATCAGCGATAAAAATGTCCGAAAGGTTCGTTGATCCGCCCAGTGCTGTACCATCGGGAAGCTTAATCTTTGCCAATGCGCTTTGCACATCGTCTTTGGTCGGTGCGTTCGTCATATTTTCCTCGCCGTTTCAACGTCACATAGTGATTATGACGTTGCGCGCCAAGGGTAAAGCCCTGTATCAGCGTTGATACTTGACGAATGGCGTCAACTTAGCAATTCGGTCGTAAAGTTTACGGGCTTCAGTGTTGAAATCTTGTGTGTTCCAATAAACTGATACAGCGCCATCTTTATCGGCTTGCTCATAAACAGCCTCAATGAGTTTGCGGCCGATGCCTGTGCCGCGCCGATTTTCATCTGCATATAGATCTTGCAAGTAACAGGTGTTGGCAACATGCCAATTGTGCCGATGATACAGGAAATGAACGAGGCCAACCATCTGGCTGTCCTGTAAGGCGACAAAACAATTGGGTTCAAATTCACCTTGCTCAAAGAAACGGCCGAATGTTGATTGATAGACTTCCGGCTGAACGCTTGATTTATAGAACTCAAGATATTTGGTCCACATGGCTTTCCAAGCGTCAAAGTCTGCGCTTTGTATGCTGCGGATTGTAATTTCGCTGCTCATGTTCGATCTTTCCCAATATCATTGAGGTCAAATTGAGTTGTCTGATAAACTTGGTTTATCCAGTTGCCAAACAATAAGAAGGCATGACTGCGCCAGCGGTTTTGCGGCGTGCTCTTAGGGTCATCGTTTGGAAAGTAATTGGCGGGCAAATCAACGGGTGTTCCATTTTCCTGATCGCGGAAATACTCATCGGACAAGGACGTTGAATCATATTCGATATGATTGAAAATATAGAGCCGGTTTGCAAATTGCTCATGTAGGAGACACAGCCCAGTATCCGGCGATTCCATGAGTATTTCGAGACCGCTATCTGCTGGCACATCGCCGCGCCTAACTTCTGTCCAGCGTGACACTGAAATTGAAAAATCATCGGAAAAACCAGACAGGTAAGGCGAAGCTGGATTTAGGTTTTTGTGGCGATATACACCGAACGCCTTTTTATCGAGCGTATGTTTTGGAATATCATGGAAATGGTTGATAGCAGCCATTGCGCCCCAGCAAATGAAAAAGCTGGAATGCACATGGGTGGTCGTCCAATCCAGAATTTGCTGCAATTCAGACCAATAACTAACATCCTCGAAGGGGAGCTTTTCAATCGGTGCACCGGTGATGATGAAGCCGTCGAATTTACGGTCCTTGATCTCTTCCCAAGTGTTGTAAAATGATAGCAGGTGGTCCTCAGAGGTGTTTTTGGCCACATGGTTGCCGATGCGCACCAATGTTAAATCCACTTGCAACGGGCTTGAGCCAATCAAACGTGCAATCTGTGTCTCTGTTTTAATTTTGTTCGGCATCAGGTTGAGGAGCGCGATTTGAAGCGGACGAATATCCTGGCGCGATGCCGTTGTCTCATCCATCACCATGACGCCTTCTTTAACCAGAACTTCTTTGGCTGGAAGGGCATTTGGAATACGAATTGGCATGGTGTTCTCGCTGACTAAAACCGATTTGATAAACGCTTAAAACCGGCTTCTCAGCAACGGCCCTTTAGCGAATTATTTTACGTGGCTGCAAGCCGACCGGCCAAATCACCACGAATTCTATTTAATCTGCAAAATTCATCCAGTCAAATCAATCGCCGCAGGCCTATACGATAGAATAATGCTGCAGCGCACAATTTTTCATTGAAAGAACACAATCTTTGGGTATTTTGATTCTGGGAGGTGTTTGCATGCAAAGGAAAAACCATGGCAAGCCCACTTACAGTCGACTCACTGGACATGATACATTCTTCGTTTGAACAACGGTCAGCTGGTCAGCTACCATTGCGCAAACGCATAGCCCAGCAAATCAGGACGCTGGGACCTAATATGCCTGTTCGCGGCGATGTATCGCCGCGCTCAATCTCTCCGCTTTATTGATTTATCAGATGATACCGGTTCTGACCTAGCGTGTTGGAACCGGTGTTTCACCGCGATAATCGTAAAATCCGCGATTGGTTTTACGGCCTAACCAGCCAGCTTCGACATATTTCACGAGAAGCGGGCATGGGCGGTATTTAGAATCTGAAAGCCCTTCATACAGCACCTGCATGATTGACAGGCATGTATCGAGGCCAATGAAGTCGGCAAGTTCTAATGGTCCCATCGGATGGTTCGCACCGAGCTTCAGGCCTGTATCAATCGACTCAACTGTGCCGACACCTTCATAAAGCGTATAAATCGCTTCGTTGATCATTGGCATCAAAATACGATTGACGATGAAGCCTGGAAAATCTTCGGATGTTGTTACCGTTTTGCCAAGGTCCAAGGCGTATGCGTTGGCGGCTTTAAATGTTGTTTCAGCAGTCGCAATACCGCGAATAAGCTCCACCAGCTTCATGCGCGGCACTGGGTTCATGAAATGTATGCCCATGAACTGCTCTGGCCTGTCTGTCGAAGAAGCAAGACGGGTAATCGAGATGGATGATGTGTTCGAAGCCAGCAATGCCTCAGGCTTTAGCAGCGGGCAAAGCTCTTTAAAAATAGACTTTTTAACACTTTCGACTTCACTTGCTGCTTCAATAACCAGATCGCAATCGCCTAGCGCCGATAGGTCACCGGCCGCAGTCATATTCGCGAGGATTGCTTGACGGCTTGCGGCATCCATTTTGTCGTTTGCAACCAGCTTGGCCGTTGCTGCATCAATCTTTTCGATTGCCGCTTTTGCATTGTCCAAGGAAATGTCGCTGAGCACGACGCTATAGCCTGCAGCTGCAGAAACCTGCGCAATGCCTGCGCCCATCTGACCCGCGCCGATAACACCAATTTTCTTTATCACAGTCATTTCCCCCGCCTATTTTTAAATTGTGCAGTGCAATGTAATCGCGACGGCGATGCAATGCAAATGCGAACCTTACCTTTACTCAATAAAGGTTACTTGCACGCCGCGGTTAACAAGGCGCGCAAGTTCCAGCGCATCCCAATTTGTCAGACGCACACAGCCCACACTGGCTGTTACGCCAATATTGGAGGGATCAGGTGTTCCGTGAATACCATATGTTTTTTTAGACAAGCCAATCCAAGCATCACCCACCGGACCGTTTGGCCCTGGCGGCAATAATACCAAACCTTTTGATTGGCCAGGCTGCGCCGAACCGTTGGGATCATAGGTGTATGCAGGGTTTTGAGCCTTGTTACGTACAGTATGGGTGCCTGTTGGCGAAGGCGTTACTGTGGAGCCGATTGAAGCGGGGTAGGTGGCGACGATGTTGCCTTTTGCATCATAGGCTCGCACTTGAAGGTTCTTTTTGTCTGCCTCAATACGCGCGATGCGCTTTTGCAAATATTTGCCAAAGGCAGCGACCTTGATTGTTTCTCCAGCTTTTGAGAAATCTTTGCCTTCATTTAACTCGATGAGATATTGTTCATCCATATGAAAGCGTTCAGCAAACATCTCTTGTGCTGAAGTGAAATCAATACGGTGCATAGAAGCCTGATCGACATAACGCTCAGGAATATCGGGTGTGAATTTATAGCTCAAATCTTTGGCTGTAATTTCATAATCAACAAATGCGTCACCGCCGCTTTGCGCTAAAAGTTGCGCTACGGCCTCTTGGTCGTTCAATTTGAAATCATGATTATGCGCTGTTTTAAACGCTCTTAATTGCATGTGAAAACGCTTGGTATCTAAACCATCGATCACACCGGGCGAAAAGCCCGCGCGGTCCATTATAATTTGCAACGTTATGATGCGTTGATCACGAAAGGGCTTTGCCGGTTTATAAAGCTGCGCGCCGCCGATTTTAATCGTGTCAAATTCTTCACTGGTCGCGGGCAAGTTTTGAGCTGCTGCCTGTGCTGCTTGAGCCAGTAAAATGAATGCAAATAATATGAAACGCAAGATTGCCCCGATATCAATAAAGATGTGGTTTGTGATTTGGAATGTGTGCTCGGCTAAGTCAATTCAATCTTGATTGAGGCCGAGTTCGCGTTGCAGTTTTTTAGTTAGATTGATCGCGTGTCATTGGCAAACAATGTCTGATTAATCGAGGAATTCAACGGTCACGCCTCTGGAAACCATGCCTGCTAATTCCTGAGCATCCCAATTTGTCAGGCGCACGCAGCCATGTGAGTTGGATTTACCAATCTTTGAAGGATCTGGCGTTCCATGAATACCGTAGGTTGGCTTAGAAAGTGCAAGCCAGACATTGCCCACGGGGCCGTTAGGGCCAGGCGGAATGGTCAGCACGCTTTTATTCTCGCCTTGGGTGAAGTTGATCTTCGGATTGTAGGTGTAATTTGGATCAAGAGCGATCCGTTCAATCGTCACGGTTCCCGATGGAGACGGTGTTGCTGTGGAGCCAATCGTTGCAGGGTAAGCGACCACCAGATTGCCTAGCTCATCATAAGCGCGCACTTGTTCCGCGCCCTTATCAGCTTCAATACGGAATATTTTTGTTTTAATTTTTTCGCCAGTATTGGCCACTTGGATGGTTGTTCCCGCGCGCGAGAAATCCACGCCGGGGTTAAGTTTTTTCATATAGTTTTCATCCATATGAAATTTTTCAGCCAATGCTTCCAATGCCGATGTGTATGACATTGCTGGCAATTTAGCTTTTTCTGCATAATCAACCGGAATTGCACTGACAAAAGGTCCGTTCGTGTCTTCCGGTGTGATTGTATAGGTCAAGAATGCTGGACCGCCTGTGGATTCTAATTCCGCATCTAATTCTTCGGGCGATAATGATGACAGGTCGCGGTTATATTTTATCGAAAGAGCGGTCATCGCCTTTCGCACGTTCGAGCCATTTCGCCCATCAATAACACCTGGAGATAGGCCAAGACGATCAAGAAGAATTTGAAGCTTGGCTGTAAATTCAGGTTTCGTATTAAGATTTGGATTGTCTGGTTTTACGATGGCCGCCGTCTGTGTTTCGTCAGCGGGCTCGGGTCCAACTCTTTGCGGCTGCGCAAATGGATCATTTTCCATTGGCGGCACGACGCTTTGCATGGTGCCGTCTTCAGGCAGTTGCTCACGGCCGAAATTAGGGTCTTCAGGCACCTGCTCATCGAACTCGGGTGTTGCCGTTGCAAAATCAGATGATTCTGGCTGGCCAAGCGGTGCACGTTCGACACGCTGCGGTGCAGCTATCCTTCGGGAAGAATCTTCTGGAATATTAGTGATTATTTGGCCGCTGCGCGGAATTTCGATACTGATGATTTCTTCCGTATCGAGATCATAGGTTATCTTGCGTCCTGCCTCGTCAATGGCAATGCCAATGCCTGCAAGCGGGATCGCTTGACCATTTGGAAAGCGCGTTGATTGCTGAGCCAATGCAGCGTTGGCGAAAAAAGTTGCTGCTGAAGCGATCAAAATGGAGCGCGTTGAAACTTTATAATGGCGTGCAGACACGTTTGATAACCCCTAGTTATTTTGTCCCTAACCGATAATGTTTGATTTACGGTCCGGTTCCACCTGTGTCCCCTAGGGCGCTTTAAGGCACTGGATTACGACGATAAAATGGCCGCCGCTCAAGTTTAAGCAGCAGCCATCAATATCTTAATTTAAGCAGCTTGATCGCTTACCGATTTAATTGCTTTAAAATTTAATCGGTCTGACCCCTCAAGCACATTGACGGTTGATCCATCCAAAATCTCCCCGCCGAGAATTTTTTCGGCAAGTGGATCTTGTACGTATTTTTGAATCACGCGCTTAAGCGGGCGTGCACCATAGGCCGGATCATACCCCTTGGCGGCAAGCCAATCGCGGGCTTTTTGATCCAAATTCAAGGTGATCTTGCGATCTGCCAAAAGTGCTTCCAGACGCTTCAATTGAATGTTGACGATCTGGCCCATATTCTCCCGTTTGAGGCGGTGGAATAGGATTGTTTCGTCCACACGGTTCAAGAACTCAGGTCTGAACGCACCGCGTAACACATTCATCACATCGTCCCTGACCAAATCCACGTCCTGATCTTCTGTCAGATTGACAAGGAATTCAGACCCCAGATTGGATGTCATGATAATCAGCGTGTTTTTGAAGTTGACAGTACGGCCTTGGCCATCGGTAAGACGGCCGTCGTCCAGAACCTGCAACAACACGTTGAAGACATCGGGATGGGCTTTTTCAATCTCGTCAAAAAGCACAACTTGATAAGGTCTGCGGCGAACCGCTTCCGTTAGAAGTCCGCCTTCATCATAGCCGACATAGCCAGGAGGCGCGCCGATCAAGCGTGATACGGCATGTTTCTCCATAAATTCGGACATGTCGATGCGCACCATTGCTTGCTCATCATCAAACAAGAAGTTTGCCAGCGCTTTTGTTAGCTCTGTCTTGCCAACGCCTGTTGGTCCAAGAAAGATGAATGAGCCGATCGGGCGGTTTGGATCTTGCAGACCGGCGCGTGCACGGCGCACCGCCTTGGAAACCGCTTGCACCGCTTCACCTTGGCCGACGACGCGTTTGGCTATCTCGTCTTCCATGCGCAGTAGCTTGTCGCGCTCGCCCTCTAGCATTTTATCAACAGGAACACCGGTCCACCGCGATACAATATGCGCGATGTGATCTGGCGTAACGGTTTCTTCCATCAAGGAACCACCTTCCGCATTTTCCCCTTGCTTTTCTGCTTCCGCAAGCTTGGCTTCTAGGTCAGGGATTTTGCCATAGGTCAGCTCACCAGCACGCTGAAATTCACCTGTACGCTGTGCTATCGCAAGCTCATTACGCGCTTCTTCAAGCTGTCGCTTTAAATCAGCGGCAGCACCAAGCTTTGCTTTTTCAGATTGCCATGTTGTGGTGATCTCAGCTGATCTGTCTTCAAGATCAGCAAGTTCTTCTTCCAGCTTTTCAAGGCGGTCCTTAGAGGCGGCATCTTTTTCGACGCGCAACGCTTCACGCTCGATTTTAAGCTGCATGATGCGGCGATCAATTTCATCGAGCGCTTCAGGTTTGGAATCAACCTGCATGCGCAAGCGCGATGCTGCTTCATCGACCAAATCGATGGCTTTATCTGGCAAAAAGCGATCCGCAATGTAACGGTTTGACAGTGTTGCTGCTGCGACCAGTGCTGAGTCTGAAACGCGCACTTTGTGGTGCTGCTCGTATTTTTCTTTCAAACCGCGCAGGATGGAAATGGTATCTTCCACCGCTGGCTCATTGACAAAAACCGGCTGGAAGCGACGTGCAAGTGCGGCGTCTTTTTCGACATGTTTGCGATATTCATCTAGTGTTGTTGCGCCAACGCAGTGAAGCTCTCCGCGCGCCAATGCAGGCTTAAGTAGGTTCGAGGCATCCATTGCGCCATCTGCCTTACCAGCACCCACAAGCGTGTGCATTTCATCAATGAATAGAATGATTTCGCCAGCTTCTGACTGCACCTCATTGAGTACTGCTTTTAGGCGCTCTTCAAATTCACCGCGATATTTAGCGCCAGCAATCAATGAACCCATATCAAGCGCCATCAGCTTTTTATTGCGCAGGCTCTCGGGCACGTCGCCATCAACGATACGCAGCGCCAAGCCTTCCGCAATGGCTGTTTTACCAACGCCGGGTTCACCGATAAGCACGGGGTTGTTTTTTGTGCGGCGAGACAAAACTTGCATGGTGCGGCGGATTTCATCGTCGCGGCCAATAACGGGGTCTAATTTGCCGTCACGCGCATCAGCGGTTAGATCGCGTGCGTATTTTTTCAACGCATCATAACCACTTTCAGCACTTGCGCTATCAGCGGTGCGGCCTTTGCGAATATCGTTAATTGCTGAATTTAGCCCGTTGGGGGTTACGCCCGATTTCTTAAGTATGTCGGCTGATTTGGCAGACTTTTCCATCGCCAATGCAAGCAAAAGACGCTCGACAGTAACAAAGCTATCGCCAGATTTTTTTGCAACTTCTTCGGCGGTTTTGAAAACCTTTGCCAATGGGGCAGCCATATAAAGCTGACCATTGCCGCCTTCGACTTTTGGTAATGCGCCAAGCGCAGTTTCAACGCCCAAGCGAACTTGTTTGCTGTCGCCGCCAGCGCGGTCAATGAGAGAAGAAGCCATGCCTTCGGTGTCATCAACCAAAACTTTTAGTAGATGTTCAGGCGTGAATTGTTGGTGGCTTTCACCTAATGCGTAAGTTTGTGCGCTTTGAATGAAACCGCGCACGCGTTCCGAGTATTGTTCAATATTCATTTTTGTCTCCGATTAATGACCATCCCTTAAAAGGCAATGGACAAAGATTTATCGATGACGGACTCCCAAATTGCCTATTACAGACAATCAATGAGGCAAGCCCTATCGTCAAACAATATATGGGAACGGTCGTTTGAAAATAAAAGGTTTTACGCCGTGCAGCGCTTAAATTCCTAACACATTATACAAAAAAGCCCCTGACAATGCAGGGGCTTTAATGTGCGTTATTTATTTGCTGAGCCAGTCGTCGACTTCTTTTTCAGCTTCGTCTCGGGTTTTTCCGTAATTCTCTTGGATTTTTCCAACAAGCTGTTCGCGCTTGCCTTCAACAATGTCCATGTCATCATCGGTAAGCTTGCCCCACTGCTCGCGGGCTTTGCCTTTCCATTGTTCCCAGTTACCTTCAACTATATCCCAGTTCATGACTGTATCCTTCTGATTGGTTGCTATGTTCTAACAACGCCGCATTGAGAAGGAGGTTCCCACTGGATAAAAATAAACCCGCCTTGAGATGCTCAAGACGGGTTAAATCATTTACAGTTGAATGAAACTATTCAGCAGCTTCCGGCTTTGGTTCGCTGACTGTTTCTGCAGGAGCAGGTTCAGCCGCAGCTTCGACTGGAGCTTCTGCCTTTGGCACTTTAGGCGCACGGGGCTTGCGTGGTGCACGCGGTTTTTTCACCGGTGCTGGCGCTGCCTCTGCCGTTTCTTGTGCGATAGCAACTGGCTCTGCGGATACACTAGAAGTCTCAGCTTTAACTTCAGGCTGTTTTTCTGGTGCAGCTTCTGCCGTCACTTCAGGCTTGCTGTCATTTGAACTTTGATCATTGTCGCGATCACGCCCACGGCCACGATTGTTGTTACGCTGGCGGCCGCGATTATTGTTACGGTTGTCCTGATCGCCAGCATTTGCTTGCGTATCATTGTTTTCGTTTTCCGCATTATCGTCTTGCGTGTTGTCGCCCTGCGCGTTTTCGTTCTGATCGTTTTCGTTTTGATCATTCTCATCGCGCGGTTGCTGTACTGGCTGTGCAGCCATGATGATGCGTGTGTAATGTTCTGCGTGCTGGAAATAGTTTTCTGCCATCACAGTATCACCGGCAGAGCTCGCATCGCGTGCAAGTTGGTTGTATTTGTCGGCAATGACTTGCGGATTGCCTCGAATTTTTACATCCGGTCCATTGCTTTCATAGCTGCGCTGGAGCGGATTTTGATTTCGGTTTCTATTATTATTGCCACCACGATTATTATTACGGCGGCGACCCTGCTGTTGTGGTCTCATCTAAATCTCGTCTTACTTTTCAGAAGCTTGAATCCGGTTTGGACCATATGATCGCTACGGATGATTATCATTTTTGATCTCGTGTCACTTTCAAACGAGGCTTCCCGTGACGTCATTTGCTTCTTAGCAAACCTATCGCCGCCCGTTAGTGAATTAGATTACGGTGTCATGCCGGACTGAAAGTCACTCGGCTTCACTTGCTATCTTTGGTAACGTTGCTTTTGCTGCTTGCCAAGCGGTTTTTTTATTTTTTAACTAAATTCATGAAATTTATGTGAAAAAAAGTGCTCTATTATTTCCACTGAGGTCGTTTTTTGTCACAAATGTCGCATAATCGGCTTGATTGAACAGAGCAGAAACACTCGTTTTTTGATCAAACCCGATTTCAACGGCGATTCGTCCACCCGACTTTAGGTAAGCTGCGGCCTGCGATGCAATAATGCGGTAGGCGTTTAGGCCATCATCGCCGCCGTCCAATGCAAGCATCGGATCGTAATCGCGCACATCAGCGGCAAGATCATTTATGACTTTACTGACTATATAAGGCGGATTTGAGATGATGAGATCATAGCGCTCAGACACATTTTCAAACCAGTCCGATTGTATCGCCGAGAAACGGTTTTGGAGCTGATGGCGCTCGGCATTTTGTACCGCCATTTCAAGTGCTTTTGGTTCCAGATCAGTCGCCGTCGCTGTAGCCAAAGGTGCTTGGCTTAAAATTGCGAGCGCGATCGCGCCTGTGCCTGTGCCCAAATCCAAAATGGAGCATGTGCCGCTTAGAGCAATGCGTTCATGCACAAATGGCAGTACCATTTCCACGAGGATTTCTGTGTCGGGGCGGGGGATGAGGGTTGCTTCATTAAGGCCAAGCGTTAGGCCGTAAAATTCCCGTTCGCCCATAATGCGGTGAACAGGCTCACGCAGCAGGCGGCGTTTAACGAAAGCAGCAAAGGTATCGCTTTGGCTGGGCGTTATCCGCTTTTCAGGCGCGGTCATGCGGTCAATTGTCGTGGCGCCGCAAGCATGTTCGAGAAGAAGCGCTGCATCCATGTCCGGCGTTTCTAAACCTGCATCGCGAAACTTTTTGCGCGCATCGCGGTACGCTTGTTCGATGCTCAGGCCTTCATTGCGCGTTGCCAACCGGTCAACCTTCCAGATTTTCGGTCAGCAAAGTCGCCTGATAATCGGCGATAAGAGGATTAATGACATCATTGAGATCACCTTCCATCACCCGATCAAGCTTATACAGCGTTAAATTGATACGGTGATCGGTCACGCGCCCTTGCGGGAAATTATATGTGCGAATGCGCTCTGAGCGGTCGCCAGAGCCAACTTGAAGGCGGCGGTTTTCAGAACGCTCATCAGCGGCCTTTTGGCGCTCCATATCATATAATCTGGCACGCAATACTTCCATTGCCCGCGCACGGTTTTGGTGCTGAGATTTCTCTGCTTGCACAACAACTACGCCCGTTGGAATATGCGTGATGCGAACGGCACTGTCGGTCGTGTTAACGTGCTGGCCACCAGCGCCTGATGCGCGCATTGTATCGATGCGAATATCTTCGGTGCGAATAGCAATGTCTACTTCTTCGGCTTGCGGCAATACGGCGACAGTTGCGGCTGATGTGTGAACACGCCCGCCTGATTCTGTTTCAGGTACACGCTGAACGCGGTGAACGCCGGATTCGAATTTAAATTTCGCAAACACGCCGCGGCCAGTAACCGTTGCGATAATTTCTTTAAAGCCGCCTGCGTCACCTTCACTTTGTGAAATGACTTCAACTTTCCAGCCATTTTCAGAAGCAAAACGCTCATACATGCGGAACAAATTGCCAGCAAAAAGCGCAGCTTCCAGTCCGCCTGTTCCGGCTCTAATCTCTAAAATTGCACTTTTACTGTCAGCAGCATCTTTGGGTAGCAGCAAAACTTGGATGTCTTGTTGCAGGCCTTCAATCGCTTCTTCGACTTCTTCAAGCTCAATCTCTGCCAGCTCACGCATTTCCGCATCTGTTGTGCGGTCAGCAAGCATCGTATCAAGTTCAGCTTTTTCAGATGTCTTGGCGCGGTATTGGCGGATGTTTTTTACAAGATCTTCCAGATCGGAATATTCGCCAGCCAATTTTACATAGGTTTCGGCGTCCGGCCCTTCAGCCATTTGCGATTCAAGCATTTCGAAACGCTTGACCATTTGGTCCATCTTGTCGTCAGGCAATTCTATCATGCGTGAAATAAATCTCGTTTAAGCTCAATGTCTTTGTGGGCCGTAAAAAAGGGGCATCTACTTTTGCGGAAGCCGCTCTAAAGCGGTATATCATGCTTTTCAGCGAAATCTTCAATAAGTGTTCGGGCGCAGCGGTCTGGAATGCCATTTTCGAGGCATGGCAATAATTCATTGCGCAGCGCACCGATATCGGTTTTTAGCAGCGCATCTTTAACAGGGCCAATGCCCGCAGGTGACATCGATGTCTTGTTAATGCCAAGGGCTAGGAGCGCGAGCGCTGTTATCGGCCTTGATGCAATTTCACCGCATAATGTGAGCGATGTGCCGTGTTCTTTGGCTTTGTCAGCGATTGATTTAAGCGCGCGCAGAAATGGAATGCCTAAAGTGTCAAACCGGCCTGCGACATGGCTGTTACCGCGATCTGTCGCCATAAAGAATTGGAAGAGATCGTTTGAGCCAATGGAAATGAAGTCGGCTTCTTTCATCAAATTGTCGAGGTCAAACAAAAGGCTCGGCACTTCTAACATGGCGCCAAGATAAACTTTGTTGGGTAGGCCATGACCAAATTTTGAAAGATGACGCACTTCGTTTTGAATAAGTTCGCGCGATTGTCTGAGCTCTAAAATTTCAGAGACCATCGGCACCATCAAGCGCAGTTCACTGCCTGCGGATGCACGCAAAAGCGCGCGCAATTGGGTTCGGAAGAGGCCAGGCCGATCAAGTGCTAAACGGATAGCACGCCACCCAAGGGCAGGGTTTTCTTCATCGGGTGCATTGCGGAAATATGGAAGAACCTTGTCGCCGCCAATATCGAGTGTGCGGAATGTGACGGGCCTGCCGCCGCTTTCAGAAATAACGGCGCGGTACAGTTTTTCCTGCGCATCAGCTTTGGGGAAAGTCGAGGCAACCATAAATTGAAGTTCGGTTCTAAATAGGCCGATGCCGCTGGCACCTGATTCTTCCAGTTGCGGCATGTCGACCATCAGGCCAGCATTCATCATCAGCGAAAATTCTTCGCCATCTTTTGTGATATTGGGCTGCGTGCGTAATGCGCGGTACTCTTCTTGGCGTTTGGCACGGAAGCGCACTTTTTCAGCAAATGCCAATTGAACATCTTGCTGCGGGCGCAAGTGAACATCACCGGCAAGGCCGTCAACAATGATCGCGTCGCCATTTTCTGAAACCGCAACAACACCTTTGGCTTGCCCGACGACAGGAATGCCCATTGCGCGTGCAACAATGACAACATGGCTGGTGGGCGCGCCATCTTCAAGGACAAGGCCGCGCAATGTATCGCGCGGATAGTCCAATAGTTCTGCTGCGCCCATCGTGCGCGCGATCAAAATAGCATCTTGCGGCATATTGCTCGCTTTGGCACCGGCATTGCCCACCAATTGGCGTAGCAAGCGATTGGCCAAATCATCAAAGTCGCTTAAGCGTTCGCGCATAAATGGATCGTTGATCGATTGCATCTTCGCGCGCATGTCGCTTTGTACTTTTTCAACGCCAGCTTCAGCGGTCAGGCCGTTGCGAACGGCTTCTTCCATGCGCCGAACCCAGCCTTTGTCATGCGCGAACATGCGGTAAGTTTCGAGAATTTCGCGGTGCTCACCCTCAAAGGCGACTTCGCGGCGCGCTAGCATGTCATCAATCGTCAGGCGGAGGCCCCGAATGGCTTTTTCAAGCCTTTCTAATTCTGCGTCCGTATCTTCGTTGAACAGGTTGGTGACGACAACACGTGGCTCATGCAAAACAACATGGCCAAGACCAATGCCGTCAGACAGACTTTGGCCATGGTGTGAAACCGGTTTTTCCATGTCCAGTTCAACACCGGCTGTGGATAAGCCTTTTAGATCACCTTGTGCGATGAGTTCGCCAATAACCATGGCGACGGTTTCCATGGCTTCGACTTCATCGTCGGAATAAACGCGGTGCGCTTCGTTTTGGATAACCAGAACGCCGAGCGTGCGGCCAGCGCGCAAAATAGGCACGCCAAGGAAGGAATGATAAAGTTCCTCTCCTGTCTCCGGTAGATATTGGAACGCTGGATGTCTTTGCGCTTCAGATAGATTTAACGCCCTTGATGAGGATGCAATCGTGCCGACAAGACCTTGGCCAAGGCGCAATTGTGACAAGTGAACAGCATCAGGGTTCAGGCCGAAAGTGGCATAAAGCTCCAATATGCTATCGGCGCGCAGTACATAGGCAGAGCAAACCTCTGCAACCATTGATTGGGCGATTTCTTCAACGAAGCGATCAAGACGCGTTTGTGGGTCCATCGGCTTCACCATGATCTGGCGAATCCGTTTTAGTAATACCCTTGGGCCGGCGTCTACATCCCGCATCTAATTGCAATACCTCTTTCACGGCACGCAAATCACATAAGCGTGCCGGTTTATTCAGGTGTGATTTTGAACTGCAAGTTAAGCCTTGTCGAGACCATAAACTTTATGAAGCGTTCTTACAGCCAGTTCTGCATAAGGTCCGTCGATCAAAATAGAAATCTTAATCTCTGATGTTGTGATCGCACGGATGTTGATGCCCTTATCGGCCATCGCTTTAAATGCAGTTGCTGCAACACCTGTGTGTGAACGCATGCCAACGCCGATAACAGAAACTTTAACCAAGCCTGCTTCGGACTGAACTTCATCAAAGCCAATTTTGCTTTTGTTCTCGGTTAAAAGAGCAACCGCTTTTTCAAGATCGCCGTGCGGTACGGTAAATGTCATGTCGGTATATTTTCCGTCGCCGGAAATATTTTGGACAATCATATCAACATTGATGCCGCCTTCGGCCAGTGGGCCGAAAATTGCCGCTGACACGCCGGGGCGGTCATCAAGCTGACGCAGCGAAATTTGCGCTTCGTCTTTTGCATAAGCAATGCCGGTAACGATCTGCTTTTCCACGATTTCATCCTCATCACAAATCAGTGTGCCGGGCGGATTTTCAAAATCGCCCATTCCGGGTGCGTCCGGCGCTTCAAAACTGGAACGCACAAAGGTGCGTACATTATGTACCATAGCCAGTTCAACAGAACGGACCTGCAATACTTTCGCCCCAAGTGAGGCCATTTCAAGCATCTCTTCATAAGAGACCTTGTTCAATCTGCGAGCGTTTGGCTCAATGCGCGGATCGGTCGTATAAACCCCATCAACATCCGTATAGATGTCGCAGCGATCGGCTTTAATAGCCGCTGCAATGGCAACTGCGCTTGTATCAGATCCGCCGCGGCCAAGTGTGGCAATACGGTTATCTGGGCCAATGCCTTGAAAACCAGCAACAACAGCAACTTGACCAAGGCCCAAGCGGCGAACCATTTCCGAGCCTTCGATTTCCATGATGCGGGCGGCGCCATGGGCATTGTCGGTTTTGATCGGAATTTGCCAGCCAAGCCAAGAACGCGCATCAACACCTAAGTTCTGCAAAGTAATGGCGAGAAGTCCGGCTGTTACCTGTTCGCCCGATGCTACGATTGAATCATATTCACGCGCATCGTGCATTGGAGAGGCTTCACGGGCCCAGCCAACAAGCTCATTGGTTTTGCCTGCCATGGCAGAAACAACCACAGCGACTTCGTGTCCTGCATCGGTTTCACGCTTCACATGTTTGGCAACATTGCGAATGCGTTCAATATCGGCGACGGACGTGCCGCCAAATTTCATGACAATGCGGGCCATTTTGCGATGCTCGACTATTGGTCGTTGGACTAAATAATTACTGCGCGCTCCTTAGCGAAAACTTTTCATACCTGCAAGCTTGTCGCGTGTTAAAGCGATCTGCGGCACTGTGCCTCTTGACTTGAGGGCACTGACGCTCAATCTCTTGGCGATAAGGAGCTTGCCATGTCCGCAGATAATGCCACAACAATTGATCAGGAAGATGTTGACCGTTTTTCAGCAATGGCTGCTGAATGGTGGGACCCTGCTGGTAAGTTTAAGCCGTTGCACAAGTTCAATCCGGTGCGTTTGCGCTATATTCGCGAGACAATGACTGAGCATTTTGGGCTTGATGTTTCAAAAGATAAGCCATTTTCTGGATTGCGTGTTCTGGATATTGGCTGCGGCGGCGGTCTATTGTGCGAGCCTATGACACGCATGGGCGCGGATGTTGTGGGTGCTGATGCGTCAGAAAAGAATATTGAAATTGCTAAAATACATGCAAATCAGTCAGGGCTGGCCATAGATTACCGCGCGACGACTTCTGAAAACCTTGATGCGAAAGGTGAAAAGTTCGACGTTGTTTTGAACATGGAAGTTGTTGAACATGTTTCCGATGTTGATCTGTTTTTGAAATCCTGTGCGCATATGGTCAAACCGGGTGGTTTGATCTTTATCGCGACAATTAACCGAACAGCTAAAGCGCGGGCATTGGCGATTTTTATGGCGGAAAATGTTTTGCGTTGGTTGCCTAAAGGCACGCATCAATTTGAAAAGCTGGTCAAACCGACTGAAATTGATGCTGCGCTGGATGGTACAGGTGTATCTGTTTTTAAACAGAGCGGCGTTTTCTACAATCCATTGACGGATGACTGGCGTTTATCAAAAGATATGGATGTTAATTACATGGTTGTTGCGAAGCGAGAAGCCGATACATAAGGCCTGTCTAGTTCAACTTCTCATCATCTGGAACATCGGGTAGGGGCATGAGTTCAACGCCTTCATCCAAAAGCTCGGCGACTTCCTCGTTAGACGCTTTACCATAGATGGGCCTGCTATCGGCTTCACCATAATGTATTTTGCGCGCTTCTTCAGGAAATTTATCACCCACATTATCGGCTTTGGATTTCACTTCTCTAGCAAATTCCATCATCTTGGCCATAATTTCGGCCTGCGCTTTTTGCCCAGCGGCGACTTGGATTTTTTCTTTTTGGCGGCCTGTCGAAACAGATGGTGCCATCAATGATTTGGCCACTTCATGCGTGCCGCAAATAGGGCATTCTAAAAAACCACGCTTTGATTGCGTTTCAAAATCATCATTTGATTTAAACCAACCTTCAAAGGCGTGGGTGTTTTTACATTCAAGTGAAAATTTCATGACTTTATTCGGTATGCTGTGTTTCAACCCGGTACGGGCGGGCGTTTTTCAAATTCGGTATTTTTTTACGCGCTTCTACAGATTTAGATATGTCGATATCGGCAATAATATAGCCGGGCTTATCGTCGGCTTTTTCAGCCAGAACAGCTCCCCAGGGATCAACAATGATTGAGTGGCCATATGTTTCGCGGGTATCTTCATGGGTGCCGCCTTGTGCAGCGGCGATAACATAAGCCCCATTTTCTATGGCGCGTGCGCGCTGCAGAACGTGCCAATGGGCTTCACCCGTTTGTCTGGTAAAAGCTGCCGGTGTCGTTAAAACATTCGCGCCTGCTAAGGCTTGATCGCGGAAAATATTTGGAAAGCGCACATCATAGCAAATGGCAAGGCCAAGTAGCATTTCACCGGCTTGAACGATTTGCGTTGCCTCGCCTGGCTCGTAAACAGCGCTTTCACGCCAGCTTTCACCATTGTCGAGATCCACATCAAACATATGAATTTTGTCGTATGTCGCCGCACGGATGCCTTGAGGTGAGAAAAGTGCTGCGCGGTTTGCAACCTTGCCGCCCTCCAGCAAAATGGGTGTGGAGCCAATATGCAGCCAAATGTGCAGTTCTTTGGCAAGGCTTGCTGCTGTGCCAAGAACGAGGTCATCTTGATCTGGCTTTATCGCGGCCATCAAGGCTTTACGATCTTTTTGCAAAAGCCCTGTCATTTCTGGCGTTTGAATATATTGAGCACCATCGGCGGCTGCATCGCGCACCAATTTATCCATCGCGGTAATGTTTGCGGCGACATCAATGCCGGATCGCATTTGAATTGCTGCACAGCGCATATTTAAGCTTTCAAAAGTTGGTCAAGTTTACCGGCACGTTCCAGCGCCATAAGATCATCACAGCCGCCAATATGAAGCTCACCAATAAAGATTTGCGGGAACGTAGAGCCGCCGTTTGATTTCTGTATCATTTCTTTTTTAAGCGCAGGATCAAAAGTTGCATCATGTTCTTTGTACGATACTTTTTTCTTATTGAGCAGCGATTTTGCTGCTGAACAGAAACCGCACATTTTGCGCGTATAGATTGTTACTTTTGCCATTGTTTTTCCTAACGTTTCAAACGCGTATATAGGCGCTGTTTGTCTTTGAGCAAATGCAATTTGCATCAATTTACAGTGTTCAATCAGCTTGAGCGAATTTTGTGCGGCTCAATGAATTGTGGAACCACTTGACTAAAGGTCAAAACATAAACCTTGGCTGCGCCTGATTTTTGCAATGCTTTGGCCGCCGCATTCACCGTTGCGCCGGTGGTCAAAACATCGTCGATCAACAAAATTGTTCGCCCCGCAATCTGTATGTGTTGATCTGCAGGCACAATAAACGCGCCGCGAACATTTTCCTGCCGTTGGCGCAAATTAAGGCCAACTTGCTGCCGTGTCGGCTTTTTTCTTAACAATGCAGATGGGCAATGGGCTTTGCTCGTTTTTTTAGCAATGATACGGGCCAGCTCAGCGGATTGATTATAGCGGCGCGAGAAATAACGCCATCGGTGCAGGGGAACGGGCACGACCAAATCTGCTTCATCAATAAATTCGCGTCCTGCTCGGATCATCCAATCGGCCATCCATGGCGCAAGATCTGTTCTATCCGCGTATTTTAAGCGCGTTACCAATTGCCGAGCGATGCTCAAATGTATAGTTGCTGAACGCGCGGCATGATAATGAGGCGGATTGGCGATGGCGTTTGCACTGACAGCGCCAAGGCCAAAATCGACAGTGAAAGGCGTGCCGTTTATTTCACAATAGGGGCGTTCGATGAATTGAAGCTTGGACCAGCAATTTGCACAAACAACTCCCTGCTTGGTAACAAAAGCGCCGCAACCAAGACAAACATCAGGAAATAGAGTTCCAAAGACGGAACGACTTGCATTTTTCGCCCAAGTTCTCATTTGTAGTTTCAAAACAATCAGCCTTGATGAAAGCAGTTTATGAGTATCCGCACCATTATTGATAAAAAGCAAGTTGATGCAGCAGTTCAGCGTGCAGAACGGCTCAAGATTGCCGGTGCAGATTTTTTGCTCGCCCGCATTTTAGAGGATTTAAAAGACCGCCTCGATATTACGAACCGAGAATTTAAATCTGGTCGGTTTGTGAGTATGTACCCAAGCTTTGTTCGGGCGCATTTCGATGATCAAAAAACGCTGCAAATATCTGCGGCTATGGATGATGTGCAATTACGGCATGGGGACATATTGGGACTTGATGTGCAGTCTGAAGATTTGATTATCGATGTTTCGAGCCTTCATCAGGCCAATGATATGCCGGGTATGTTGATACAATATTGCCGTGCGCTAAAGCCGGACGGCCTTTTTCTAGCCTGTGTTCCTGGCGGCGACACACTCACGGAGCTACGCCAAAGCCTGTTTGCGGCAGAAAGTAAAATTTCAGGTGGTGTGAGGCCGCGCGTCTTGCCATTTATGGATGTGCGCGATGCTGGCGGGCTTTTGCAGCGCGCAGGATTTGCCTTGCCTGTCACTGATATTGATAGCGTTGTTGTGCGCTATGACACGATGTTTGATCTTATGCTGGATTTACGTGCGATGGGGGCAACCAACACGCTTGTTGAAAGACAAAAGAGTTTAAGCCGCCGTGATCTTTTTCATAATGCTGCTCAACATTATGCAGAGAATTTTGCTGATTCAGATGGGCGAATTCGTGCGACATTTTCATTTATATGGATGTCTGGATGGGCGCCGGATGCCTCGCAGCCACAGCCGCTCAAACCAGGCAGTGCAACGCAAAGCCTTGCCAAAGTGTTGAAGGACAGAACGGCAAACAGCTAGTTTAATGCTGTGCTGATATGTGATTCATTGTCGGAAAACATGTGCTCAATCGCATTAAATGTGCTTGAGACACCGCCGATAATTGCCAATGACAGCATCGCCGCGATTAATGCGTATTCAATCGCTGTTGCACCGTGCTCATTAGATAAAAATTGTTTTAGCATCTGTATAAATCCTTGAGCTCAATTATCTAACGCAAATAAGTTAATGCATGCATTAAGAAAACAACAAGATGAAGTGGTTTCATTTGTTGACTAATTCAAGCTGAAGAATATTCGTTGCAATTTAACAATCGCCGATTGGCGCGCCATTGGTTTGAATAATGCATTTTGCAACAGGGCTTTTTTGCAAAACAGAACGCCGTATCGTGTATGATTTTTGAGGGCTTGCGCTGTTTCGCGTGCTTGCTGTTGTGAAGGGGTCAATGTTGTTTGCAAGCATGTGGAAGCTTTGACTAGCGCCGCTATTGCGATCAAGGAACGGAGTTGCGAAAAGTCCCAAGGCTACGGCTACGCCGCCAAAAAGAAGTGCAATGCGAATTGTGCTGTTTTTTTTCGTCGCAGTTTGGCGTTCATCTTCACCGCGAATTATTGCCCATTCCAATTCGTCACTCATAACGCAAACTCCGTAATAGTAATCGTCGTCATCTATGTAATGACTATTATCAGTTTTGATTAAACGATTGATTAACGATGTTGAACGTTTGTGATGGGAGCTTGTTAACGCAGCAAATCTTGAAGCACTGGGATCAGTGGCTCGTCTGCCGGTGGCATAGGATAGTCGCGTAATTTTTCAGGGCGGACCCATTTAAGCGTTTGATTTTCCTGCGGCATTGGAATGCCTTCAAACTTACGGCAAATGAATAATGGCATCAGGAGATGGAATTTTTCATAGGCGTAACTGGCAAATGTTAAAGGGGCAAGGCATGCCGTTTGGGTTGTAATGCCGAGCTCTTCTTTAAGTTCTCGCACAAGACTTTCTTCGGGCGTTTCGCCTTGTTCGATCTTTCCGCCCGGAAATTCCCACAAACCAGCCAAGGATTTTCCCTCAGGGCGCTGAGCCAGCAATATTCGGTTGTCGGTATCAACAAGCGCGCACGCTGGAACAAGGAGTATATTACTCATGATGATCATTTTTTCTGGTGCGGTACACATAGGAATAGACTTCAGAGAAGCCCAAGCGGCTATAAAGCGCGTTGGCACCCTTATTGGCTGCCTCTACTTGTAGCCATGCTGTTTTGGCGCCTTGTTGGCGGGCCCAGCGCAATGCCGTTCGCACGATAGAGCGGCCATATCCCATGCCCTGACAATCATGGCGTACACCAATGTCAAAAAGGCCAGCCATATCATTATCACGTACACATAATGCGCACGCAACGGGGCCTTTATCATCTTCCATGACGAACATGCCGCTGGGCGGGCGGATTGCTTCTAAAACTTCGGTAAGCCCAGGTTTGCGCTCAGGGTCTTCGCCCCTGATAGAGATGGAGGCATCAACGAAGCGCCCGATGTCTTTGCCCGGCAATTGATAAATGCCTGAATCAAGGTCCATGTCTTTCAATGTTGCCATGAGTACGTGCGTTTCAGCAACGCGTTGCCAGCCTTCCTTGTCAAAATGTGCTGCCAAAGGGGCGGGCGCAAGCGGGGAAAGCCTGAAAACCAATGGCCTGTTATAGGATGCGAAGCGATGCTCCATACGGGCAATACGGTTTTCAAAATCACGTTGATCCGCAGGGTCGAGTGGATTGACCGAGTTTAACCTGCGTGAAGGGTGGCTTGCTGTGAGCCTTACGGCCCAGCTTCCGTCATAATGAACAGATGCAGCGGGCCATGCACGAAAACCAACGGCTTCCAGTCGTCTTACAAGTGAAAGTTTAGGCAAAGGCTTCAACAACTCCTACTGCGCAATTAAAGAAGGTAAATTAACTGGTTTAGCTTCTGTAATCGCCGTTGATTTCTACGTATTCTTTGGTCAAATCGCAGCCCCACGCGGTAAAGCGTTCCGAGCCAAGGCCAATGTCGACGCCGATGACGATTTCATCATTTTTCATATAAGCGGCGCATTTTTCTTCGCTATAGCCTTCTTCGCGTTCACCGTCTCTTGCAACGATAATATCGCCAAAGCGAATTTGAAGACGGTCGCGGTCGGCTGGTTCGCCAGCTTTGCCAACAGCCATAACAACGCGGCCCCAATTGGCATCTTCGCCAGCAATCGCCGTTTTTACAAGCGGAGAGTTTGCGATGGACATTGCGATTTTCTTGGCGGCATCTTGCGATGTTGCGCCTTCAACCTCAACACGCATAACTTTGCGGATGCCTTCACCGTCGCGAATGATTTGCATAGCCAGATCATGAAGCACAGCATGAAATGCTGCTTTGAACGCTGCTAGCATTTCATCATCAGGGTTTGTGAATTCTTCTGCGCCTGTTGCAAACGCCAGTAGCGTATCAGAGGTGGATGTGTCTCCATCAACGGTCACGGCATTGAATGTCGTTTTGGTCGATGCAGATAGATAGTCTTGCAAAACAGCCGCAGAAACAGGAGCATCTGTTACCACATAAGCAAGCATTGTCGCCATATCAGGGGCGATCATACCTGCGCCCTTGCTCATGCCGTTGATCGTGTAGTTTTTGCCGTCAATGCTCGCCGTTTGGGTTGCAACTTTGGCAAATGTATCGGTCGTCATAATGGCTTGCGCGCTTTGATACCATGCATCGGGCTCAGCGGTTTTAACCATCTGCTCAATGTGGCCTTCAAATTTTGTCGCATCCAAAGGCTCGCCGATTACACCCGTTGAAGAAAGATACACTTCATCAATGGCGCAATTGGCAGCTTTTGCAGCGATTTCAGCTGTAAGCTTTGTTGCCGCTATGCCTTTTTTGCCGGTAAAGGCATTTGCATTGCCCGAATTGACAATCAGTATTTTTGCGCGGCCCTTAGGCAAATGAGCACGGCAAAGGTCCACCGGCGCTGACGGGCATTTTGATTTTGTAAACACGCCTGCAACGGCTGCGGGCTGATCAAAAATCATCGCCATCACATCTGTGCGGCCTTTATATTTTATGCCTGCCTCAGCTGTGGCCAGCGTAACGCCTTTTATTGGCGGCAATACTGGCACCTGTTTTGGTGCCAGTGGGGATACAGGTGATGGTTTCGCCATGTTTACTGTGCTTCTTGTTCCGCTATTGCTTTTTCATAAGCTGCTTTGAGCGCTTCGTCTTCGATATTTATTTCAGCTGTGTCACGAAGACCTTTGATGTAGTTGAAATATTTTTCACGTAGCAAAGTTGCGCGGATTTGTGGCTGAACCTGTTCAAATGCTGGTGGCTGAACAGGGCGAATGTCTTTTACCAAAATCACATGATAACCAAATTGTGTTTTAACGGGCTCTTTGGTGTAACCGCCTGCATCAAGTGCAAAAGCAACTTCTTCAAACTCAGGAACCATGCGGCCTTTTGTGAAATAGCCCAAATCGCCACCTTGAGGACCAGATGGGCCTGTTGATTTTTCTTTCGCCAAATCAGTAAAATCTGCACCGTCATCAAGCGCTTTGATGATTTCTTTAGCTGCTTCTTCGGTTTCCACCAAAATATGCGCTGCGTTTACTTCATTTTCGGAAGGTGTTGCAGCAACTTCTTTGTCATAACGTGCGCGCACTTCTTCATCTGCTATGCCGTCGATGACATCTTTTCTGAACAAGATGTTATGAAGAGTGCGCTCTTCTAAAAATTTAGCGCGTTTTTTAAACTCGTCATCCTGATCAAGGCCATCTGCGCGTGCTTTGGAAGCCAGTAGCTTAATGTCGATCAGCGCCATAAGCGCGGCAAATTGCTGCTGTTCAGCAGGAACTTGGCCCAGTTGCTCGCCCATTTCACTAACCGTTAAAGCCAAATCACTTTGCATGATTGGTTCGCCGCCCAATGTGCCAATAATTTTATCTTCAGCATCTTGCGCGAATGCCGCTGTGCTAAAAACGCTGCCAATGGCAAAAATAGCTGCAGAAAAGCGCGCAACTTTACGTGTGCGAACTGCGTTCAACGGTAGGCTAGTTGACGTTAGTGTCATGGGATAATAGTCCATTTCTTTAGTTTTGCTTCGTTTTGCGATCAACAACCCGTGAACGTGGCGTATTAATGGCATTGGTCGTAGCGTTGACATCGATTAATGCCACTCTTATCTGTCCGAATGTGGCGCGTCCAGCTTGGATTTTTCAAACCTGAGTGCCAAAACTGTTCAATTGCAGCAATTGTAGCTGCAACTCATTTCAGCGACTTATCCAAGTCGGCTTTAACGGAAAGGACCATATATAATGGTCAGTATCGGCGGCATCGCAGCCAAAATCTTCGGCACGGCAAATGACCGTTATTTAAAATCATTCGACAGCAATGTTGCTGCAATCAATGCGCTTGAAAGTGAAATACAAGCGCTTTCAGATGAGCAGCTACGCGCAAAGACGGATGAGTTTCGCAAACGCATCGCAGATGGCGCAACACTTGATAGTCTTTTGGTGGAAGCCTTTGCTGTTGCACGAGAAGGATCTGTGCGCGCGTTAGGGCTTCGCCCATTTGATGTGCAGCTGGTCGGCGGCATGGTTTTAAATGACGGATCAATTTCCGAAATGCGCACAGGTGAAGGTAAAACGCTTGTTGCGGTATTACCCTCATATCTCAACGCTCTGGCAGGCAAGGGCGTTCATGTTGTTACCGTAAACGACTATCTTGCGCAGCGCGACAGCGAAGAGATGGGCCGGATTTTCTCATTCCTTGGCATGAGCTGCGGTGTCATTGTTCATGGAATGGATGATGATGCGCGCAAAGCAGCATATGACTGCGACGTGACTTACGCGACAAATAACGAGCTTGGATTTGATTATCTACGCGACAATATGAAAATGGACCGCTCGCAAATGGTGCAGCGTGAACATTTCTTTGCCGTGGTCGATGAGGTTGACTCCATTCTGGTGGACGAAGCACGTACGCCGCTTATTATTTCAGGCCCGCTTGAAGATAAGTCCGAGCTTTATGTTCAGATCGATAAATTCATTCCGATGTTGAATGATGAAGACTTCACGATTGACGAAAAGCAAAAATCTTCGACATTTACCGAAGATGGCACTGAGCGCGTTGAAAACCTTTTGCGTGAAGCTGGCATGCTCAAAGGTGACAATCTTTATGATGTCGAGAACGTTTCAATTGTTCACCATATCAATAATGCGCTGAAAGCGCATAAGCTGTTCCAGCGCGACAAAGATTATATGGTCAAGGGTGACGATATCGTCATTATTGATGAATTTACGGGCCGCCAAATGCCCGGTCGCCGTTTCTCTGAAGGCTTGCACCAAGCGCTTGAGGCAAAAGAAGGCACAACTATCCAGCCTGAAAACCAGACGCTGGCTTCTGTGACGTTCCAGAACTACTTCCGCATGTATGAAAAACTATCGGGTATGACCGGTACAGCTTCTACCGAAGCGGAAGAATTCGGCAATATTTACGGTCTTGGTGTTTCTGAAATTCCAACAAACCTTCCCGTTAAACGTATCGATGAAGACGATGAAGTTTATCGTTCTGTTGAAGAAAAATACGATGCCGTTGTGTTGGATATTATTTCTTGCCAAAACCGCAAACAGCCGGTTCTTGTGGGCACAACATCGATTGAAAAGTCGGAGCTTCTTTCCAGTTTCCTCAGCAATGTTTCATATTTGCAAGCGCTGAAAGGTAAGTTGGAAAGCCGTATTGCTGCGATTAAAGAAGGCAAAGAAAAAGAGTTTGCTGAATATTTGAAGACATCGCTGAGCGATGTTGAAAATGCCATCAAAGCAGGCGGTGTGAAGCACGAAGTTCTCAATGCGCGTCAGCATGAACGCGAAGCTTTCATTGTTGCTCAGGCAGGTGTGCCCGGTTCAATCACGATTGCGACCAATATGGCTGGCCGTGGTACGGACATTAAGCTCGGCGGTAACCTGGAAATGCGTGTTGCGCAGGAACTGGGCGATGTTACGGATGAAGCCGAACTCAAAAAACGCAAAGCGGAAATTGCTGCTGAAATTGAAGTTTTGAAGAAAGAGGCGCTAGACGCTGGCGGTCTTTATGTTCTGGCGACAGAACGCCATGAAAGCCGCCGTATTGATAATCAGTTGCGTGGCCGTTCTGGCCGCCAAGGCGACCCGGGCCGTTCTAAGTTTTACCTGTCCTTGCAAGATGATCTGATGCGTATCTTTGGGTCAGAGCGCATGGACGGCATGCTCACAAAGCTTGGCATGAAAGACGGCGAGGCGATTGTTCACCCGTGGATCAACAAAGCGCTTGAAAAGGCGCAGCGTAAAGTTGAAGCGCGCAACTTCGATATCCGTAAGAATTTGCTGAAATATGATGATGTGATGAATGACCAACGTAAGGTTATTTTTGAACAACGTCTTGAGGTTATGGACAGCGAAGATCTGACTGAAACAGTCACAGAAATGCGCCATGAAGTAATCGAAAACCTCATTTCCCAGCACATTCCTGAAAAAGCCTATGCTGAGCAATGGCATATTGCTGAACTTAAAGAAGCGGTGATCGAGCAGCTTAATATAGATGCGCCGATTGAAGAATGGGCCGCAGAAGAAGGTATTGCTGAAGACGATATGCTGGAGCGTTTGCTCAAAGTTAGCGATGATGTTGCTGCGCAGCGTACCGAACGGTTCGGTCAAGAGATCATGACTTATGTTGAGAAGTCATTGATTTTGCAGACGATTGATGAGTTGTGGCGCGAGCACTTGGTCGCGCTTGATCATTTGCGTTCAGTTGTTGGCTTTAGAGGCTATGCGCAGCGTGACCCATTGCAAGAATATAAGCAGGAAGCTTTTGAGCTGTTCCAAACAATGCTTGCAAGTTTACGTGTTTCAGTAACATCAAAACTGATGCGTGTGGAAATTGTACGCGAAGCGGCTGATGCGCCGGAGCCTGAATTGCCAGAAATGGAAGGTCGCCACATTGACGGCACAACGGGCGAAAACGACTTTGGCGAAGGCTCAAGCCCTGCCGGTGCCGCGGCTGCATTGTCTTCTGCTGCGCTTGGGTTTGTTGCACCCGAGGACCGTGATCCCGAAAACCCTGAGACATGGGGTAAAATTGGTCGTAACGAGGCATGTCCATGTGGTTCGGGCAAGAAATTTAAACATTGCCATGGTGCATTTGCTTAAATTTTCAAAACGAAACTTGGTTTAATTGAAGGGCCTGCGCGAATTATTAATCGTGCAGGCCCTTTGCGTTAGTGCTTGGTTTACCATGTCTTTCAGCAATTTGAACGCGGCTCATATGCGAACAAAATTTTAAGCCAATCGGCGTATAACCCACTCATATTCAATTTATGGGTGAAGACATTGCGGTTCTCTGCAGTACAAACAGCTGAAACATTCTTTCCAACGTCGCTTTTTGCGCGTTTGCGGCCCTTCGCCGAGCGTTTGGATATTGCGCTGTCTGGTACGGATGATGCTTCTAGCGCGCAGCGCGCTTCAATTATTGCTTTTTCTATCCGCATATTTAGCGCTGCAATCGCCTTTGTAAGCCAAGTTGTCCTTGCTCGTTTTATGGGCGCTTATGAATATGGCATTTTTGTCATGGTATGGATTGCCATGGTCGTCATCGGAAATTTGTCATGCCTTGGTTTTCCCACGGCGATCATTCGGTTTCTGCCGCAATATCGTGAGAAAAACGATCTTGCGGGTGTGCACGGCATTTTGCTGACAAGCCGGGTTTTCGTATTGTTGAGCTCTACAATCGCAGCAATAGCTACGATTTGCGTTGCCTATTATGGTTCAAATTTCTTTGATAGCCACTATGTTTTGCCGTTCATTGTTGGTGTTTTTGCACTGCCTATGATCGCATTGGGTGATATGCTTGATGGTACGGCGCGCGCCAATAGCTGGCCTATTAGGGCCCTTGCGCCTACATATTTGCTGCGCCCATTATTCATCTTGGCATTGATGGTTGGCGCTTGGCTTTTAGATTATCCGGTTAATGGGGTGACGGGGTTGGTTTGCGCTGTCATTGCGAGTTATTTCAGCACTCTTATCCAACATTTTGTCATTATTCGGGGTTTGGATCGCGCATATACAAAAGCTAAACCGCGCATTGAAATGAAGAATTGGATATTGGTTGCGCTTCCTATTTTTCTCGTGGACGGCTTCTTTTCTTTGCTCGTTCACGCCGATGTTTTTATGGTTGGCATCATGTTGGACCCCGAAAGCGTGGGTATATATTACGCAACCGCAAAAACCTTAGCCCTTGTCCATTTTGTTTTCTTTGCTGTTAAAGCCGGTGTTTCTAACCTGTTCGCAGCGCGTATCGACGATGATGATAAATCCGCATTGCGTTTGTTGGCGCGCCGCTCGGCAACTTGGACATTCTGGCCATCACTGATCATGGGCATTATCGTGCTTGCTGCTGGGCCGCTGTTGCTTTCGATGTTCGGTTCAGCTTTCCGTGAAGGCTATCCTGTTCTGTTTATCATGGTCACGGGTGTAGTGTTTAGAGCCAGCATTGGCCCTGCTGAAAACCTTTTGAATATGTCGGGTAATCAGAATATTTGCGCGGCTGTATTTGGGGCTGTTCTAGCGATTAACATCGCTTTGAACCTGATTTTGATACCTCAATTTGGCATTTATGGTGCTGCTGCTGCGACCGCCATTGCCACCGTTTTTGAAACATTAGCCCTGTTCTACATAGTACGGGTGCGAATTGGTGTTTCGATGTTTGTATTTTCGCCCGCCCTTGATGAGGAAGTTTCTTAAAATGTCTGCATTGCCGATTATTGATGAAGAGATTGTTGAAACACCGCTTGTTATGCCAGGTACGCCTGCGAGCGAGTATAAGGACAATATCCCTGAAGTTAGCCGTCTGTCGAAAGGAAGTCGCCATTTTCGGGTTTTCCCAGCCAAAGCAGGTTTTGATCTTTTACCGACAATTGAGCGCGCTGGTGACTATTGCATAGAACCAAATGTGTTTTTCAGCCCACGCTTTTGCGTGCCGGCAATGCCACGCCTTGATGAGCGTCAGGTACGTCTTTTGGTGCTTCAGGATTCAGATGATCGTTCTTCTGAAACCCGTTTTTTGATGCCATTTACCGTAGAAAAGCCCGGTTTTGCAATCGGACCTGATCTTATCCGTGCATGGGCAAACCCTTATGGACCATTGGGAACGCCGATTGTTGAGCGCCGCGAAGCGATGCAAATCATTGAAGATTTGTTTGGTACGCTATCATTACCAACTGTTCCTTTGCCGAAGATCATCGCGTTTCCCGATGTCATGTTGAATAGCCCTGTTGTTTCTCTTTTGAGATCTGTTGCGCTTTCCAATGGCTTGCCTCTGGCCACTACCCGCACCGTCAAACGGCCCGTTTTAGATGCGACTGCCGATGCAGATGTTTACTTTAAAGAGAGCATGGGCAGCCACCACCGCCGAGACTTCGGGCGCCTATGGCGCAAGATGGAGGGGCAGGGCGATTTTGTTTTTGAGATTGCGCGTAACCCAACTGAAATACGTCAGGGCATGGAGGAGTTTCTGCTTCTTGAAAATGCAGGTTGGAAAGGCAAACAACGCACATCACTAGCGTCGGACCGATTGCGGGCAGCTTTTGCACGTGAAGCGGTGAACTCGCTGGCGGAAGTTGATAAATGCCGTATCTATATGTTGAAGCTTGATAACCGCGTTATTGCTTCGCTCATTGTGTTTATCGAAAGCGGTTCAGCTTGGACATGGAAAATCGCTTATGATGAAACCATGCGTGCGTTCTCACCGGGTAAATTGCTGATGGTGCGCACAACTGAAGCACTTTTGGATGACCCGAACATTACATTTGCCGACAGCTGCGCTTCTGAAGATCATCCGATGATGTCACATCTTTGGCAGGATAATGCCGAGATGGCGACGCTTGTGATTGGTGTTGATCCGAGTAAAGAACGTGAAGTACGTCAAGCGGCAGCCCAAATGGATCTGTATAGTTCGACGAAGAAAACAGCTAAAAATGTGAGTGCACGTTTAAAGCTCATGCTTGGAAAACGATAAGCAGGAACGTTTGTTCTAGCTGCGAAATGCTTTGCGAATAATTTTGCCCGTTTCCGTCATCGGGATCGAATCGACGAAATTTATCTCACGCGGATATTCATGGGCCGATAGACGCGTTTTCACAAAGTCGCGAATTTGCAATTTTAGCTGCTCGCTTGGCCGCTCATTTTCAACAAGTTTGATATGGGCCACAATGATTTGTGTGCGTGTTGCATCTGCTTTTCCCGTAACGGCCGCCAGCTCAATGGCTGGATGGGCGGTCAGGCAATCTTCAATTTCAGTCGGGCCAATACGGTAACCAGCTGAAATAATGATATCATCGTTGCGCCCGACAAAATGGAAATAACCTTCGTCATCGCACAATGCGCGGTCGCCGGTTAGTAACCAGTCACCTTTGAACTTTTTGGCAGTTTCAGTGTCATTGTTGAAATATCGCAGGAACATGACGGGGCTATCGTTTTTAACGGCAATTTCCCCAACCTCGCCCGTTTTGGCAATTTCTCCTTCTTCATCAAGAACGACGACATTATGGCCTGGTACCGCTTTGCCCATCGAGCCAGATTTAATTGTGCCAAGTTCATGGCAGGCACTGATGATCGCATTACATTCTGTCTGGCCGTAAAATTCGTTGATGCTGACGCCGAAGTGTTGTTTTGCCCATTCCAGCGTTTTCCCGCCCAGCGCTTCACCCGCAGAACCGATGGAGCGAATATTTAATTTCGGGGCTTTTCTTAAATTGGATTGCATCAATTTTAATGCTGTTGGCGGCATGAAAATATTGCGAATCTCAGCCTTGCCTATGAGGTCTATCGCCCAGTCTGCTTCAAATTTTGGAGCGCGGGCTGCAACGACGGTTACGCCAAAATAAAGGGCAGGCAACAAAGCGTTTAATAGACCGCCAGCCCAAGCCCAATCAGATGGTGTCCATAGGCGGTCCCCATTTTGAGGCATGAAGCCTTGCGCCATTTGGATACCCGGAAGATGGCCCAGTAGAACACGGTGCGCGTGTAATGTGCCTTTGGGCTGTCCAGTGGTGCCAGATGTAAAAAGCATCATCGCAGGGTCATCAGCCAATGTGTTGGCGAATGGGTAATTGGTGGATGCTTTTGAAATTAAATCATCAAAAATATGCGCGTTACCTGTGCGTCCAACTGAAATCCTTATTTGTAAATCGGGTAGGTTGGAATGAATGATGCTTAAACGTTCCAAGCCTGCGCTATCAGCAATGAAAGCGCGCGCGCCTGACGCTGAAAGGCGATGTTGCATCGCCTCTGGCCCAAATTGCATGGCAAGCGGAACAGCGATTGCGCCGAGCTTATAAATGCCTAAGTGAGCGATGGCAGCCTCAATGCTTTGAGGAAGCATGATGGCGACGCGGTCACCGCGCTTTATGCCAATGCCATCCAATGCAGAAGCAAATCGGCTTGATCGCTCGGCCAATTGTTTGAAGCTAAGCGTTTGCGGTGTTCCAGATGAATAATCAATAATTGCAGGCTTTTCAGGCGTTAAGCTTGCAATAGCGTCCGCGCAGGCAACGCCAATATTGAAACGCGCCGGAATGTTCCAGCGAAACCGCGACACTAAATCTTCGTGACTTTTTGGGCTTTCGGGTAACATTATAATACTCGGGACATGCACATCATGCTGCCACGTTTAAGAGTTTTGTGCAGTGCACGCAAAGAAAAACTGTTCTGCGCTGTTTTGCAGGGGCCGCCTATCTGTTGATCGCGCTGAACGGCTCTGGCCTGCCAAGCAGATATCCTTGAACTTCATCACAATTGCTTTTTATCAAAAGTTCAAGCTGCTCAGGCGTTTCCACGCCTTCCGCTGTCACTTTCATGCCCATATTCGAAGCAAGGGAAAGAATTGACTTTACCAATGATTGGCTTCGCTCATCGCGGATCATTTGGTCAATGAAATAGCGGTCAATTTTGAGCTTGCTGAATGGATAACGCGTTAAATAACCCAATGAGGAATATCCCGCGCCAAAGTCATCCAGTGAGAGGCCGACACCAAGTGCGCGAATTCCTTCAAGGATATTGAGCGTATTTGAATTGTCCTCAATCAGGACGTCTTCTGTTATTTCAATTTCCAATTGTTGCGGCGCAAGATCATATTCTGCAAGCGCCTGCTGAATATCTTCGATCAAATTAGATTCGCGGAACTGAACTGGAGAAACATTGACGGCGACGCGCGTTTTATTCTCCTTTCCGCCAAAATCTCGCGCAGCTTGCTTGAGCGCCCAGCGCCCCATTTCAACAATAAGGCCTGTTTCTTCTGCCAAGGGTATGAAATCTGCTGGTGATACTAGCCCTTTGGTTGGATGTTGCCAACGCATTAGCGCTTCATAGCCAGCAACGCCGCCAGTGCTTAGATTTTGTTGAACCTGATAATAAAGGACAAATTCATTCTTATCCAAAGCAGATATAAGGTCTTGTTCAAGAAGATATTTTGCCTTCGCGTTACATGCAAATTCAGGTTCAAATTCATAAACAGAACCGCGGCTGTCGTCTTTCGCCGCGTATAGCGCAAGATCCGCGCCAACAAACATAGCCGATGCATCATTAAAACCATCGGAGAAGTAACTAATGCCAACAGATGCATTCACGCGCAGTTTTGTTTTATCGATCAGAATTGGCTGTCTTGTCGCATCGCGCATGCGGGTTGCGATCTCTATTGCCTCGTTCTTGCAATCGACTTCGACAATCGCGCCGAATTCATCGCCGCCAATGCGCGCAATCGTATCGCTTTTTCGAATAACTTTACCAAAGCGCCGCGCAACCCGTTTTAGAAGATTATCTCCGAAACTATGACCATAGGTGTCGTTGACCGGTTTGAAATGATCCAAATCAAGAAGGATGAGCGCCAATTCTTTTTGGCTATTATTTGAGTTCTTTTGCCAGTGCTTGAACTGTTTTGCGAGGTAATCGTCAAAGGCACGTCTGTTCTTTACGCCGGTGAGACTATCGGTCTCTGCCAGAACTCTCACTTCAGCTTCTTTTTGCTGGAGCTTTGTTTCACGCGCTCTGGCGTCCGTCACATCTGTGTAAGTGACAAACATCATGTCATGCGCATTGCGGCATTCAACGCGTATTGTCTTATCGTTAGCACGGGTTTCAGTTGAGAAACCTGTTTGTGAATCAAACGCATCGAGAATTTTCTGTACGTGCTCATCAACACTATCATAGTCGCCGCGTTCTGCGCGATATTTGACAAACTCTATCCATGGAGTGCCCGTTTCGACGATTTCAGCAGGCAAATTCATCACACTCAACATATGCTTGTTGGCGATGACGATGTTCTCGCGGTCGTGAACGAGGAGGCCTTGTGCAATCGTTTCAACGGTTGTCTCTAAAACGGCTTTTTCGCGTGTTTCTTCGGTAATGTCGGTATAAGTACTAATGCCAATACCATCTTGGAACCGACTATTGATGCGAAAAAAACGGCCATTGGGTGTCTTACGGAGCAGTACAAAATCTTCACCTGCCATGAGGCGCATGCGTATTCCGGCTAAGGTGAGCTCAGAATTTGGATAATAGTCTCCGCGTTTGACACCGAATTTGATGAATTCTTCCAATGAAGAACCGGGGCTGAGGAAATCCTCTGAGACGGATAGAATTTCACAAACTGTCTTGTTGGCAAAAAGAATGTTTTCACGGTCAAAGACAATGACACCCTGTTCCATGCGATCAACGATGGTGTGGCACAGATCTGTTTTAAAATTATCCAAGCGCTTATGGCCGGTAAGCGGCAATTTATCCTTTGATTGTAAACGCATAGACGTTTTCATGCACAGCCCCTCACTCTAGCGTGTGATAGGTATAACCTTAAGGCTACCATCAGGGATAAGGCCTATGCATCAGCTGATGTCATGGCCAACCTATTTCTCGCTATACTTTTTATAGGTTCGTTTGCCCGAGTGAAAATAATGTTAAACTAATGTATTATTTTCTGCTTTGGTTTCTATTCGATTAATTTACAACTAAACCTATGCGTGTGCCGAATTGTAACGGCATCCGAGAAGCTTGTGTTTTGCTGTTATCTGGCCCTCAATAAGATATGTTATCGTAACACTTTGGCACTGTTTAGACAGCGCACGGCAACTATGTTTCAATATTTAGCAATTAAATAGGACGGCTTTCATATATATGCTTCTGGAAGCGTATAACGCTGAATATATGTCATAGGGGAGGACAGCGTATGGATGAGGCCGATAAGCGTATTCTTAGAGTGTTGCAGAAGCAGCCTGAACTTACGATGCGGGAGCTGGGTGAAGCAACAGGGTTGAGCCATACGCCTTGCTGGCGCAGGCTCAAGCGGCTGCAAGAAGAAGGTTATATTACGGACAAGCGATATCTGCTCGATGCGCAAAAAATGGGCTTCGATATTGTGGCGTTTTGCTTCGTGCGAATGGCCTCACATAAACGCCATACGCTTGAGGAGTTTGAGCGGGCATCGAAAGATATTCCCGAAGTGGTTGAATGTTATACCACAGCAGGAGAATATGATTTTATATTGAAAGTGCTGGCCCGCAGCATTCGCGATTACGAAGAGGCTGTTAAGCACAAGCTACTCCAGCTGCCGCATGTCTCGCTTATCAATACAAGTTTGACGCTCAAAGAAGTGAAAAACACGCCTGATGTTCCTGTTTGATTTTATATTGCGCTTTGATGGGTACGTCATAGCTTTCGACCAGATTGCGTAACAAATATTCCTTTTTTGTTAGTTTTAAGATACGGTGTTTCTCTACTGCCCTATAAAATCACTATAATAGGGATGATGTTTCTGCCTAGTCGCCTTACTGTTTGATATCAGAGTTGGAATTGAGCGCGGTCATTCGAACCGGTCCGAGCTCTTCCAATGACGGTCACTCAACATCGGGAGGATGAAGATTGAGCGCGAAAATCACATTGAATGATAAATATACCGCAACGTCGGGGCGGGTGTTCCTGTCTGGAACGCAAGCATTGGTGCGCTTGCCCATGGTGCAAATGCGCCGTGACCGAGAAGCGGGGCTCAATACTGCAACTTTTATCTCTGGCTATCGTGGCTCACCGCTCGGCGGTTATGACCAGCAATTGGTGCGCGCCAAGAAATATTTGGACCCGCTTGATATCACTTTTCAGCCGGGCTTGAACGAAGACTTGGCCGCTGCATCAATCTGGGGATCGCAACAAGTTCATCTGTCACAGCAAGCTAACCGCGAAGGCGTGGTTGGCCTATGGTATGGCAAAGGTCCGGGCGTTGATCGTTCAGGCGATGCATTCAAACATGGTAATGCAGCTGGCAGTTCAAAACATGGTGGTGTTCTAGCCTTTGCTGGCGATGACCATACGTGTAAATCCTCATCAATCCCGCACCAGTCCGATCATGCATTTATATCTGCCGTGATGCCGATGCTTTATCCGTCCTCAATTCATGAATTTATTGAAATGGGGCTGTTTGGCATTGCCATGTCTCGTTATTCGGGATGCTGGGTCGGCTATAAAGTGATCTCCGAGACCATTGAGACAACATCGGTCATTGATTTGGCGCAGGAGCAAACGCAGTTCGTTCTGCCAGAAGATTTCGAGATGCCAGAGGGCGGTCTTAATTTGCGTTGGCCTGATCCGCCGCTTGTGCAGGATCAACGCCTTCAGGAGCTGAAAGCCTATGCCGCGATTGCGTTTGCCCGCGCGAATGGCGTGAACAAAGTTACGATGGATACGCCTGAAGCCCGTTTTGGTATTGTCGCCTCTGGCAAAGCCTATGAGGATGTGGTTCAGGCGCTGATAGAATTGGGCATTGGACCTGAAGAACGCAAAGCGATTGGTCTAAGGCTTTACAAAGTACGGATGCCTTGGCCGCTTGAACCGGTTGGTATTCGCGAATTTTCTCAAGGGCTTGAGGAGGTTCTGATCGTTGAAGAACGCCGCGAGCTGATTGAAAACCAGATTAAAGAACAGTTGTTTAATTGGCGCGCCGATGTGCGGCCTCGTATTGTTGGTAAGTTCGATGAAAAGGATAAACCGTTCCTGTCTTTGTCTGCGGGGTTGACGGTTGGCTCAGTTGCGCGCGCAATCGCTGATAGAATTTTGAAAATGGGTTTGCCCGAAGGTTTGGCGGCAAGCATTGAAACTAAATTACACGTTCTGGAGCATCGCCAATTTGAAGGTTTGAAACATGTGGCTCCGGTGACGCGTTTGCCGCATTATTGTGCCGGATGCCCACACAATACATCCACCCGTGTGCCTGAAGGCTCAAAAGCGATGGCGGGCATTGGCTGTCATTTCATGGTGCAATGGATGGACCGAAATACGGAAACCTTTTCTCATATGGGCGCGGAAGGTGTGCCGTGGACGGCGATTGGTCGTTATACGGATGAGAAGCACCGTTTCGTCAATTTGGGCGACGGCACATATTTCCATTCGGGCATATTGGCCGTTCGAGCATCGGTCGCTGCCAAGGCAAATATTACCTATAAATTGCTTTATAATGATGCGGTTGCGATGACGGGCGGTCAGCCGCTTGACGGCGAACTCTCGCCGCAGCAATTGGCGCATCAACTGCACAATGAACGTGTGGAAACGATCTATTTGTTGTCTGACAAGCCGGAGCTTTATGAATCGAAAGATTTGCCTGCTGGCGTGATTGTCAAACACCGCGATTATATTGATCAGGTTATGGTGAAACTGCGCGAGATTTCTGGTGTGACCGCTATTGTTTATGTTCAAACATGTGCAGCGGAACTACGCAGACGCCGTAAGCACAATGCTGCGCCTGATCCAGATGAGCGGTTATTTATCAACCCTAGCGTTTGTGAAGGGTGCGGCGATTGTTCAAAGCAATCAAATTGTATTGCTATCGAACCAAAGGAAACAGAATTCGGCCGCAAGCGTCAGATCAACCAATCTGCCTGTAATAAGGATTATTCCTGCCTTAAAGGGTTCTGCCCTTCATTTGTAACGGTTCGTGGTAGCAAGAAGAAAAAGAACGCGCCGGCACAAATGCCTGATTTTTCTATTCTGCCTGAACCAAAACTGCCGTCTATGGAAAAACCTTGGAACATTGCTGTTACGGGGGTTGGCGGTACGGGCGTTTTAACGATCGGCGCGCTGATTGGTATGGCTGCACATATTGAAGGCAAGAACCCTTTGATTATGGATATGGCAGGGCTTGCTCAAAAAGGCGGTGCTGTTCTTAGTCATATCCGCATTTCGCCAAAGGATTATCCGGTGCGTGCACCGCGCATTGCCAATGGTTGTGCCGATGTGATCATCGCAGCCGATGCTGTTGTTGCGGCCTCTAAAGAGGGCACGATCATTTGTGACCCTAAGCGCACCCACGGTATTCTTAATACCAAGGTTATTCCTGTTTCAGATTTTGTGCGGATGCGGGACTTTGATTTTAAGGCTGCTGAAATTCAGCGCACTGTTAGTGATACGGTGCGATCTAAAGATGACTTCCGTGATTTTTCTGACATCGCGGTTGCCGTCGCAGGCGATGAAATCGCGACCAATATTATGATGCTCGGTTATGCTTTTCAAAAAGGCCTTGTGCCGGTTGGCATTGACGCTTTGGAAGAGGCGATACGCCTGAACGGTATTGCAATTGATGCAAATATTGTCGCTTTGAATTGGGGCCGACTGCTGGCTCATGATCCTGATTTTGTCATGTCAAAATTGCGCGACAAGTCACCTCAGATTGCTCAAGATGAGATGACACTTGATACGCTGATTGAACATCGCGTAGCGCATCTGACAGCATATCAAAACAAGGATCTGGCAGAGCGTTATAAGCAGGTTGTTGCTAAGGTGCGCAGCGCGGCGCGTGACATTAAAAACGGTGAAGCTCTCACGCGCACCGTCGCTCAAAACTATTCGAAACTACTTTCCTATAAAGACGAATATGAGGTTGCACGGCTTTTCACTGCGCCGGAATTTAAAGCTGCGCTAGATGAGCAGTTTGATGGTGATTATCGGATTTCGTTTAATCTAGCGCCGCCTGTGCTCAGTGGTACTGCGCCAAACGGGCGACCAAAGAAACGTGAATTTGGTCCGCTGACATTAAAGCTGTTCAGTCTTTTGACAAAAATGAAAGGCTTGCGCGGAACGCCCTTCGACCCATTTGGCCGAAGTGAAGAGCGCAAAGCGGAACGTGCTTTAATTACGCAATATGAGCAGGATATTGATCTGGTTTTGAATAAGCTTGATTCTGCGCCTGCACACATAGCGCTGGCTCTTTTATCATTGGTTGATCAGGTGCGGGGCTTTGGTCCAGTCAAAGATGAAGCGCGTGCAGCTCATGATAAGAGACGGGAAGATCTCTTGAACCAAATCAATAAGCCTGAGATCAGCAAGATAGCGGCTGAATGATATAGCCCCGCATTTCGCGTTCTGTGATTGCCTGTTGTTTTAGAGTGCATCAACATCGATTAATTCGGTGTTGATGCCTTTGTTTGTGGTCTGATGTTTAAGAATGCGGGAAGCTATATGCACGACGCCGTTCGACCTTGAACAGCATGATAAGCGAAGCTGTCAGTAGAAGGGCGGCATTAAAAGGATGGTAGGCGAGGGTTGCCGTGCCGCCAGCCGCCAACATAATTTGTATTAAATAGAGCACTAAAACTGCGCTTGCCCACCAGATAAACCCACGAAGGTGAGGCACGATTGCGGCATATGAAAACTGCAATAGAATTGGAATGCTTAAAAGTGCGCCAAACATTATGTGTGCATCCCAAGTGGCTTGAGCGAATAATGCGTGGCCAGCAAGTAGGAACTGCACGCCAAGCCCTAGCGGTATAGCCAAGCCCGAAGCGATAAAAAGTTTTGGTGTGCCGCGCTTAGAAGCGATGAGCGTATCATGTAGATTTTCAATCATAACGTTACGCTGCCTCGTTGGTTGAAGAGCCGGACGTCGCTGAAATGAAATGTTCGATAGCGTTCACATAACCCAGCGCCGCATCCTCTAATTCAGAGGGTTCTAATTTATCTGCAGTGAATACCAGATAGGGAGAGTGCCATGCCAAACCGCAACGATGCGCTGTTGCTTTCAGCGGTGTGAGCAATTCATCTATCGTATAGCGGTTGGCACCATCACGTCCGTAAGCGCTTGAAGTATTGCCTGCTGTTGCTGCCACCATGAGCGGCGTGCCTTTAAGGTGATCGCCTTCAGCTTCTGCAAAGATATAATACATTCTAGTTAAAACAGCATCCTGCCATGCTTTGAGCAGTGCTGGTGTGGCGTACCACTGGATGGGAAATTGCAAAATGATCCGGTCAGCAGACAGCAGCATTTCTGCATCCGCGCCAGCATCTGTAAATATATCGATGACACCGCCGGGATAACGGGCCTGCATATCGACGACCTGAACGTCTTTAACCGTTTGCGCTGCCTTCGCGAGGGCTGCATTGGCTTTTGATTGTGATAAATCTCGATGGAAAAGTAAGATTAAAGTTGCGGGCATTTCTAAACTCCAGTTGGTGTGTAGAACCCGATTTAAATGTTCTCAATAAATTATTCCAAATGATATTAGATATAGTCTATTATAGATTTCATGAATTTAAGAAGTGTAGATTTAAACCTTTTAATCGTGCTTGATGCGCTGCTTGATGAGGCACATGTGAGCCGTGCTGCGCTTCGCCTCAACATGACGCAGCCCGCCGTTTCTAATGCTCTGCAACGCTGCCGCGATTTGTTTCGTGACCCGTTGCTCGAACGTGGTCGGGGTATCATGTACCGTACGGCGAAAGCTGAAGCGCTCAGAGCGCCGCTCAAATCGCTTCTTTTGAATGTTGTTGATTTGGTCGATCCGCCTGCGGTTGATCTCAAAGACATAAAACAGATTGTCCGCATTACCACCTCAGACGATCCGGTTGCGATTATTGCTGGCCCACTTATCGCAGCGCTTAGCGTCACAGCGCCAGGAATCACGGTTGTTTTTCAACCTTGGCATGGCTCTGAAGCAACGCTTCAGCAGCTCAGAGATGAAGACGCGGATCTGGCAATTTCTGTGTTTGAAAACGATATAGAGCATATCGATACACATATATTGATCGAAGAAGATTATGTTGTTGCTATGCGTGCAGACCATCCTGCCGCAGAAGACTTTGGTTTGGATGTCTGGCTTGATTGGCCCCATATTCTTGTATCAGGGCAGGGCGCGCTTCGCTCCCCGCTTGATAAAAAACTCGAAACAATGGGCCGCTCACGCAAGGTGGGTGTTGTTGTTCCATCGTTTCAAATGATCCCGCGCATCCTTACTTCGTCAAATTTTATGGCGATGGTGCCTCGGCGCAGCCTTGCTCTTCATGGCCGTGAAGACGTTGCAATATTTGAGCCTCCTGTCGCTGTTAGTGGTTTTCCGCTGCATCTGGCATGGCACAAACGGCGAGAGAAAGATTTAGGCCTGCAGCATGTTGCCGAGACCATCAAAACTATCTTTGACACGTTAGGGGCTTAGTGCTTTTGGGGCGGGTTATTTGCTTAAAGTGTCGCGCCGGATGTGCGGGCGATATCGCGAATGGTTGTGCCCGATTCATTTTTATGCATGGTCACGAACAGCTTCACATTTAAGATATCGGATGTATTCACGATCATGGACATACAATTCATTAAATCGACTGACGCAGATCACCTCATGAATTGGCAGATGATCTGTGATGCAATCATAGCAGGCCACAAACTGCCCAAGGCGACACTTGGCGATCAGTTTTTAGACTGCGGCAACAAAACCCTTCTTTCACGCGCTGCGGCCATTCAAGGTCTTGGCCAAGGTGTCAAATCAGTAACGGTCAGTCCTGATAATCCGCAGCGCAATTTGCCAACTGTGCAGGGCGCTATGTTGATCTTTGACGATGAGACCGGTACCCCCAAGGCGATGATTGAAAGCGATATCGTCACCAAATGGAAAACGGCTGGTGATAGCGTTCTGGGTGCAAAACTATTGGCAAATCCAGAGCCTGAAAATCTATTGATTGTGGGTGCCGGCACCGTTGGGGATAATCTTATTGACGCTTACCGCGCCATTTTTCCATCGATCAAGAATGTATCGATTTGGAACCGCACATTTAAAAACGCTGAAAAATTAGCTACGAAAAAAGATGCCCATGCCGTTGAAAATTTGGCAGAGGCATGTGGGCAAAATGATATCGTGTCAGCGGCAACCTATTGCCTTGAGCCGCTCATCAAAGGCGAATGGATTAAGCCTGGAACCCATGTCGATCTCATCGGCGCATTTAAAGCGGATATGCGCGAGGCCGATGATGCATTGCTACAAAAGGCGCGGATTTTTGTCGACAGCTTTGAAACGACAGTCGATCATATTGGTGAATTGATAATCCCGCTTGCCTCTGGCGCTATTGAGCGCAGTGCCGTGCTTGGTGATTTTTATGATCTGGTTGTTGAATGTCACTCAGAACTGACCCGGTAGAGGTCAGAATTGTCACTGAGAAATGACCCATGTGCAACCTTGCCCTTGACCAGATTTGTCGGGGGTAATTGGAGTGATAGACATGGGATTTTTGAGCATTATTCGACGGTGGGCCTTGAGGGACAAGATGCCCATTCGCGAGATTTCACGGCGGACCGGGCTATCTCGCAACACCATCAGGAAGTATCTGCGAGCTGACATAATTGAGCCTAGTTTCAAGGTGCCGACGCGACAAAGTAAGTTGGATCCGTTTGCGGAGAAACTGTCGGGTTGGCTGCTGACAGAGCAGCGCAAATCGCGCAAAGAGCGGCGCACTGCCAAGCAGATGCATGCAGATCTGGTGACGCTTGGCTTCG
>NZ_JIAX01000014.1:0-174811 GCF_000620605.1 Ahrensia sp. 13_GOM-1096m
AGGCGAAGTTTTAAAATACTTAAAAATATTTTTCGTTGTCATGTTAGAAAATTATCGCGGTTTTCAAATAGCGGCAAGTTACCCTGACAGCACCATGAAAAGCACAGTTTCATAACAAATGTCGATACCTCGTTCATGCAGGATATCTTCGACTTGCCGCAAATTGAGTGGAAAACGAAGATAATACATTACAGCTAATTTAATGATTTCAGGTGAAGTTTTAAAATATTTGAAAGGATTTTTCGTTGTCATAGCTGAAAATTATCGTGCATTTCAAATCAAGGCAAGTTCCTCTGACAGCACCCTGCCCTGTTTCATGGCGATGGCGGATACCAAGGTCTCGCAAAGCAGCTCCATAGGGGCCTAGTTTATCCGTCACTATTTCAGCGGGAGTTCCATATTTCGAAAGCAGTTTTGCAATACTTTCAATGCCGCGCGGCGATCTCGACGCTTTGAAACATAGTTTTCCAGCACTGTTCCTTCTTGGTCAATCGCGCGCCAAAACCTCTCGGTGATTGCTTCGCATTCACCTGCCGGTCAACGGATAGTATCTTTCACCATTTATTCTGACGAAAGCTTCATCTATATGCCAACGCCAGTTTGTGTGGCTCCCTGCCCGATGCTGCCTAACTTCTTTTGCCAACATCGGCCCAAAACGGCTCCACCAAGACCGCACAGTTTCGTGACAAATATCGATTCCGCGTTCGTGCAGAATATCCTCTACTTGCCGTAAACTGAGTGGAAACCGAACATAATACATCACCGTTAGTTTGATGATTTCAGGCGAAGTTTTAAAATACTTAAAAATATTTTTCGTTTTTATGTTCGAAAATTATCGCGGTTTTCAAATGGCGGCAAGTTCCCCTGACAACACCTTAAATCGTAACAGTCACCTTATTGAGCCCTTCTGGAGCATCTGCGTTTTCGCCAAGCTTTTTAGACAGCGCCTCGACAAATTTATAGAATGCAATGATCTGAACAATCGGTGTTAAAAGATTGTTTTCGGCTCTTGGCGTGATCAAAGTTCTGCCCTCGCCGGATTGAGCCGATATGGTAAATACATCAGCGCCTTTTTCACGCATTGATTTGGCAGCATCCAATACAGATTGCTGAGATGCATCTTCGGACTGAAACGCAAAAACGGCAAATTTTTTCTCTGCCAAAACAACAGGGCCATGCAAAACTTCAGCAGCTGAAAAGGCCTCTGCATGAATACGGCACGTTTCTTTCAGTTTCAACGCTGCTTCCGCTGAAACGGCAAGTCCAGGCCCACGACCAATAGCAAAAACAGATGAAGCTCGCGCGAGCGATAAATCGGCCATAGACCAATCGCACTCAAGCGTTTTTGCTGCAGTTCTCGGAAAATCACGGAGCGACTTTTCCAATTCACTGTCGTTGGTAAAGCCAGCCACGAAACCGAGAATTGCAAATAGAGAACTCACGAATGATTTTGTCGCTGCTACTGCTTTTTCAGTACCTGCAAGCATAGGCAAAACAATATCTGCCTGACGTCCGACGGGGCTATCTGTCTCATTTAAGATTGCAATTGTGCGTGCCCCCCCCTTGCTTGCCGCTGCCTGTAGTGAAGCAAGGTCTGTACTGCCACCAGATTGTGAAATCGTGAGACAAATAAAGTCATTCAATTTCAAGTGAGCATTGTAAACCGACGCTACTGACGGCCCCATAGAGGCCACAGGCAGCCCTGTATGCGTCTCCATGATATATTTGAAGAACGTTGCAGCATTATCTGAAGTGCCTCTGGCACACGTTATAAAACCACGGGGCTTTGAAGCCGCAGCTTGCCGTCCTGTTTCCAAATAAAGATCAAGACCTTCTTCAATTTGCCGGTTTAACACGTCCGGTATTGAAAGAATTTCTTTAGCCATTTGTGTCTCAAGAATTACATGGTTCATCTTAAGCAACTCCTGTGATCATGGAGACAATTTCATTCTTGTCTGTGTTTTTTGTCTCTCGCACACCGATCTGTTCACCACGTCGTAAAACACATATTCTGTCTGAGAGTTTGAACACTTGATCCAAACTGTGACTGATGATCAGAATCGCAAGGTTCTTTTCTTTCAGCTTAGCAATTTGGTCTTCCACTCTGGCCGTTTCTGCAACACCCAGTGCAGCTGTCGGTTCATCCAGTAGGACTAGTTTACTGGCCCAGTGCGTTGCGCGTGCAATAGCAATACCTTGTCTTTGACCACCGCTAAGTTCACTGATTGTTGATGCCGCAGATGGAATACGAACATCTAACTCATCAACCAATTGTTGCGATTCTTCTCGCATACGCTGCTTGTCTAAAAGGCCAAATGGTGGCTTTGTTAATTCCCGCCCAAGAAACATATTCATAAAGACAGGCTGCTGATCAGCCAGTGCAAGATCCTGATAAACGACCTCGATACCCTTTGCGCGAGCAGTACTAGCATCGCTGAATGAAATGGCTTCTCCATCCAACTCAATGTCTCCGGAAGTTGGTGTGTAGACGCCTGAAATTATTTTGATCAATGTCGACTTACCAGCACCATTATCACCGACAAGCGCAACGATCTCTCCAGCCTTCAAGTCCAGTGAAAAATTCTGAATAGCGACAACACCGCCAAAGGCCTTGTGAATGTTTCTAAGTGACAGAACATTTTTTTGCTGCGTCATGTCAGCCGCCTTTCCGGCCAATCGATGGCCTGTCCGAAAATGTTTTCAATTGTGGTAACAACTGGTTTACCTGATGCAACACCAGACACGCCAACAACATTGGCGCGCGTTACAAAAGCCTGACCACGGAAACCAAAGATAACTGTGTCGCCAGCATTAGGTTTTACTTGCCCCGTGGCATCAATCATCCCGTAATAATCAATTGCCGAGTAATCAGGAATTTCGACAGACGCTAGAGCATCGCGTGAACTCGTCGGTTCAGACGAAACAAGCGCCTGCACATCATATTTAGGGAAAACAGGATCAATATAAAGCCCGCCGCCATAGCAAAATGCATTGCCACCATGATGGTGAGAAACTTCGCTGAGATACAAAACAGCAGGCTCTTCGGGTAAATCTTCAACCGCATGAAGCGGGGTCGTGCCATGAAGTGCATTGCCAGGCTCGCACTGTGTTGCGCCTGCATTCGCCAACGCTTCTAACATAATGGCAGAGTTTGTACCTGGCGCATTAACTTCGATGTCTGAGCGACCTACCGCTGCCAGAGCTTCTGATGCACGTGATAGTGTAGCAAGATTAGGTGTGGTTTTTACTTTACGAGTTTCTAAATCAAATAAAAGCGCTGGGAATGTCGTTACACCTGCAAATTTAGCGCCATCCAATGCGTCTAATTGATCTGCAACCTCACAAATTTCTGTTGCGGAAAATCCACCCTCATGACCACGATAAAATGTATCATTATCCATTTGAATACGGGCAAGAAGATTTTGAATTCGCCCAGCTTTACGTACAGCTTGTGCGGCTTCCTGCGCTTTTTCTTGACTAAAAACTGTCCAATAATCCGGCTTTAATTCTGCTGCAGCAAAATTTGCGTCGCCCCGCGGCACTTGAACCAAATGGCCTAAATGACCTGTTTTCAAACCAGCACGATGACAAGCAATGGCACAATCCATATCAACGGCGACAGACCTGTTGATGCCACCGCGCATAATAGCTGCGCAAAAGCCTGAATGACGCGCGACCTGCTTGGTCATCGCAAAGGTTTTAAGCCCTAAGCGGGATGCAGTCTCAGAAAAGGTTCTTGCGTTCTTCTCAATTATATCTAGATCAAGAACATATGAGTTCGGCGGAATATATCCCTGCTGATGTAAAGCCATTGCGGCCTCGATAAACTGAGGGTTTCTGCGCATCAAAACATCTAAAAACATCTTACTCTCCTTTAGCGTTTGCTATCGCGAAGCGATACCGCAACAGCCAGCAAGATAATCAATCCACGCACGATCATTTGGTCCGATACCCGCAGGTTCATAAGGATCAATCCATTATTGAGCATTCCCATCAACAAAGAACCAAGCAAGGCACCAATGATAGAGCCCTTGCCGCCGTTGAGCGCCGTACCGCCAACAATAACAGCCGCAATCACTGTCATTAAATCGCTCTCGCCCAATGTGTATTTGGCAGCTTGCAGACGTCCTGCGTAAAGTAGTCCGGCCATACCTGCGGTAAAGCCGCTAATCATCAGAACATAAAGACGAACACGTGCAACTTTTATGCCTGTCACAAGGGCCGCCCTCGGGTTATCACCCGTGGCCAAAACATGCGCACCGAAGCGTGTTTGACGATAAACAATATGCCCAACACCAACACCAATAGCCGTCCAAATAACAAGAGAAGGGAGTGAGAAGAACTTACCGGACCCGAAGATACCAGTGAATGTTTCATTCATGACTGGAATAGATCGCAAGTCGGTCATTGAGCGAGCAATGCCTGCGAATAGCCCCATAGTTGCGAGCGTGACCAAGAACGATGGTAGCTTTAAATAAGCGACAAGAACACCGTTGAGCGCTCCAATAGCAACACCAACACCCAAGCCTGCCGCTACGCCTACGATAAGAGGATAATCTTGTAGAACGACCGCTGCTGTAAGGGCTGAGACGGCAACGATTGAACCAAAACTAAGGTCAATTTCACCGGCGGATAAAGCAAAAACCAAACCAATTGCCATAATCGTTGCTGGCGCTGTTTGAAGCAATATATTGGTCAGATTGCGCTGCGTCAAAAAGCCATCATCATAGAGCGTGACTGCAAAGAATAAAAAGATTGCAATAAACCCAATATAAACAACTAATTGTTGAAAATCGAAACTGGGCAGGCGTGAGCGTAAGGACATCATTTCAGACTTTCGCTTTGTGAATGGAGTGCGCGGACATACTCTTGAGCAGGCCCGCGATTAATTAATGGATTAACGCAAGCTTTCAGGTGCGTCGCTATGGTAAGACTTCATCCAACCTTCACCAACGCTATCAGCGTCGATTGACAAAGCATCGACCACAAGGAAAGGATCAACGGTTTTACCAAGAAGTCCTGCAGCTGCAGCGCGCGCTGCATATACACCAATATTATAGGTTTCGTCAGCAACGATGCCTGCAATATTGCCGCCTTTGACCATATCAAGCGCTGCTGGCTCATTGAGGTCAATTGTCACTACTTTGGTATGATCGTTGCCCTGCTGACGCAGAACAGAGATAACACCAAGCGCAGGTTCAGCCCACGGTGTGTATATGCCATCCAAATCAGCGTGGCGAGACAGCATACCGCGTGCAATGTCTTCTGCATTAGCAGGTTCTGTCATGCCGGATTCAGTGACTATTTCAATATCAGGATATTCGTTTTGAATAGTCCACTTAAACGCATTATCACGTTGATTGGTCACCGGAAAATCTGCATCGTGGTACATATACCCCACCTTACCTTTACCGCCCATTGCATCGGCAAGCGCAATTGCCGCCTTGTTACCGATTTGAAATAGATCGGCAGAAACAACGGTTACATAATCCTTGCCATGAACGAATCCATTGACGGCGTTATCGATAAAAACAAGTTTAACACCCGCATCACGAGCCACCCCATAAACACCTGCAGCGGTTGGTGGGTCGATTGGCAATGATAGTATAATTGACGGGTTTCGAGCCATGACTGTTTCGACATCGGATTTTTGACGACTTGAGTCAAAACCGGCATCCGTTTCTGCAACAATCTTAATACCGAGGCGTTCAAACTCGTCTTTGGCACCCTGCGCTACAGCATTGGACCAATCATAAAGTTCATGCCAAACGAGCGCAGCTGTATAGCCACCTTCTGTAATTTTTTTCACTTCACTATCAGAGAGCGTCAATCCAGCAACAGGCGTTGGCTTTTCGCCATTTGGCCCAACGGTTAACGGTTTTTCTGCCTGAGCGGCGCTGGCTGAAACGGCAATTGAAGCCGCAAGTAGTAGTCTGGAAAAGGCTTTCATCGCTTTTATCCTCCATGAACGATTAAGTTTTCTTGTGCGTCAAGCACACGACAAACAGCCCGGCACAGCATGACCATGCCGGGATTAAAGGTTATTTTGCTGTCAGGCTTTTGGGCGCTTCAACATGCAAAGATTGCATCCAACCTTCACTTACATTGTCTGCCGTAACTGTAACTGCTGGTGCCACGATAAATGGCGGCACATCTTGATCAAGCAAATCAAGCATCGCAGCGGCAGCCATTGTGCGGCCAAGTTCATAAGCTTCGTCAGCAACAATTGCCGCAACATTTCCGCCGCGCACCATATCCAGTGCAATAGGCTCTGAAAGATCGAGCGTTACGATTTTCGTTGTCTTATTGCCATTAGCACGTAGTGCAGCAAGAACGCCTTCTGCGGGGCCTGCCCAAGTAACATAAATACCCCCTAAATCAGGGTTACGAAGAAGCATTGCGTTTGCAATTTCCTCGGCACGCGCAGGGTCGCTGATGCCTTGTTCAGCAACGATCGAAATGTTTGGATAATCATTTTCTATTGTAGTTTTGAACGCATTATCACGCTGGTTTGTCACGTAGTAATCAGCGTCATGATAAATCCAACCAACGGTGCCTTTTTCCTCCATTGAGGCCGCAAGCGCATCTGCGGCTTGTTTTCCCATTTGAAATAAATCGTCGGTCGCAACTGTTGTATAGTCGTTGCCGTGCTCATAACCAGCTGGCAAATTCGATAGAAATACTAGTTTAACATCTTCTTCTTTAGCCTCTTTAAAAGCAGCAGCAGATGTAACAGGGTCAAGTGGCAGCGAAAGAATAATGCTTGGCTTTTTCGTGAGTGCCGTTTCAATGTCGCTGCGCTGTTTTGCAGCATCAAACCCGGCACTTGTTGTTGCAACAACCTCAATGCCGAAGCGTTCAAATTCTGCTGTTGCACCGGCCGTAACTGCATTCACAAAATCAGATTGATCATGCCAAAGAAGTGCAGCTGTGTAATTTCCATTTTTAAGCGCTTCAGCATTGCTGTCTGAAACCGTTATTTCTGATGATAGGGTTGCTGTCTCTCCCTTTGGGCCAATAGTTTGGGCCTGAACGGAAGCTGAGGACAGCATAATCGCTGCACCGCAAGTTATAGTTTTAATGAGATGTTTCATTCGTTTCCTCCTTTTGTTTTTTTAATTCCGCAATAGCGCGTTATGAAGAGAGCGAAGGCGCGAATAGCAGCCAAATATTCTTCAACATTGATCCGCTCTTCAAATGTGTGCGCAACGCTGATATCTCCCGGTGCGCAATAGATGGCCGGGCATCCGATCTCATTCACAAAGAAGGGATTCTCTGACCAATAAGGCGCGCCACCAATGACACCGCGCACGCCAAATACCTCTTTGATACAATCGGCAAGATCGCGTGCTGCCGGATGGTCCGGTGAAATTTCAACAGGTGAGCCGCCATGCGTATGGTCCCGTCCTGCAGGGTAAGAAATAGTCGTCGTAATGCCCTCGCCTACTGCAACGTCGCCAATCGCCTGTTCAAAACTTGCCACAGCAGCATCAAGATTTTCACCGGGGCGTAGTTTACGGATGAGTGAAAGAGTGCATTCGCCGGGCACAGCAATGTATCCACCACCGTTAATACCCGTTACGAGGATATCCGAAGTGCCGAGAAATTCATGGCTCTCACCTTGCTCTAAATCCTCACCATGTTGCCAAACCGCTGAGAGAATTTTATGCGTCGCTTTAAGTGCATCCACACCTTCACGAGGTGTTCCAAAATATGCAGATTTTCCCGTCACCTTGATATCAGCGATAAAGAAACCAATCTGCGCTGTATAAACATCAAGCTTGGTCGGCTCGACATAGACGACAAAATCAGGTTTTGGAATTTCACCACTTTTGATGCGGGTGACGAGATCTTTCGCGCCAGCACTAACACCGGTACCTTCTTCTCCGCTTTCTTCATCCCCAATGAATGCAAAACTTACATCGCCAATTAGTTCTACTCCGGCGTCATCCAACAGGCGTTTCGCGCCTAAAGCGGCACAAATCCCCGCCTTTAAATCACAGGCACCACGCCCCCAGATTTCACCATCAATAATTGGGGCTGCAAACGGATCCTCGCGCTCCGTTCCCTTCCAATTTTCCGACCATCCACGCACGTGAACTGTGTCAGTATGTCCAACAAATAATATATTGGGACCAGCACTCTTGGCAGCTTTCGAACTCCACACATTGGGCCGTTCTGCTGAAAAATCAGCGACACAAGGAGCAAGGTTCAATTCCGCCATTGCTGACGATAAAAACTCTACAAAATTACGCTCATTGCCCGTAACGCTTTGCTTACTAATGGCAGTACGAAGCAATGCAATATCTGCATCTTTATCCTGTGCATCCAGCAGCCTTTTCTTTAAATCGCTACTCACACCGCATACTCCTGATATGTTTTCAGTGCTGGCGGTGGAATGATGATTTCAGCGCCGGCGAGCCCGCCTGAAAACAAGGAGATATGTAACCGTGACAATGCAATGGAAGCACCACCCGCAAGCGCAGCGTGGTTGCCCAGCACAGACGCTTCGATTGGTATTGGGCGCGGGAAGCAGCGCGCAATTTCTGCTTCTATCATCGTGAGAAGCTCATTTCTGGAGCCTATTGAACCACCGATAATGACACATGCTGGATCAACGACCGCAGCAATCGAAGCAATCGCGCGCGCAATATAACCAGCGGCATTACGTAGAACATCAACAGCTATTTTGTCGCCATTTAAGCTTGCTTCAAAAATCTCAGGGACGGTCTTCGTCGTGCCGCTTAATTTAGAATATTCTTCTACAATTGCGCGAGTGGCAGTCACCCTTTCAAGAGCACCAATTTCTTTGCTTTCAGCTTCATAAGGATCAGCACCAAATGGAATATATCCGATCTCACCAGCAGCACCTGATGCACCGCGCACTAACTGCCCACCAATAACTAAACCCGCGCCAATGCCAGTGCCGATAGAAAGAAACACCAAGTCATCTCTCTCGCCTTGGCGTGTCATCCAGTGCTCACCTAAAGCTGCAAGATTGACATCATTCTCAACAAGAACCTCAATTCCTAAGCGCGCCTGTAAGCAACCGGTAAAATCAATACTATCAACACCTCGAATATTGGGTGCAAATTTAATATTGCCAGTTTTTGCGTCCAGAACACCAGGCACACCAACCACAGCAACGCGCACTTTTTCACTTGTAATATTATTTTCGGTCGTCGCTTTGATAATTATCCTAGCAATTTGATCAACAACGTCTTGTCCACCCTCCTGCGTCGTCGGCTCCGTGATTTCAGCAACAACAGCACCAGCAAGATTACACAGAGCAACACGAACCTTAGTACCACCAAGATCGATGCTCGCTACTAAAGCAGCATCAGGTACGATCTCATAAACAACTGCGCGGCGCCCAACGCTGCCTTCAGTCCGGCCAACGGTCTGAACCCAACCATCCTGCTCAAGTGAAGCTACAATCTCAGATACGGTTTGCTTGGAATAGCCTGTCATCTTGGCCACGCTCGCACGAGAAATAGGCCCATAGGTTGTGATGGCCTGCACAATAGAGCTCATCGTTAGTCGGCGAGATATGTTTGTTGAGTCTGACACAACTTACTCCAATTAGTTCGTCTACTTACCGAACTAATTGGAGTTTTGAACAAATGTCAACTTAGTATTTTAAGTTTCAATCGCGATTAGAAATGAGTGTAACGTCTGAAGGATGTCAAATTTGAAAGGTTAAAAATTTCACTAACTCTTTGTTAAGTAACAACAATTTTAAGAAAGCGCTGTCTATCTTCCCTTTACTATTTGGTACATTTAGCGCTGGAAATTTATTTTCTAATCTCATTGATTGTTCCCCATTAATGCCTAATATACTGATTGGCTTAGTTGCTTAAGGGAGAGTTTCCGGCTCATCATTATCGTCATGGAGTGGTCTTGTCAGAGTAACTTTAAGCTGGAGTGAAAAGCCCCACAAACAATCATTATGCCGCGCACAAAATGCGCCAGCCGTTTAGAGACTGGTCGCGTAAATGTTTAAAATTGGGTCGGTTTAGAAAATGACGTTGGTGGCTAAATTGGTTGAAAACTGCAGCATGAATGGACGAGAACTTTTGCAAGATTGCCATTGATCGAAAGCGACCCATTGCGCGTTCTCGTCGCCTAAAATGAAGATGGGAATTCTCAACCTGATTGTTTCGATACTGCCCTGTTTCATGGCGATGGCGGATACCAAGGTCTCGCAAAGTAGCTCCATAGGAGCCTAGTTTATCCGTCACTATTTCAGCGGGAGAACCATATTTCGAAAGCAGTTTCGTAATACTTTCAATGCCGCGCGGCGATCTCGACGCTTTGAAACATAGCTTTCCAGCACTGTTCCTTCGCGCCAAAACCTCTCGGTGATTGCTTCGCATTCACCTGCCGGTCAACGGATAGTATCTTTCACCATTTATTCTGACGAAAACTTCATCTATATGCCAACGCCAGTTTGAGTGGCTCCCTGCCCGATGCTGCCTAACTTCTTTTGCCAACATCGGCCCAAAACGGTTCCACCAAGATCGCACAGTTTCGTGACAAATATCGATTCCGTGTTCGTGCAGAATATCCTCCACTTGCCGTAAACTGAGTGGAAACCGAACATAATACATCACCGCTAATTTGATGATTTCAGGCGTAGCTTTAAAATACTTAAAAATATTTTTCGTTTTCATGTTCGAAAATTATCGCGGTTTTCGAATAGCGGCAAGTTCCCCTGACAGCAACTTAACCAGAGAATTATATTCTTATCATTCAATGTTAAGGTGGGCAGCAATGATATCAGAGACAACGTTAAACGGTTGAATCTGGGTTAGCGTTTGAAAACTTATATTGGTAGTTGTCGGCGCCACCGCCAAAAGAAGCGGGACACGCTCACGAGTATGATCGTAACCGTTCCAAGTTGGGTCGTTACCATGATCTGCTGTGAGCATAAGCAGATCGCCTTCACGAAGTGAACTGGTCGCGCTGGGCAAGCGCTTGTCAAACTCTTCCAAGGCCCGCGCATACCCATTTGGATCACGCCGATGGCCATAAAGACTGTCAAACTCAACAAAGTTGGCAAATACTAAATCACCACTATTAGCACTGTCGATCTGTTCAATTAATCGATCAAACAACGCCATATCGTTTGAGCCTTTGAATACGTCAGTTATGCCTTGGTTTGCAAAAATGTCGCCTATTTTACCAATTGCATGAACTTTTCCACCCGCTTGAATAACTCGGTCACATATAGTTCCTTCTGGGGGCGCAATTGCAAAATCTTTGCGGTTTGCGGTTCTAGTAAAGCCTGTTTTCATATCACCAATAAAGGGTCTGGCTATAATACGTCCAACTCGCAACGGATGAAACACTTCCGCGGCAGATAAACATGCCTCGTAGAGACGTTCCAATCCAAATGCAGATTCGTGTGCAGCTATTTGAACGACACTATCTGCCGAGGTGTAGATAATTGGTTTTCCGGTAAGCAAATGCTCTTCAGCATATTGATTTATCATGTTAGTGCCGGAGCCGTGCACATTGCCGAGCGATCCATTTATACCCGAAATGGCAAAGAATTGATCCATGAGCTCAGCAGGGAACGCAGGTGTTGTATTTGGGAAATAGTGCCAACTTTGGGTTAGCACTTTGCCTGCTAACTCCCAATGCCCCGTTTGTGTATCCTTCCCATTTGAGTATTCCTCAAGCACACCCCATTTTGCGTCGCTGCCAGGAAAAGGAAGACCTGGGGCCGCCGATCCGCATGATTTTTCAATTGCAGCGCCTAGACCAAGACTACATAGGTTTGGCAGATGGAGCAGTCCTGTACGCCCATCCTCACAAAGACCACTAGCGCACGCTTCAGCGATATGAAGCAAAGTGTTAGCGCCATTATCCCCAAATTTGTCCGCATCTACAGCGCCGCCACAACCAACTGAATCGAGCACACACAGAAAAACTCGCTTGCTCTTTATTCCTGCTTTGATTGGAGACTCACTATTGTGGTCCCCAAAATCATTTAAGCTATCAGTCATGAATACCGATCTTCCATACGGACACGAAGATGATCCAAAATGGCGTAAAACGACCATCCAATTGCGGATAGTAATATGACCATTGCGATAACACTGGCTGTATCAGCATCTTCCTGTCCTGTGGCGAGCAGAAAGCCAATTCCTTTATTGGCGCCCATTAATTCACCAATGACCGCTGCCGTCATAGCCAAAGTTGTTGCAACGGTCGCCCCTGCAAACAGCGTAGGTATCGCGGAGGGAAATTCAATATACCAAAATCGTTGCCAGTTACTGAGCTTCAAAACATCAGCCAAATCAATGTAGGATTTATTGACATATTTGATGCCTGTTAGCATCGCAGTCATTACAGGAAAAAATGTAACGATAGCGACCAAGACAATTTTTGGTGCAGCTCCCAGTCCCAGCCAAAGCAGAAGTAGCGGTGCAATAGCAATCTTGGGTGCAGTTTGTAATAGCAATATTATGGGGGTCGAAATTCTCTCTAAAAAAGGAACCCGCGCGAATACGACAGCAAAAAAGACACCTAAAACAAGACCAATTAGAAAGCCCCAGATAATCTCAATTAGCGTCACTTGAATATGCATAAGTAGATTACCGCGATCATAGAGAAAGCCAAGTCGTTCGACCACCTCATACGGACTTGGCAGAACGTGGTCAGGCACACCGAAAAAAGGAATTGCCGCGCTCCAGAGCGCGACAAGACCTATTAGACCGAGAAGACCTCGAACAAGCATGAGTTACTTCCCAACCATTGAAGGGTCTACAACAAAATCCGCAGCTTTTGGTGCATTTTCCAGCACATTATATTCAACAAGAATATCAATGTTCTGCTGCCACGCATCAAGGTCAGCCGAACCAAGGCCATTCGTCTTAGTCAAATCGCTTTGCCAAACTGACTTGACGAATGTTTCTTTAAAAGCGGTGGAAAGGACGTCTTTTTGATCTGCCCAAGTTGGGGTGTATTTATCAAACGAAATTTGCAAGGCATTATCGACGTTGCCATCAATTACCCATTCATAAGATTTAGTCACAGCGTTAGTGACCCGCTTCACGAGATCTGGATTGTTAGCAAGAATGTCGTTACTTGTAACAACGACATTGCCAAATGATGGTAGAAAGTCATTTGACAAAATCATACTCACATTGAAACCATTGGCTTCGAGAGCATACTTTCTAAGCTCCGAGAAAATGATTGCATCAACGGTGTCACTTTGAAGCGCTTGAACAATTGCGCCACCGGCAACAATTTCAACGCTTACATCATCAAGTGAAAGTCCTGCTTTCTTCAATCCTACTTGTAGTTGAAGATAATTCGGACTTCCAAGCGACGTTACCGCGACTGTTTTACCTTTCAGATCTGCATAGGTTTCAATGCCGCTCTCAGCTTTAGCGAGCAATGCGCCGATACCACGTTGATATGTGGTGTGTACCACTTTTACAGGCAGTCCATTTGCTACGGCAGCGATAACCGCGTCGCCGTTAGGAAAACCAAACTGTACATTGCCAGCGGCAATATTAGTCAAGATATCAGATGCACCAGCATAGATAAATTCGATTTCAATATTCTGATCTCCAAAAAAACCATTTTCGACGCCAGCATAAAGTGGCGAGTAAAATGGAACAGCTCCTCCATCGATTTGAAAGATCACTTTATCTGCAGCAAAAGCCTGCGATCCTATAAGCGATATGGCGGCCACTGACAGTGAGGCAACCATAGTTTTTAATTTCGCATACATGTCTTTTTCTCCTAGTTTACGTTTCAGATTTAAGGGTAAATGTTAAGGCTGATCCCGCGATACATAATAGATTGCGCTGTGTACTCTCGTAATCGACCAACCAATCATTGGTTGCCCGATTGCCGTGCACACCAAGAAGACAGGCCGCCTTTAGGCCCAATCTTTTGCTCACGGACAAAATGACATGGCTTTCCATATCAACGCCGAGAGCGCCTTGTTCGCGAAAGCGATCCAAGTATTTACTTGCCGCGTTCGAAAAGTTTTCCTTGAGAGAAACGGGGCGGTCTTGGCCCAGATAGTAACTATCTGTTGTAGCGACGGTGCCAGCAAAGGAGGTCATACCGTGTTTGTTTGCAGATTGTATTAGCGCCTTGGACAATTCGGTATCTGAGAAGGATTGCGATCCTTTTTCGCCATACAAATCGCCAACACCGGTCATGCCGATCGCGTTTTGAACAACTAAAAAAGACCCTGTCTGTATTTGCGGAACAAGAGCCGACATTCCGCCAATACGAATAACGCGCTTTGCGCCAAGCATACTCAACTCAACTAAAGCGATCTCGGTGGAAGGCCCGCCAATACCGCTTGAACAAATGGACAATGGATGCCCCTTATATGTTCCGGTTATAACCGCAAATTCGCGCTTCCGGCCGAAGCTTATAACGTTATCAAGCATACTTGCCAGCAACTCGACCCTGTCTGGATCGCCTGGAATAAGAACATCCTCCGCCAAATCGCCGGGACCGCAAGGTAAATGAGGCGGCTTACCATTGCTAAATGGCATTAGTGCTGTCGGGTGGAGTTTACTTGTCATTTTGAAGACTCCACGAGAGCATTGTTGTTTCAATTGAATTAAGAAGCGCATGCATCAAAATGCCAAGCAGTGACGTCAACAAAACAGCACCGAAGAGTATGGATGTCTTGTAGGTCGCTGCGGCGAACGTCATCAAATATCCAAGCCCTTGATCGCCGGACATCCATTCAGCTAAAATTGCACCTACGAGCGCTTGAACAGCACCAATTTTGATACCAACAAAGATACCCGGCAACGCGGCAGGTAAATCAATGTGATAAAACCTTTGCCAAGGACGCAATCGTAATAAACGCGCCATATCGTGAAGTCTGCTATCGATACCGCGAAAACCTGCCAATCCGCCAGCAAATACTGGGAAAAATACAAGGCTGAAAATAAGAACAATTTTCGCTGTAATACCCAAACCAAACCAAATAATTATCAAAGGTGCGAGCGCAATTTTCGGCGCAGTCTGCATAACGACAAGCGGCCCTTCTAACGCCTCTCCCAATTTTGGAAGCTTGTAAAAGAGGTAGGCCAATAAGACGCCAACCAAAGTACCAATGGTTAATCCGATTAGAATATTTTTAATCGTGAACAGCAGATGATGCATAAGTTCGCCAGCGATAAGCATCTTCCAGAGTGCTGAACCTACCGATTGAGGCGACGGCAATAAGTAATGAGGCAGTTCCATAGGCCCGCTTGCGTACCACCATGCGGCTAATAGAAGAGATAGCGCTAACCCATATTCACCAAAGGCTTTGAGTTTCGGGATCAACGCTCTCTCTCCCGCATTATCGTTCTTAGCTCAGCGACCAGATCAAGATATTTGGGATCGCGCTTGGTGGCTTCACTGCGTGGCAGGGATATGTCAGCCTTAAATGTTTTGCGCAATCGACCTGGCCTAGCACTCATGACCATCACACGTGTGCCAAGATATGCAGCTTCTTCAACCGAATGGGTGACCAGTAATATAGTCTTGCCTGTTTGCTCCCAAATTCTCAACAGCTCATCATTAAGCGTTTCGCGGGTCATCAAATCAACAGCCGAAAACGGCTCATCCATTAGTAATATTGGAGGGTCATCAGCTAATGCACGTGCGATGGCCGCCCTTTGCCGCATACCACCGGAGAGTTGTTTAGGCAGCGCGTTCTCAAAGCCTGTTAGACCGATTAGCTGGATGAGCTCCGCAACCTTTAGGTCACTGACTGATCTGGGCACGCCGGAAGTATCCAACGGAAAACGGATATTTTCCGCTACAGTTTTCCAAGGCAAAAGAACCGCATCTTGAAAGACGAAACCAACAGGTCTCTTTTTGTCTTTTGAACCTAACTCTATTGAGCCATCAGTTACGGCCTCTAACCCAGAAATCAAACGAAGCAAGGTAGATTTACCGCACCCAGACGGGCCAACGATGGCAATGAACTCACCTTTCTCGATATGCATATCAACTGGCGTCAAAGCGACGACCTTGCCATCGCCTTGTCCAAATGTTTTCGTGACACCTTTAATCTTTATCAAGTCCCGCCCCTTCAAAAACATATTGAGCTAACTTTAAGCGGCCGCGAACTATGTAAACCGCAAGCCATTTTAATTAGTGCGAGCACCAAATAGCGGCACCCCTCAATTCGTTAGATAATGTTAAACCGCATTTAAGTTCATATTTTTGGAGACCTAAAATCTCTTCATTTGTTGAAGCTACGGCACAAAACATCCCAAAGTCAAGAAAAATCCCAATATTGGGATAAGGTCTAAAAACAGAAGAATTTCAGCCATATAGATATCGACTTTACAAATTTCGGAAATTAAACCGTGACTTTCGCAAGAAAAATTAGCTTATTTTATATGAAGGCATCACTTATTGAGTAAATGATGTAAGATCGCCTCATTGGAGCCAACTCAATGAGATACAAATATCAATATCGACAATAATCCCAGCATATGTACAACGTGGAACTTTGGATGATTTACTTACCCATATATCATTCTACCAAACAACAATGGAGCAAGAGATGATCTCTCAATATGAGACCATATTACAGGCAGGCGAAAGGATTAGAGCTCACCGAATAGCAAAAGGTTTATCGCCCGAAGAAGTTGCTTCCAAAACTGGGTTATCTAGGTCTGCAATCTATCGATATGAGGCGGGTCAGCCCATTCGTGTAGATGCATTGGGTAAAATCGCAGACTTATTGGGCATATCATTAGCATCACTGTTTGGCGTTGGATCAGAGTTTATCTCTTCCGCCTTAGTTTTTTACGACAGAATGCATCAACTGGAATCCAACGCGGACCAAATTAGTGTCCTTTTTGGGCCAATCTCCTTTCTTCTGACGACCGACCATTTCGATAGTTGTTTGCGTGACGCTTTATCTGAGAGCGTCCCATATGCCGCAGCCAACAGAAGTAACTTTGACTCTCAGCTGGACCAGATAATCGAAATACTCTTGGCAAGGAAAGAAACCTATCGAAAGCGGCGCCCCAGTATTGTCAGCTTAGTATCTGCCGCGGAGCTTGAACAATTTCTAAGTTTAGGAATCGTCGGAAAACAAGGACTGGAGGGAGAGGAGCTAGCTAGAAGAAAGAACTCAGCGCTGATGGAGGTTGAAAACATTTTGAAAATGCTAGTTGATCAACCAATGGGTGTTCAAATTGGCATTGTAGAAGACTCACTGCCTGGGGCAAGTTTTCAAATTTTTCGAAGTGGTAAATTGGCACAAGTTGCAACAAGCTCTTTTCGCCTCGGACTATATGCAAATGTACGCGTTGGCGTGGCTACAATTACAGCTGCACAAGATTCCGTAGAACTCCACCAAGAGGTTACTGAGGATTTATGGCGAAATAGCTGGAAGGGAAATGACGCGATCAACGCCGTCAAAGAAATATTACAACGGCACAAGTGAACTATTTGCTCACTTATGAGAAGTGGTAATGAACGAGCGGATAGCACTTTTTGCTTCGATTATTTTAGCACGTGCTCTTCTAAATAATCAGCGGCATGCTCGCCTTTCAACGCCCGAGACCATAGCTGGTTCGTAACGGATTGGTACAGCTCTGTTGCATCCGGCGCGGAACTGATTGTCGCCACCCCTAAACGAATATTAGCAAACGCTCCCAATCTAAATGGGCTGACAGCGACAGACTTTTTGTTTGCCTGCTTGAAAATTTGAAGACTCGAGCCCGGCATCGAGTCCAAGACAATTCCAAGCTGGACACCAATTGGTTGATTGCGCAACAATTGTACTATGTTCTGAATTTCGATACGTGCAACTTCCCGCCTTCTGTCTATATCAACGCCAGAAGGGTTATGCATACCCACAAGACCTAATCGCAAGAATTGCGTCAGTTCAGCTGCCGATACTAAGCTGATCACATTAGGCATTCGCTTCTTATAGCTAGCCTTGCGAGCAAATAAAATCTCAATGAGCGTATCGACATCGCCAAGTGCTTGCTCATAATGATCTATGTTACTCGGGATACTTTCTTTCAAAATCTCAGGTAAAAATTCATCGTATAAATCAGTTGTCAGAAGATAAGAGACAGGTCCAAATAAGACCGTTATTTGGTCAACCTTTTCTTCCAGTTGTCTCATACGCTCGAAAAAGCTTATCGCCGACGCGATGTACTCAACTCCTGCACCTAACAAAGATGGCAAAGACACCCCAAGCAATTCAGCGATTTTCACTAACGTGTCGATACGAGCCGGATGACCTGCCTCATACCGGTATATAGCTGCTCGTGATATACCAGAACGATTGGCGAGTTGCTCCGGTGTAAGTCCCGCCCCCAAGCGGAATGCTTTCATACGCTCGCCGATATCTTCAACAGATATACCATGATCCATGTACCGCTCCCCCTAACGTATCGCTCGAATCTGCCTCCCATAATGTAATGGCATTAAGCTGATCTTTTTGCATATTCGTCGCAAGAAGCAAAGTAATTCAACGGAATTCTCAATTATGAGAACATTCTTGACTTTGCGACAAACCTCCCATACCTTCGGCTCCTTCTGCATAAAGTAATAGGGAGATTACAATGAATGCGTTTGGAAGAATCACTAAAATTACACGAAGAGCACTGCTAATTGGCACTGCGGTTGTTTTGACAGCTCCAGCAGGCTGGGCAGCAGATTTTACTGCAAAAATTGGTCACCTCGAATCCGATCAGCAATCTCGACATATTCACCTTGTGAAGGTCGCAGAACTTGTCAAGGAACGTACAGACGGCGCGGTTGAATTCCAAATTTTTCCTTCGGCGCAGCTTGGTAGTCAACGAGAAATGACTGAAGGCGTGCAATTGGGTACACTTGAAGGAACAGTTTCCCCAGCCGCCTTCATCGGTGGGTTCAATCCAGTAGTATCCATTCTAGACATTCCATTTCTTCTCCCGTCGAATGCCGAAGACGCCCAAAAATTGCGCGAAAGCGCCTTTGGAACGTCTCTCTTGGAGTCTTTTTCTACAAAAGGGGTTGTAGGCGTTGCATTGTGGCCCAACGGCATGAAGAACTTCACATCAAACAAACCGCTTGATGATTTGGAGGCGTTTAAAGGCCAAAAATTTCGCACAATGGACTCAAAAATTCTAATTGAACAGTTTGATGCCTTGGGAGCTTCTGCAATAGCTTTGCCATTTGGTGAACTTTACACATCCCTTCAAACGGGTGTTGTTGATGGTCAGGAAAATCCACTCGACACTATTCAGCGGATGAAATTTGATGAAGTGCAAAAGTACCTCGTCATTTCAGAACACGGCGCAATGGAAGATGTCGTAATGTTCAACCCAACATGGTGGAATAGCCTTCCTGATGAGTTTCGCACAATTATCACAACCGCTTTTAATGAAGTGGTGCCTGAACTTACCAGTCATAAAGCAGAGGCCGTTGAGAGTGCTCTCTCTGCGATCAAAGAAGGCGACATTAATGTTCGCGTCGCTTCCGACGATGAGAAGGCTGCACTTAGAGAAATGACTTATGAAAAATCTAAAGCAGCATATCTCGATCGTGCAGGAGACGCAGGCGAAGCTCTGATTGCAGTATACGAAAAAGCATACTCAGAACTCAAATAACCCTGAATGTCATAGATGGGAGCGGTTGAATTCAGCCGCTTTCCATTTGCCGAAAAGTAGCCTCAATCGAACTCAAATAGAGCTGGTGAAAATGCAATATCTACATCGTTTGGAGCGGGTAATACTCGTTTCTACCTTGCTTTCTATGGTGGCATTATTCTCGTTGAACGTGCTTGCGCGCGAAGTTGGCGGCACCTTCGCAAGCCAGTTGGCATGGGTTGATGAGGCCGTTCGCTTAATGAACATCTTTCTCGTTTTCTCGGCACTTGGCCTGGCACTAGAAAAAGGCCGTCATGTTGGTATCGATACTCTGAAAGAGATGTTGCCAAATACGGCAAGAAATACACTCCGTAAAACAGTCGATGCAGTTGGCTGCATATTTTGCGCTTACATGACTTATCTTGCTTATTTGCTCGTTGTGTTTGTTCTAGGCACAGGTCAGAGAAGCCCAACCCTCGATATCCCCATCGGTTGGCTTTACATGGCTCCGATAATGGGTTTCGGCTTATTATCTCTTCGTTATTTTCTAAGCCTTGTCTCTGTTATTAATCGTTATGATTCAAACGAGGAAAACACCTCAACTTTTGAGGGAGCTTAATCATGATTTTTCTGGTTATACTTCTTGCAGTTATCCTGCTTGTTACTGGGTTTGAAATGCTCTTAGTGCTTGGAATTCCTGCACTAGCAACAAAGACTATATTTTATAGCTCAATTCCCGATCTCGTTTTTATTCAAAAAGCAGTAGGTGGTATCAACCATACTACATTGTTAGCGATTCCATTTTTCATTTTTGCAGCACAGCTAATGGGCTCAGGCCAAATTGCTGGTCGCTTAACCGATCTTGTTAAATCTCTAGTGGGGCACAAACGTGGTGGTATGGGATATACTGTCATTGGTGGATCCATGGCTTTCGGTTCTGTTTCTGGCTCTGCTCCAGCTACGGTCGCAGCAATGGGCCGTATGGTCTATCCCCAAATGCGCTCTGTTGGGTTCTCAGAAAAATTCAGCCTTGGATTATTGGTCGCGAGTGCAGAAACTGCATTGCTTATTCCACCTTCCATTACTTTTATTATTTACGGATGGATGACTGGTTCATCGATATCACGCCTTTTTGCAGGCGGTCTTGCTGTTGGTTTGGTTCTAGGATTGGCGTTTGCCGTACTTGTGAAAATCGAGGCTAAACGTTCAGGAGTTCAATCTTTTGAAAAAACATCCGCGTGGGAAAAGCTTCAAGTCGTTCGAGATGCTGGCTGGTCATTGGGCATGCCTGCTATCATTCTTGGCGGCATTTACGCTGGATTTTTCACACCGACCGAAGCAGCAGCAATCAGTGTTGTTTATGCAATTCTGATAGAGTCCTTTGTCTACAAAAACTTGAGCTTCTCCAAGCTTGTCAAGCTAACTGAACAAGCTGCGATCCAAACAGCAACAATATTCATCCTATTGGCTATGGGCGGCGTGTTGGCATATTTTGTTACGCTCGCGCAGGTTCCAACTCAAATTACTGCGTTTTTGGAAGCCATTAATGCAGGCCCAATTTCGTTCCTGCTGGCAGTCAATATCTGCTTCCTAATCGCCGGAATGTTCATTGACCCAAACTCTGCACTCCTTATCCTAGTGCCACCACTTTATCCCGTAGCAATCGCTTTAGGCATCGACCCTATTCATTTTGGTATGATTGTAACGCTCAACATCGGCATGGGCATGATCACTCCACCCTTTGGTCTCGATATTTTCGTTGCCTCATCAACCCTTAACAAGCCTGTACTGAGCATTATCAAAGGTGTTTGGCCTTTCGTTGTGGCCAACATTATCGTCTTGATGATTATCACTTACATACCGTCGATCTCCCTCTTCATCCCGAACCTTATCTTTGGCCAATAGGAGGTCTGATTGTGAATAGCATTATTCTAGACCCAACACCTGAAGTTGAACTGGTGAAACCAATTCATGAAGTCGAATGCACAATCATAAGCAATGAACCAGTAAACGGCGAATATCGTTTATTGGTCCTGGATGCGCCTTTAAAAATTCTTGATTGTGAACCGGGACAATTTTTTCATCTTCGATGTCCTGTCTCTGATTCATTACAGCCCTATTTGCGCCGCCCAATGAGTATCTATGGTTACTACCCAGAAAAGGGTGAGCTTCATTTTCTTTATAAAGTTATCGGTGAAGGAACGTCTGCGATTGCAACATTGAGCGCAGGCGACAGCTTTAATGTACTCGGCCCTCTTGGTCGTGGCTTTGACATCTTGCCTAATTGGCAAAACTTACTGCTTGTAGCGCGGGGTGTCGGACTAGCCACACTAGCCCCTCTTGCGTTGGAGGCACGTCGCCTTGATCGAAAGCTAACGGCTATTTGCAGCGCTCGTTCAGAAAATTTCCTGCTATCGCTCGAATATTTTAAAGAGCTTGGCGTCAACGTCATCCCTCTTACTGATGAAGCTGGAACGTCTAGCACTGAAAACATGCACTCAATTATCGAAGGCCTTATCGCCGATGAAGGCATAGACGCTATTTATACATGCGGTTCAAATCGTATATTGAAACTGCTTCAAACCGTCGGAAAAGTACATAATATCCCTGGTCAAATTGCGCTTGAGCAGCAAATGGCTTGTGGCATCGGTATGTGTCAATGCTGTGTGCGTGCCTTTAGCCGAAACGGCGGCATAGTCAACGAACGCGTCTGTAGAGAAGGACCTGTCTTCGACTTGCAGGAGGCGATCGGATGTTAAATCTCACAACTCAAATTGGGACACTCACCCTTAAAAATCCAATTATGCCAGCCTCGGGGACTTTTTCGGAAGATCTCGCTCAGGTGTTTGATTTGGATGTTCTTGGTGCTCACGTAACGAAGACAATTACTCGGGAAAAACGCAGCGGCAATCCTACACCACGTGTCTGTGAGGTACGTGGGTCAATGCTCAACTCCATCGGCATACCGAGCAAGGGCGTAGAGGCATTTATAGCGGATGTCATTCCATTTTATGCGAAATATGACGCGCCACTAATTGTTAGCATTTCAGCCGGCAGTGTCGACGAATTTGCATCTCTATGTGAGGAAATCAGCGTTCCCGGTGTAGCAGCAATAGAAGTTAATATTTCTTGCCCAAATATCGAGGAAGACGGCAAGGCATTTGCCATGCGTCCTTCAACGACAGAAGCGGTGATACGGAAATTACGAAACGCCACGGATCTTCCACTTTGGGCAAAGCTCACCCCAAATACGGGAGAAACAACAGAAGTGGCAAAGGCAGCTGAAGAAGCCGGTGCGGACGCATTGGTTGTTTCCAATACCCTTCTCGCAATGGCTATCGATATTAATACGAAGCGCCCAAAACTTGGCAATCTTATGGGAGGGCTTTCTGGGCCAGCCTTTAAGCCAATTGCTTTGCGCATGGCATATCAATGCGCAAAGTCGGTTGATATTCCTGTCATTGGTTGCGGCGGCATCTCAACCGTTGAGGATGTTGTGGAATATCTTATCGCCGGTGCTTCTGCAGTCCAAGTTGGCACAGCGACCTTCATAGAACCCCAAATAATGGTAAAAATGCTCCAAGGTTTAGAAAGCTATTTGCAATCCCAAGGTTTGAGCAGCCTTAAGCAATTGATTGGAAGCGTAGACGACGAGGAAGCCTCAGATGGGCTTGTCTTTATGGAGGCCGCTCCATGAATGACACAAATAGCATATATGACAGCGCCCGTGTTGCGACTATACTTCTTAACGATATTGCTCAACTTTCTGCTGATACAGAAGGGGTAAGCCGTCCAGCATATTCTTCTATAGAAACAAAAACGTTAGAATATTTAATAGATTATGCCCGAGCTCAAGGGCTAGATGCTCGCTACGATGCAGGTCAAAACGCTGTATTCTCGCTGCCTGAAGATACAGACGCTGACAAGTTCGTTTTAATCGGCTCTCATGTCGACAGCGTTCCGAGCGGCGGAAATTTTGATGGACTAGCTGGCGTTATAGCAGGAATACTCTGCCTCACAAAAGCAAAGCATCAATGCATACGGTTCGGAAAACCGGTCAAAGTTATTGCGCTGCGCGCTGAAGAAAGCGCTTGGTTTGGGCCATGCTACATTGCCTCAAAAGCTCTTTTAGGCAAACTTCAGAATTCCGAGTTAAGTGCTATTCACAAAGGCGACGGTCGTCAGCTTCATGCGCATATGGCTGATATCGGCATAAATATGAATCGTGTTCGCCTGAACGAACCTCTGATTGATACTAAGGCAATTGAATCCTATATCGAGCTTCATATTGAACAAGGACCACTGCTGGTTGAGAAGGATATACCTGCCGCAGTTGTTTCAGGCATTCGAGGCAATATTCGCTACAGGAAAATAAGATGTACCGGTGAACCTGGTCATTCAGGAGCCGTGCCGCGCGCCTATCGTAAAGATCCTGTTCTTGCTATGGCTGATTTGCTATCGCGCCTTGATGAAAGTTGGCTTACCATTTTGCAAAAAGGCGAAGATCTCGTTCTTACATGCGGCATGGTTGGGACAGATTCAGAAAAACATGCTCTAACTCGTATCCCCGATTTAGTAGACTTTAGTTTGGACTTTCGCAGTCAAAGCACGACAGCACTTGATGCCATTCGTGATTTACTCAAACAAACAATGCAGTCCGTAGAACGTGAGCGGCGCGTCAAGTTTGAACTTGATGCTGAAATGTATACAGCCCCTGCATTATGTGACAGCCAAATGGTTGATGGTCTTTTAGCATCGATGAAAAAGATCAACCTTAAACCTTTCACGATGCCTTCGGGTGGCGGTCATGATGCAGCAGTATTTGCAAATGCAGGAATACCTTCTGCCATGATTTTCGTGCGCAACCGAAATGGGTCGCACAACCCCAAAGAAGCCATGGAGATTTCTGATCTCATTGTTGGCACTGACATTATCTTTAATTACCTAACAGAGATGCGCAAATGAGCATTTCAGAACTCATAATCCGCAAGCCTGATGATTGGCATCTTCACTTACGCGATGGCCAAATGCTTGCCTCTGTTATCGCACATTCAAGCGAAAATTTTGCTCGCGCAATCATCATGCCAAATCTCGTTCCGCCAGTAGTAACAACGGATCAAGCCACGGCTTACCAAAGGCGCATAAAGGCGTGCATTCCATCTGAGCACCAATTCGAACCATTGATGACGCTTTATCTAACAGAAGGTACGGATCCCAATGACGTCGAAGCGGGAGCCAAGTCAGGGCTCATTAAAGCGTTAAAGCTTTACCCCGCTGGAGCCACGACTAATTCTGAAAGCGGTGTACAGAATTTCGAGAATGTCTTGCCTGTCTTAGAACGCATGGCCCAAATTAAGTTACCACTCTTGGTGCACGGAGAGGTGACAAGTGCCGACGTAGATATTTTTGATCGAGAGGCGGTGTTCATTGAGCGCGTTCTTGATCCCATACGAAAAAAAGTTCCAGGACTTCGAGTGATAATGGAACATGTTACAACATCGGATGGTGTCGATTACGTGAGTAGTGGTGGAGACGACATCGCTGCAACAATTACGACCCATCATTTGATTATCAATCGAAATAGCTATTTGGCGGGCGGCATCAGACCGCATTATTATTGTTTGCCTGTCGCCAAACGCGAAAAACATCGTCTTGCACTTAGATCTGCGGCAACTTCGGGGAATTCTAATTTTTTTCTTGGAACAGATTCTGCACCTCATACCAATGGGGCAAAAATTGCAACGTGTGGCTGTGCTGGAATATATACCTCCATCAACACTCTAAACTGCCTCGCTCATATATTTGAAGACGATAAAGCACTCGATAAATTAGAGGCATTTACTTCAATTAATGGCCCCTCTTTTTATCGTTTACCACTAAATGATGAAAAGGTGCGATTCACTAAATCATCAACACCAATCAATTTCCCGAAGAGCTTTTCCGTTCAAAATGATCATGTAACCGTTTTTGATCCAGGATTCGAATTATACTGGCAGCATGAACCCATCAATGCAGAAGAAGTTTGACCAGATGATACCATCCAAAGGAAATGAATAATGCTTACAAGCTCATTCCCCGACCGCGAACTAATTGCAGAATTGACAGCAAAAATGCTTCTCGAAATTGGCGCCGTTCATTTTCGGACAGACAAGCCTTTTATGTTCACCTCGGGTCTAGCTAGTCCGGTCTACATTGACTGCCGAAAACTCATCTCTTATCCGCGAATTCGCAATACTTTGATGGATTTCACGGCGGGTATTGTCATAAGAGACATCGGCTTCGAAAAAATCGATAGTGTCACAGGTGGAGAAACGGCAGGCATACCATTTGCGGCTTGGCTTGCCGACAAGTTGAGTTTGCCAATGCATTACGTTCGCAAAAAACCAAAAGGCTTTGGACGCGACGCGCAGATTGAAGGTAATTCGATTGAAGGTAAACAGGTGTTGCTTGTTGAAGATTTAACAACTGACGGCGGCAGTAAAATTAAATTTTGCGAAGCTATTCGTAAAGCCGGTGCGGAGATTACCGATACCGTTGTCGTATTTTACTATGACATTTTCCCGCAGTCGCGGCAAAACCTCAAGGATATCGGCCTAAATTTGCACTATCTAGCAACATGGCGCGATGTGCTCGCAGTTTGCAAAAAACAAAACTACTTCGACCCTGAAACGCTTAAACAAGTTGAGAGCTTTCTTGATGATCCCCTTGCTTGGTCAGGCGCCAATGGTGGAGCTACTGAAATTTCTGCTTTATATAAAAAGGATTAGTTACATGAATATCTCGGAACTCATGGGTATTATTGAAAGCCAAAACAAAGGCGTGCGGGCATATATTGAATGTGCTCGAATATGCCAGGAACGCATTAATTCCCAATCTGAACAAGCTGCAGCTTACTATCTTTTGAAAATTGCGGCCAATAGGTTCGTTGATGCTTATGACGATCAGCCTTTGGTGAGTACTTTGGCTGACAGCGAATTTTTAAATTTTAAAAGCTATGTTGATCAACTCCATGCCGTTGAGCAGGAAGCTGATCCAGCAATGAAATTGAGCGCTTTGAACGGTGTTGCATCAGAAATTGCTAACCACAAAATTCTGCGATCTGATGTTTAAAAGCTACATCAATGTAGTGATCGAGAAGCGATATTGTGAAAAATGATCTTGTGCGTACCGAACATGACATGCTGGGCGATAGAGAAATCGCATCGCACGTCTTGTTCGGAATTCACACGTTATTGCTTACGGAACGTTCTAATAAACTTAGTTCAGTTGAAATATTTACCTGAGTGTTGATTTTCAGCAAATTTTGACCCATTTATTGATTTGAACCTGTCCCACCTAAACTGGCGCAACTAGTTACGGGTAAAAAGCTTTTCGCGTTGAAGGTGGATCATGACGAAACGGCAAACTGGATCAATCTCATCCGACATTCAATAGTTGGTGGCCAAATTTGTTGAAAACGGCAGCATGGATGGACGAGATTTTTTAAACTGTTCGTCATCAAGCATATATGGACTGACTGCATGTGAAATGTACCAGACAAATGCAATTGCGTAAAACTCATTTATGGGCCCACTCAGCACCCCAAAGCGCCAAGGCTTCGCGCTTTTCATCATGATAGCTATAGAGGTTATAGGTGCCCTGAACACCGCCAACTTCATGCCCTAAAACGCGTTCGATGTGCTCTTGTGGTACTTTTCTTCTCGCTAGCTCCGTAGCAACAGTCCGGCGAATATCGTGATAGGTCCAATCAGAGAAGCCCACTATTCGGTCGATCCTAGTTTTAGCTTTCGAAAACCCTGAAATTGGCTTGTGCCCAGCGGTGGTAGAAAACAAGTGATCCGCGCCTTCGTAAACGGGGAGATCTGACAGAACTTTTGCAATTTCGTCCGTGACAGGAAGTAGCTGTGGGCGTTTTGTTTTTCGAATGGCACCGGGAATCTCAATTGCCGGGACGCCATCTACCTTGGTGAACCACCTCACTTGCATTTTCGCAATTTCATTTCGGCGCTGGCCAGTAAGAATGAGTAGCTTTACGAATGGACCAAATGGGTATCCAATTTCACCAGCAGCACGCCAAATCTTTTCTATTTCTTCTGCACTCAGAACCCGTTCTCGCTGTACATAAACAAGGCTCGGCATTTTGGCGCCCGCCAGCGGGTTTACGGCAATGTACCCGCGATCCGCAGACCAGTTCAAAAATTTGACAAGATGCTTTCTAACTTCACGTGCAATACCTTCACCACGCTTAGCGGTCACGGTATCAAGCAACTGAAAGCATTTACCTCTGTCGACTTCGGAAATCGGCTTCGGAAATTTGCAATGAATAAGCCATGCTAGACCTTTGAAAGGAAGCTATGGTCCCATAGTTGAGGCGCTAAGGAGCACAAATATGAAAAAAATCACTGCTTGATCTTTCGCCAGAACACAAAGGCAAATCAGAAATATTAAACGTCTATTTCGACCGCGCCAATCGGTTTGGAACAACAAGCTAAGATATAACCGCTATCGATATCCTCCTCCGAGATGCCGCCATTATGGACCATGTGCACTTCACCGGATGTTTTGCGGACCTTGCAGGTTCCGCAAACACCAAATGTGCAGCCCGAAGGAATAACGATACCCGCGCCGCGTGCAACAGCAAGAACGGTGTGAGTTTCGTGGCATTCGGCAGTTACTTCAGAGCGAGCAAACTTAACACTTGCGCTAGCGCCTTCATCAGGAACGACATCGTCATGCTCGGGAAGTTGCTCTTCTTTCTTCACCGGAGCCGCGAAGCTCTCTTGGTGGTAGTTTGCCATGTCGTAACCGAGACCAATCAACATCTCACGTACCGCATCCATGAACGGCTCAGGACCGCAGCAATAGACATCCCTTTCCAAATAGTCCCCTGCGATCAAGCCAATCATCAGCTGGTTCAACCGGCCACGTAAACCGGTCCAAACAAGATAAGGATCGTCTTCATTAACAATGAAGGACAACTTGATCGTTGGTACACGCGAGGCCATTTGTTCGAGGCGCTGACGGGCAATGATTTCTTGAGGGCGGTGGGCGCAATGAACGAAGGATATGTCGACGTCAGTGCCGCGATCATAAAGATACGTAGTCATTGAAAGCGACGGCGTGATGCCGGAGCCTGCCGAGATAAACAGGTACTTTTTCTTTTCCTTGCGCGGTAATGTGAAGATGCCCGCCGGCCCCGTTGCTTTGATCTTCATCCCCGGCTGCAAATGATCGAGCATCCAGCGGGTGCCAATACTATCTTTTTGCGCTTTAACCGTGACCGAGATCGTCATCGGCCGCGACGGCGAAGATGAGATCGTGTAGGTTTTCCAGATCGTATTGCCCGCTATTGGAAGCTCTAACGTCAAGAACTGTCCAGGCTCGTAGCGGAACAAGCGGCCAGAAGGTGAAGTGAAACTGAAAGTTGCCGTGTTGGGTGCTTCAGGCACTACCGCACAGCAGACAAGCTGCTCCGCATCTGTCCAAATCTCATTATCACTGAGCACCGTCAGGTCCATATCCACAGCCATCGCGTTATTCGCTCTCAATAAGGGTGTCTTTGCCGATGATCCCGCGCATCATCGTTGTGGCATACCATTCGTTAAACTGAATGTTCCCGCCCTCATGCGTGGGCGAATAGGGACCAGGCTGGTAGGCTGGCGAAAGGATGCCGCGCTGGTTGTTCTCAACGACTTCGCGATCTTCTTCGTTCGTTGCTTCCCAAACTTCGGTCAAGCGTTTGATGTCATAATCTTCACCTTCGACCGCGTCTTTGTGCACCAGCCACTTGGTGCATACCTCGGTTTCCATCGGCCCGATCGGCGTAACTCGAAACAGTAAAATATGATCCGACAGAAAATGGTTCCAACAGGCAGGATATTTGTACATCATCAAAGTCCCGGCATCTTTGAAAGGAACCGTGGAATTGGGCTTTGTTACGGCAACTTTGCCGTCCATAGTGTAGCTTTCCGCATTGGCCAAAAGCGGCGTGCGCACGAACCGCCAGTCGCCAAGCGCCGAATCCAAATAGTTCGACAATATGCCGACCGCCATACACCGCTCGCTGTGTTGTTTTTGCAGCTCATTCAACTCACCGCTTTCATCATTGCCAATGGCACGCGGATCTTCCGGAAACGTGCGGCACAGAGACGCGTGATTTCCAGAGCAGTGGTAGCATTCCCTATTGTTCTCCCAGACCAGCTTCCAATTGCCTTTTTCAATGATCGTGCTCTCATAAGCAACTTTCGAATTTTCGAGATCATGAGGGGCAAGGTAGAGTGCTGCCTGAGCTGCAAACTCTTCAAGTTCAGGCGCATCGTCCGAGAGACAGATGTAAATCATACCGGACACATTCCGGCAGTGAACCTTCTTCAAACCATGTTTGGAGGCATCAAAGTCAGGCCCCATATCGCGCGCCCAGATCAGTTGGCCATCCAGCTCATAGGTCCACTGATGATAGGGACATACCAATTTTGGTCCTGTACCTTTTTTAGCCTTGCACAGAACCGATCCGCGATGGCGGCAGGAATTGTGAAAAGCACGAACCTCGCCGTCATTGCCACGCACGATGACGACCGAGTAGGCGCCAACTTCATGAACCACATAATTGCCTGCCTTCGGTATCTCGCAGGCTGGGATAGAAAAAAGCCATTCTCGATACCAGATCTGTTCCATATCGGACTGGAAGACACCTGGATCACAATACAGATCCTGCGCCAGCGAGTGGGTAGGTTTACGGCGCATCAGCGCGGAAAGAACATCGGACTCACGAAGCATGGCATTCCTCTTGTTTTCGTTCGCTGCACGGCAGAAACAGAGTGACTTTAAAATTGAGAAGAGCGGAGGATCAGCGTTCTGATCTCGGACCCATGAAATATGAATGACATTTATTCGTTCAGCTGGTGCCGCTAATTACGACTTCGCAGATAAAAATTACGACTGTCGTTATGAGCGTGGCCATGTCACGATAATTTTAGACGTGTAAATTTGGGGGGCACTTTCGTAATAGGTGATTGTCACCGCATTTGCGCCATTTGCGGGCTGAACCCAGAAACATGGCATCAGCTGAACCACCGATATCGACGCAGACATGATGAGTTTGCAGCTCTTGTGCTAAACGGTACGCAAAGGCGCTTTTACCACTACTGTGCTTGTCTGTTAAAAATATTCCAGCATGCCAACACTGTTCTGTGCGCGCACTATATCTTGGGGCTTCATTGGTAACAAACGAAAATGGTTCTGCCTAGAAAAGCCATGCTTGACCTTGGAAAGGCAGCTACGGCCACCTAGTTGAGGCGGTAAGGAGCCTAACAATGAATAAATTCTCACTGCTTGATCTTTCGCCAGTCCCCGAAGGCAAATCCGCCGCGGATGCTCTCGCCAATACCGTTGAGCTGGCTAAAGCTGCAGAAGCAGCAGGATATCACCGCTTCTGGTTGGCCGAGCATCACAATATGCCCGGTATTGCGAGCGCAGCAACCGCCGTCGTGATCGGCCATGTGGCAGGTGCGACAAAGACAATGCGCATTGGTGCAGGTGGGATTATGCTACCCAATCACGCGCCTTTAGTGATTGCGGAACAATTCGGCACATTGGCGACATTGTATCCTGATAGGATAGACCTTGGTTTGGGCCGAGCACCCGGAACAGATATGGCAACGGCCCGCGCATTGCGCCGCCATATGGCGCCAGACGACAGTTTTCCGCAGGACGTGCAGGAGCTGATTGGCTATTTAGGTGACACGCCCGATAACGCCAAGGTACGTGCCATTCCTGGTGCTGGAACCCATGTGCCTGTTTGGATTCTCGGATCGAGCCTTTACGGCGCGCAATTGGCGGCACATCTCGGCCTGCCCTATGCCTTCGCCTCACATTTTGCGCCGGATCAACTGGCACAGGCTTTAAAGATTTATCGGGCTTCGTTTCAGCCTTCTGAGCATTTGAAGCAACCTTACGCGATGATGGCGGCAGGTGTTTGCGCAGCAGAAACGGATGCCGAGGCAGAATATCTACGTTCGTCGCAATATCTCGCTTTTGCAAATCTACGCACAGGAAAACCGGGGAAACTGCCGCACCCGACACATGACATTGCATCGCAAATTCCAGCGCCAATTCTTGACGGTGTAAAACATGCGCTGTCCTGCTCAGCGACTGGGTCAGCCGAGACAGTCAAAAACCGATTAGGAAGCCTTATCGACACCTATCAACCGGATGAAATCATGGTCACAGGCATGATCCATGATAGCGCTGCACGCGTGCGGTCATTCCAAATTGCAGCAGGAATATTGGCGGATTTGCGCACGGTGTAGTTTCAGAAGAATCCGTTGCCATTTTGGGCGTTTGCAAAATGAGCTGCAGCCCTCCAATATTCAACGGTTTTGCCGTTACCATCGAAGCGATCTAATGTCTGAATGTCCGGAGTATCAATTCCGCTATCAGATATAATATCATTGCCAGAAAACAAGCTTCCGGCCCACTGCCATACACAGCCACTATTCCGAACTTAATGAAAATGCGCCTTCCCAATTGTCCAAAAAGCGCTGTCGCTTTAACCGGTCAAGATATGTCAGCAATCCGGCGGACAATCTAATCGGCAGAAAAGAAAACTCTTCTTTTTCGCTGTGGCCGTGATTGAGATTTTCGAAATGCACATTCCCATCAATGATCGGTATCATCGCAGGCGCTGTAGAGAGCAGATGTTGACCCTTTACTGACAAAAGAAAATTCACGAATTGCTTGGCAGCTGCCAGATTTTTTGTATCTTTTGAGATGAATGCAGTGCGCGCCATGACCAAATTATAATCATCAAACAGCATCACGCCAATGCGCGGATCTGCTTTCGCGGAAGCCAAAGCATAAGAGCCAAGCAGATTATATGCAAAATCTAATTCACCTTTTGCAATCGCGTTGAGCATGACAACCGTGCAGCAAAACACCCGTGCATCCACACGTCCAAGAGCTTCGGTCATGCGCAAGGCTTCTTGCCCCTGTGCTGCGTCCTGCGTGGCAAAAAGATAACCAATCCCCGATTGCCGCACATCATATGTGCCAACACGGCCCTTCAACTCTGTTTGTTTCTCGCGCAAAAATGTTGCCAGATCGCGGTGCGTGTATGGCAGCTCACTGATGTCGTATCTTTCAGTGGAATAGGCGAGCACGGCTGGCTCAAAGGTAAAGCCGAAAAGTTCTGATCGCCACACGGCCCAATCAGGCAGAGGCGCCGCCGTATAAACAGGCTGCGCAAGGCCGCGATTTACAAGATCAAATTGCAAATCCATTGCTGATGAAATCACAACATCGGCAGCAGTGCTATCCTTCAAAAATGTATCGTGAAGCTCAACGGTTAGAAATTCGCGGTACTCAATTTCGATCGTCGGATTGGCCTTTTCAAAGCCATCAATAACCGGCTGCATGGCTTTTGTATCGGTCGCACTCCAAACTTTTAATACGGTCTGGGCATAGGCATTTTCAGGCAAAGCGATAAAGAACAAAAACAAAGACGCCATCAGCGCTGGAAAACGAAGCAGCGCACTAAGTCCGCCGCGCGCAGCTTTGGACAATATAAATTGCCCATTGTGCGAAATAGCCACCTGATTGACGATTGAAAGTCCCAAACCTGAACCCGCCGTTTTCTGATCAAGCGAATGAAACCGTTTCAACACCGCCTCATAGTCGCTTTCCGGTATCCCCGGCCCCGCATCACTAATCTTGATTTCGATATGAGCATCTTCGCAGCTTAGCAAAACATCAATCTCATTTTTCGGCGGCCCATGGCGCACAGCATTTTCAATAAGATTGCGAAGCGCTTCACGCAGTGAAATTGGATCGCCCGCTATCACACCCCCATTAGCGTCACTGCCCTTGACCTCGAAGCTCAACTCAATTTGGCGCAGGGACGTGTCGCGCAACATTTCCGAAAGCAGCGCACGAATAAGCGGTTCCAGTTTAATCTCTTTCAAAGGTTCATGGTCGGCGCGGTGCGTGACCATTGCATGCGACAAGAGCTGATTTGTCAGCCTGCTTGCTTTTTCCGCCTGACGTTCGGCTAATCGAAGGCGCTTGCGTAGCATAAGTTCACTGTCAGCATCACCGGCAAGCGCAAGCTGCCCTTGTAAAGCGGCCAAAGATGTTCGCGTCTGATGCGCCACATCAGCAATGAAAGTTTCTGATTGCGTGCGTGCACTCGATAGCCGCGACATGAACTCATTGATCGCCTTAATCAGGCTTATGATTTCGCGCGGTGGATCAAGGGTCAGCGGCGATAGATCACTTGGTTCGCGCCAAGCCAGATCTTTTTCAATACTTGCTAAGGGCCGCAAAGCACGCCGAATAGCAAGCCAAACAAAAATCAGACCGATAATCGAAAGAAATGCGAGTCCAGCCACGCCGCTGACAAACAGCTCCCTTGCCTGCGCAGTACGGGCAAACCGAGATTGGCCGATCTGCACATCCACCCATACGGGCCCTGTTATTGTTTGAATGCGCCGTGACTGCAACACGAAGCGAAAAAGCTCGCCGCTAAAGATTTCATCAAAGAAAACCGGATCACTCGAAGGTTTATATTTATCAGGGCGCGGTAGTCCATCCGTTCCAGTCAGTAACCCGCTGCGATGCGAATTGACGGCGTAAAACACACGGTCATCCTTCGCCAGACCAACAATCTCCAATGCCGAATAGGGAATATCAACACCAAGCCCTTCGGTTGTTGTGCCCACACGTTCTAAAATTGATAAGGACGCGCCAGCGAGCAAAAGATCATAGGACCGGTTGGAAGCGCCCTTCGCATAACTCCAAATCAATGTTGCGTTGATGGTCACAAGAACAGCAAATGCTGCAAACATAAGAGACAGTAAGCGCCGCCTAAGTGAAACGTGGCCAGTTGACGTGTCGCTATCGTTTAAAGGCGCTTTATTCTTGTCGAACCTATCCAGCGGCATCATCAATATAGGCCAAATAACCAAGCCCCCTCATGGTTTTGATATTCAAAGATGAGCCCTCAAGCTTTTTGCGCAGGCGCGTAACCGTTTGCTCAACCGCATTCAGACTAGGCGTTTCATCAAATTCATAAAGCCTATTGGCAACCTCTTCCTTGCCAATGACCTTCCCTAAATCCGCGATGAACACTTCGAGCAGTTGCACTTCTCGCGCGCGCAATTCGACATCGCGCCCATTCACCAGCGCGCGCTTTGCACGGTAGTCAAAAACCAACCCGTCGACTTCAAAACGGTTTGACGCAGATCCCGAACGCCGCCGCGCCAACACTCTGCAACGCGCAGACAGTTCGCGAAAATCAAAAGGTTTAATCATGAAATCATCAGCGCCGGCATCAAGCCCAACAACACGGTCATCTATTTGAGAGCGCGCCGTTAGAATAATGACAGGCGTGTCGTCGTTTCGAGACCGCAAGGAGCGCAATATTTCCAAGCCATTGCGACCCGGTAAATTGACATCCAAAATAACCAAATCGAAATTTGTGTGACGCAAAAGTTCGTTGGCTGCCTCGCCATTGGATTCAAGGTCAACAGCGTGCCCTTCGCTGCGTAAGCGATCCAAAATCGCTTCAGCGAGATCATCATTATCTTCGACCAACAACATACGCATGTTGGCAGACTACTTCTACACCTTGAGTTGGTAAAGCAGGCAAATTTCCTGTCAGCTTCTTGTCAGCTTGGTGGCAGTACACCGTCAGTTCTCATGTGTAGCATTCGCCATGGCCAAATGCCTATCATGAAAACCTATGGGAGGAACATCATGTTCAAAAACCTTTTGACCAGCGTAGCTTTCGCTGCCGGTCTCACCACTTCATTGACAACACTCGCTTTTGCTGAATCACACACAATGGCAATTGACAAGCCTGAGTGCATTGCACCAGCAAAACCGGGCGGTGGTTTTGATATTACCTGCCGTGTTGCGCAGGCTGGCCTTGCTTCAATGACCAGCAGACCAATGCAAGTGACCTTTATGCCTGGCGGCATCGGCGCTGTTGCAATTAGCCTCTTCAACACAACACGCACAGATGATCCCAACGCAATTGTTGCGTTTTCATCAGGTTCACTTTTGAACATGGCGACCGGAAAATACGGTCAGTTCGCTGAAAAAGACGTCAAATTTGTAGCAACTGCAGGTGCCGATTTTGGCGCGATTGTTGTTAATGCTGACAGTGAATACAAAACACTTGATGATTTGATGTCAGCACTTGAAGCCGATCTTGGCTCAATCGCAATTGGTGCTGGCGGCGGCGTCGGCTCACAAGACTGGATGAAGGGTGCGTTGATGGTCAAATCTCGCAATCTTGATCCTAAAGCAATGCGCTATGTTGCATTCGATGGTGGCGGCGAAGCAATTGCCGCGCTTTTGGGCAATTCCATTCAGGCATATACAGGCGATGTAGGCGAATTGGTTTCCTATGTTGGCGGAGACAAATTGCGCATTCTCGCAGTTATGAGCCCTGAGCGTCTCGAAGCACCATTCGACCAAGTCCCGACCACAAAAGAACTCGGCTATGAAGGTGCAGAATGGGTCATTCTACGCGGTTTCTACATGGGTAAAAACGTCTCTGATGAAGCTTACAATGCGTGGGCTGATGCATTCAAAGCAGCCTATGAAACTGAAGAATTTGCTCAGATCCAGAAAGATAAAGGCTTACTGCCTCTCAATATGGCTGGTGAGGAATTCCAAGAAGACGTGCTTCTTCGTGTTGAGCGTATGCGCGTTATTGCAAAGGAAGCTGGCCTAATCGAATAAATTACAATGTGGCAGGGCTAATTACCCTGCCACATCTGCCATTAGGGAGGACATTATGGCCGATAGAATTTTTGCTTCATTGCTCTTAATCAGTGCAATAACCTATAGCTTTATTGCTTTCACACTCATCAAAGCCCCTTTCCAATATGACCCTCTTGGACCAGAAACTTGGCCAAGAATTTTAAGCGTATTAGCCATATTTTGCTGTGCCTATGTTATTTATAAGCCAGATGTATGGGACCTCCACGTTGAGCGTAAAACTTGGATACGCCTCGCAGGCTTGGTGGTTATGCTCAGTGCCTATGCTTGGTTGTTCCAACCTGCAGGATTCGTGATTGCAACATTCCTTTTTTGCGCCGCGCTTTCCGTAATGCTCGGAGCAAATATCAAAGCATCTCTTATCTTCGCAGTTGTGACCGGAGTCTTGGGCTATGTAATCGGCACGATCCTGCTTGATCTCAACTTACCTGCCGGACTACTGGCTTTTTTGGAGTAGTATAATGGATCTCGTATTCTCAGGATTGGCACAGGGCTTTTCTGTTGCCCTACAGCCACTTAATCTTTTTCTCGTTCTAGCAGGATGTTTTGCAGGAACACTCATTGGCGCGCTACCGGGCATTGGTCCGATCAACGGCGTGGCTATACTATTACCGATCGCCTATAGCTTGGGCTTACCACCGGAATCTGCGCTTATTCTTCTCGCTGGTATTTATTATGGCGCAGAGTATGGCGGTCGTATTTCCTCTATCCTTTTGAATGTACCAGGTGATGCTAGTGCGGTGATGACAACGCTTGACGGCAACCCAATGGCTAAAAATGGGGAAGCTGGCCGTGCGCTTTCATTATCGGCTGTCGCCTCCTTTGTCGGCGGCACAATTGCCGTTGTATTGATGAGCCTCTTTGGCCCTCTTCTTGCATCTTACGCCGTTACGTTTTCACCATCAGACTATGTTGCGTTGATGGTATTTGCGTTCGCATCATTGGCATCTTTGATTGGCAAAAATCCGGTCAAAACATTCCTCGGTGCACTGATCGGCCTAATGCTTGCATCTATCGGCATTGATGCAAACACTGGCGTGGTGCGCTTTACATTTGGCGTACCTGATCTTCTTGCAGGCATAGATTTCCTAGTTATCGTCATTGGTCTTTTCGGCATGGCGGAGCTTATCCACCTTGTTGAACAACAATCCGCGGGCACATTGAAGGCTCTTAAAATCGACAAAACCTTTGTTTCGATGAAAGATCTTGCCTTGTGCAAATGGACAATCATACGTTCATCGTTCATCGGCTTTTTCATTGGAATTTTGCCCGGTACAGGCGCTTCCGTTGCTTCAGCTGTTGCTTACGGCGCCGAAAAGCGGATTTCCGATACAGAAAACACATTCGGAACGGGCAACCCACGCGGTCTTGCTGCACCTGAATCTGCCAACAATGCGGCAGCGGGCGGTGCAATGGTGCCTATGTTGACACTCGGCATTCCAGGATCAGGCACAACAGCCATCTTGCTTGGTGCTTTACTCCTGTTCAACGTAACACCTGGACCTTTGATGTTCACCGACCGCCCAGAAATCGCATGGGGTTTGATTGCTTCAATGTATCTTGGCAATTTGGCACTTTTGATCATCAACTTGCCGCTTGTGGGCCTCTTTGCCCGCATGTTGACCATTCCTCAGCAATATCTAACACCGCTCATTGCCGTACTTGCATTTATTGGTGTTTATTCGGTCGTCTCAAACCCGCATGATCTATATATGATTATTGGCTTGGGCGTCTTTGGATGGTTCTTGCGTAAACTCGAATTTTCTCTTGCACCGGTTATTTTGGGCTTCGTGCTCGGTGGCCTGTTCGAAGATAATTTGCGCCGTGCACTTTCCATCTCTGGTGGTGATTGGTCTATCTTGTTTACATCAATCGATAGTGTAGTTCTTTACATTTTGGCTGCAACGGTTGTCATTCTACCAATCTGGTTTGGCATTCGTCGTCGCCGCGCTGCTAAAGGTGCAACAACGTAAGCTCTATGAATCAAGAACTACTACGATTTGCCGTTGCTTTGGCAGCAGGCAGCATAGGTGGGGCGCTGGCAATGTATTTACACATGCCAGCGCCCGCTCTGGTGGGCAGCACAATAGCGGTCACGATCTGCGCACTCATGGGTGCAAAACCGCAGGTGCCCAACATCTGGCGCAACACTGCATTTGCCATTATCGGCTTAACCTTGGGTGCAGGTATAACACCCACAATTTTATCTGATATCAGCCGCTTCTCGCTCAGCTTGGTGCTTTTGACCGTAACATTGGTTATCGCAACCTTGGTCGCAACGCTGATACTCAAACGCTTTTTTGCAACCGACAGCACAACCGCATTGCTCGCAACCTCCCCCGGCGCATTGTCATATGCACTCGTCTTGGCTGTCGATAAGAAAGCCGATGTTCGAACAGTCACCGTGCTGCAAGGCATCAGACTGTTTGCCATTACGGTGTTCCTTCCGCCGCTTGTCACGGTGCTTGGCGGCGAATTGCCAAGCTCAACGCACGCAGAAGCGTCAACAAGCGTTATTGTCAGTCTCGTCTTGCTGGTGGGCTCTTTTCTATTAGCAAAGCTGTTTGAGAAGTTTAACTTGCCAGCGGCATGGTTGATCGCCGGCCTTATCGTTTCTGGCATCGCGCATGGCGCTGGCTGGGTGAACGGACGGCCATGGGAACCGATCCTGTTTATAGGATTTGTGGTTGCAGGCGGTGTCATCGGTTCGCGCTTTGGTCAATTTAAAGCCAGCGAATTGCGCAAATTAGCTGTCGCTGGTGTTGTACTCTCAACCCTAGCGATAAGTATCTCAGCAATTGCCAGCGCTTTGGTCGCCCCCATTTTGGGCGTTCCATTTGGCCAGGTTTGGGTTTCCTATGCGCCAGGCGGCGTGGAAGGCATGGCCGCAATTGCTTTGTCCTTGGGCTATGATCCCGTCTTTGTAGCAACTCACCACATATTCCGGCTGTTTATGCTGATTATTATTCTACCGCTCATTATCGCTAAACGGTAATAGCATCGCCTTGCTTTAGAAAGACTTCGCGCAGAGACAACGATTTTCACAGTGGTTTTTAAGCCCTGTGAAAAACGCTCAAAATGCGTTAGACAAGCACCTTATCTTGAGGAGCGCAGCAATGAAAATAAGCCAAACAATCGCAACGTTTATTGTTTCCATTTCGCTATCCTCGCCTGCTCTAGCCCAATCAAAGCATGAAGCTGCGCTTTGCGAAGCGGCAAAGACAAATCAATCCATCGAAATGGTTTACGACAAAGACGCCAGCAAAGGCTGTCTTCCACGTCTCATTGATGTGCATCAAATTGCAATTGGCAATAATGGCCAGATGTATATGCATGGCTGGCAAAAGCGTGGATGCACCAAGGGCCGCGATTATGCATCCGAACGAATTTTCCGGTTCGACAAAATCAAGTCCGTTAAAATTGTCGAAGGTGAATTCAGTGAAAAATCACAATCCATCAAAGCTGAAGGCTGGGATGGTTGCATTGGCTCAAACTGTTTCATCAAAGAGAATATATGCGAATAATGCAGCCTTAAAGAGCGCTACTTGGTTTGAGCACATTAGAAATATAGTCTGCCGCCACATTTACTTTCGCTATGTCCACGCCAGTGGATAGCCCCAGCTTAGCAAGCATATCAACAACACTTTCAGTGGCAACATTGCCCGTTGCACCAGGGGCATAAGGACAACCGCCCAGCCCGGCAACCGCGCTGTCAAAAGTGGTCACGTCCAGCTCTAAACAGGCTTTAATATTATCAAGCGCCCGTGCGTGCGTATCATGAAAATGGGCAGCCGTTACCCCTGCCCCGATTTCGTCAATCACGCTGCGCATCACCACTTGCGTGGTTTGTGGTGTTGCTATTCCAATCGTATCGCTGACCGCAACTTCATAGCAGCCCAGCGCCATCAATTTCCGCGCCACCATAACAACTGCATCAACGGCAATCTCGCCTTCATAGGGGCACCCGAACGCGCAGGATAAATAACCACGCACAGGCATATTCACCGCTTTGGCTTTTGCCATTACTGGTGCAAAACGCTCAAAGCTTTCTTCAATGCTGCACGAAATATTGCGCTGCGAAAAACTCTGCGACGCTGAGGCAAAAATCGCCACCTCATGCACCTGTGCCTGTATCGCTTTTTCCATGCCTTTAAGATTGGGAACAAGCGTTGAATAACGCACACCCTCTGGCCGTGGCAAAAGCTCAATCAACGCCTCCGTGTCAGCCATTTGCGGCACGGCTTTCGGCGAGACAAAACTACCAACTTCAATCGCTTTTAATCCGCTATCAATCAGCAATTCGACCAGCTTCAACCTGTCATTAAGGCCGACATGTTGCGCTTCGTTTTGCAAGCCATCGCGCGGGCCAACCTCAAAGATTGTGATGTCTGGTTTGTCAGGCATAATTCACGCTCACTGTAATTGCGCAGAACCAAGTTCCGGTAACCATGTAACGATCTGCGGGAACATAATGAACAAGATCAGCACCACAACTTGGATCAAAAAGAATGGAATAACACCGCGATAAACTTGGCCAATACCAATGTGATCAGGCAGCACCCCTTTTAAATAAAACAAGGTGTATCCAAACGGCGGTGTAATATAGGCCATCTGCGCGGTGATCATGAACAAAACACCAAACCAGAGCGGGTCAAAGCCAAGCAGTTTCACGATTGGCAAGAACACCGGAACACAAAGTAATATGATGCCAATTTCATCAAGGAACAGGCCAAGCAAAATCAGAATGAACATCATAGCGGCCAAAACCACCCAGCGTGATGCTTCAAGATCTTGCACAAAACTCAAAATAGAATCCGCACCGCCCGTTGCAACAAACACGGAAATAAAGGCACGCGCACCAATGGTAATCCATAAGATCATAGCGGTCACACGCAATGTGTCAGCGGCCGCTTGTGAAAGCTGATCGACCTTCAAGCGTCCTGAAATAGCGCTTGATAAGATAGCGCCAAACACCCCAACAGCTGCCGCCTCCGTTGGCGTGGCAATACCAGCATAAATAGAACCAAGAACACTGATAATGACAAAGAAAGGCAAGATGAGCGTTTTTAAAGCGCGCAGTTTTTCGCCAAGCGGAATGTCTGCCATATCTTCATTGATCGGTGCAATGCTTGGGTCAAGCCGTGCACGCACATAGATATAAATGCTGTAACTCGCCGCCAAAATAATGCCTGGAATGATACCGGCAATAAACATTTTGCCGATCGAAATCTGCGCTGTGATCGCATAAACAATTGTCACGACAGATGGCGGAATAAGAATGCCAAGCGTGCCACCAGCACAGATAGCGCCAAGCGCTAGAGGTGGATGATATTTGCGCTTGAGCATCGACGGCAGAGCAAGAATACCCATTGCCGCCACCGCTGCGCCAACAACGCCAGTCATGGCCGCCATAATCGTGCAGATAACCACAGTGCCGATAGCCAGTCCGCCATGCAGATTGCCGAACCATTTTTCCATGGCTTCATATAAATCTTCAATGATGCCGGATTTCTGAAGAATTGATGCCATCAACACATAGAGCGGAATAGCCATCAGGGATTCCGATGTCATCGTCTCAAACGTGTTGAGCGTGGTAACAATCAGCGCGTTCGGACCCCAGATGAAAATGGTCGACAAAAACGCAATCGCGCCCAGAACAAATGCCAGTCCCGCGCCCGAAAGCATAAGCGCAACAAGTGAGCTGAACATACCAATAAGAATGAATGAGCTGGTCATTGCGCAGTCTCTTTTCCGCTAAACAGAACAATCAACTCAGCAAGCGCCTGCAATATTAAAAGTAGAGCCGCGAAAGGCAGCGCCGCTTTGGCGGGCCATATCACAGGGTTCCAGCCCGAATAGCTGGTTTCACCATATTCAAAAGCGCTCACAGCAAGCGGCAAACTAAAGCGCAAAAGGATCGCGCCAAAAACCAATGCAAGCAGCATCGATAAAGCCGTCAGTAAAAGCTTCGTGCGCCCCTTGGCATTTGCGCTGACAATATCAACGGCCACATGGCCGCCAATATGCAGCAAATAAGGACCGCCGAACAAAAAGAACGGACCAAAAAGCAAGGTTGCAAGTTCCGGCGCCCAAGAGGTGGGCGCGGTAAATGTGTAGCGGGAGATGACTTCAAAAAGCATCAATCCTGCGATGAGAAAAATCACCCATTTGACGCTATCAAATAGAAGTTTATTAACCCGCGTTACGAGTTGCGCTGCATAGAGCATGAGTTATTTTCCCAGATTTACCAGACCGCATAGATGAATATATGCGGTCTGGAATTCCTAGATCATAAAAGGCCGAATTGAGCCATAAGATCTTTTTGTGTGTTCATCATTTCCAGCGCAACAGCATCGCCATTGGCCGCTTTTTCCCATGATGCGACGGCTTTAACGCGTGCCTGTGCAATATCAGCCGCATCTAGGCGGATAATTTCCACACCAGCAGCTTCAAACTTAGCAAGATATTCAGCGTTATCGACCATAATGTTCTGGCGCAATGCACCTGAAACTTCACGTGCCGACACTTCTAGCGCAGCGCGATGTTGATCGCTGAGCTTGTCATAGGCAGCTGTGTTAGCCACATAAGACGTTGCTGTTGTTGGCTGGTGGAAGCCTGGCAAAATCAGATATTTTGCAACTTCATGCAGACCTTCTTCATAGTTTGCTTTCACGTCGCCGCGGTCAGCAAAATCAATAAGGCCTTTATCAAGCGCAGAATAAACTTCTGATGTCGGCAATGGTGATACTGCAACACCGAAATCGGCCAACACAGAGGCAGCAAGACCAACAAAGCGGCCTTTCAGACCGTTCATATCGGCAATTGTTCTGATCGCCACTTTAGAGTGAAGCGGCTCTTCGCCATAAACAGTTGGTGCGACATATGTCAGGCCAGCAGGTGCGTAGGACTTTTTCGCCAAGTCCAATCCACCAGCTTCATAAAACCATGCTTCATACATATCAGCTTCAGGAAAACCGAACGGCACAGTTGACGAAAATCCATGTGACGGAATTTTACCAGCTGTGTAACCGTCAAATGTTTTCATCAGCTCAAATGCACCGCCGCGCACCGCATCAAATGATTGTGCAGATGGCACAATCTGGCCGCCGGCAAATGTTGTGATTTCAAAGCTGCCGCCGGTTAGTTCGCTAACCCGTTTGGCAAATTTTTCTTCATAAAGCATTGGCGTTGTACCGCCGCCCCATAGCGCTTGCATACGCCATGTGACTTTTTCTTGCGCACGCGCTTCCAAGCTTGAAACTGCAACGATTGCAGGTGCGGCAAGCATGCCAGCGCCCGCTGCTTTGAAAAAACTACGTCTCGATTTATTTGTCATATTAGACCTCCCATAGATTATGACAGTAACGTCTTACATTCTCGAAAGAATTTCTTTTGCGCGGTCCACCCGCACATCTTTTGCCTGTGCCATTTCGCTAGCAATCTGACTGATCTGCTCGCCTGTAGCACCTGCTAAAATTGCAATATTGCGCGCATGAAGCGCCATATGGCCGCGCTGAATACCTTCTGTTGCCAGAGCGCGAAGTGCTGCCATATTTTGCGCCAAGCCAACGGCTGTGGTTACTTCAGCCAATTCTTGTGCTGATTTAACCTGCAATATATCAAGCACTGCGCGGGCTGCAGGGTGTGTTTTGGTCGCACCGCCAACAAGCCCCATCGCCATTGGCAATTCCAAGGTGCCAACAAGATTGCCAGAACCATCACGCTCCCAGCGGCTAAGCGATGTATAACGACCCGATTGCGCAGCCCAAGCATGGGCACCCGCTTCAATCGCACGCCAATCATTGCCTGTGGCAACAACCACAGGATCAATGCCGTTCATGATGCCCTTATTGTGGGTAGCAGCACGGTAAGGATCAACGATCGCCAAGGCACACGCCTCAAGAATACCGTCGATCATCTGTTCGCCCGTAAAATCTTTGGTCGCAAGCGCTTGCGGCGTTAGCTCCACACGGGCACGCGCCAAACGGCGGTCAGCAAGATTGGATAGAATACGCATCCGCACTTTGCCGCCAGTGATCGTTTCAACCATTGGCGCAACAGCTTCTGCCATCGTGTTAACAGTGTTGGCGCCCATCGCATCGCGTACATCAACAAGAAGATGCAGCACAACCATTGGTCCTGCAGGCGTATCTTCAAAAATATGAACTTCAACATCTTGGCATCCGCCGCCAAGGCTGACGAGCAACTTGTCTTGCTGGTTTGCTTTTTCGACGATTTCATCGCGTGCGCCAAGCAATTTGGCCCGTGCGCCAAAGGGATCGGTCAATCCCGTCAACTGAACTTGAGCGCGCATGATCGGCTGGCTGCTTGATGTTGTGAACCCGCCGCATCCACGCGCAATACGCGCCATGTAAGAAGCAGCAGCAATCACAGACGGTTCTTCAACCACCATAGGAATAAGATAGTCGCGCCCATTGATTGTAAAATTGCTCGCAACGCCCATCGGCAATTCAAAATTGCCAATGACATTTTCAATCATGCCATCGGCAATGTGCAAAGGCAGCGCTTCAACGCCGCGCAAAAGATCGCTCTGCTCTGACGTCAGGCCAACGATGCCCGCAATTTTTGCGCGGCGCTCATCGGGCGAAAGATCGCGAAGTCCTTCAACGCGTGAATTATAATTAGCACTTGGCTGTTTTTGTTCAGTATCAGACAAAACCGCCTACCTCCCCGATAGAATTTTTATTTTGACGTAACCTATCTAACTGATACCATATAAAAAGGTACAGTTTGCTTAATTGAACTTGAACTGTACCCTCAAAATTCAGGGTACAAATATGCAATATGGTCATCCAACAAAGCCGCGAAAACAGACGCTTACAGATCGCTTGAGCCAGCAATTCAAAGTGCAAATTAAGTCAGGTGCTTTGCGCCCAGGTGACCGCCTGCCTTCTATTCGCGCAGCTGCGGAAAGCTTTGGCGTCTCCAAAAACACCGTCATCGAAGCCTATGAACGATTAGCGTCAGCAGGATTAGTGACGCCAAAACACGGCTCTGGCTTCGTCGTAAACGCTGCTAAAACACCAAGCCAGTCACCGCGCCCTGTTCATGTTTCAGAGGCGATAGACATTGTCTCGCTCCTTTCTGCTCAGCTAGATAAGTCCTATTCCATCCGCGCAGGCGACGGCAGACCGCCAACCAGCTGGACGGAAGAGTCTGAAATAAAGCGCTATTTGGGGCCGAACGCATTGCGCAAAAATGAGGAAGGCTACGGTGCCGCGCAAGGCATTCGTAAAATTCGCGAACTTGTTGCCATCGGTTTTGGCGAGCGCGCCATCAGTGTTGATCCCGATCAGATATTGATGACGCTGGGCGCCAACCATGCGCTTGATATGATCATCCGATACTTTCTCGCACCGGGCGATACGGTTCTGGTTGATGACCCCGGCTATTATCCACTTTTTGCCAAACTCAAATTAGCGCAGGTGAATATTGTTGGCGTCAAACGTTTGGCCAACGGGCCAAGTCCTGATGATTTTGAAGAAAAGCTTCAGCGCACAAATGCCAAATTATTTTTCACGCAGTCCTATGCACACAACCCAACGGGCAGCTCTATCGATTTACCGACAGCGCATGCTGTGCTGTCGATTGCCGAGCGCCACGGCGTAACCATCGTCGAAAACGATCCCTTCAAAGACTTAATGGGACCAAGCGATATTTTACTATCTACGATTGATCAGTTCAAAAATGTGATTTTTGTCGGCACATTTTCTAAGACGCTCTCAGCGGCAATGCGCACAGGTTACATTGCAGGACGCGCTGATCTTATAACCGCACTCACAGCTTTAAAAATGATCACAGTGGTCAATAGTTCGGGCCATATTGAGCGCATTGTCAGCAATGTTATCAGCAATGGTCACTACCGCCGACATATCAAGCGGCTTAAAAACCGCATTGAAAAAGCAACAGCGGCCAGCCTATCAAACCTTGAAAGCATTGGGCTCGACTGCTTCGCCCCGCCTAAAAATGGCTATTATGTCTTTCCGCGCTTTCCAAGAGGCTTCGATGATATTGCGCTGGCAAAAGCCGCCGCCGCAAAGGGCATTTTCATTGCACCGGGCTCATTATTTTCTATCGATAAGGATTCAGCCCCCCATGGGATAAGACTCAATGTCGGTCATGCAGAAGATCCGCGCCTTTATGAATTCTTACGTGAAGAACTTCGCCAATAAGGCTTTAGGTCTTAAACCTTGCACAGAAGATTTACCCTCCCAATGTCAGCTACCACCGACGCAAAACCGCATTTAACATGCCCATAGAAACTGAACTTTCGATCTGGCATAACAGCCACCTAGCTTTGCATCAAAATGATCCGACCATTTTGATGTCCCCAACGGAGAACATTTTATGAAACGCTCACAAATCAATGAGATTTTGAAACAAGGCGATGCCTTTATTCGTTCATTTGGTTATGTTCTGCCGCCCTTTGCGTACCAGACGCCAGAAGAATTGAAAGCAAGCGACCACGCTATGCTGAAAGAGCGCGGCATGGGCTGGGACATTACCGATTACGGTCAAGGCAGATATGACGAATTAGGTCTGTTTCTCTTCACGGTCAGAAACGGTCTTGTTCAAGACATCAAAAATGGTTCTGGCATGCTTTATGCTGAAAAAATCATGATTAGCCGCAAGGACCAGCTATCGCCTATGCATCGGCACTTTCTAAAAGCAGAAGACATTATCAACCGTGGCGGCGGCACACTTGTTTTAGAATTATTTGCAGGCGCTGCAGACGGCTCCATTGACCGCACTTCTGATGTTGTTGTTCCCGTCGACGGGCGGCTTAAAACACTACCGGCAGGCGGCCTTCTCAAACTTGCCCCAGGCGAAAGCGTCACACTTATGCCCGGCATATGGCATGCATTTTGGGGCGAAGGCAGCGACGTTCTGATCGGCGAAGTATCAACGGTAAATGACGACCGCCTCGACAATGATTTTGAAATGAAAATCGGCCGTTTTGCAAATATCGAAGAAGACGAAGCACCGACACATTTGCTTGTCTCCGACTATGACAATTATTTATAAGGTGCCCCCAAAAACAAAGCCCAAATATGTGAGGTCTTTTTTCTAACATGTGCGTCTTGCCAAAAGATCGGCAATAATTAAGCTGCATTCATCCATTTGAAGTTTGGTCCGATGCAGAAAAGCACAGCGAAAAATGTTCACAGCGCGATGATCGCTGAAAAACTGGAAGCGGAAATCGTTGGCGGTATTTTAACACCCGGCACTAAGCTCGACGAAAAATCACTAACGCAACGCTTTAACGTATCGCGCACACCCATCCGCGAAGCGTTGCAAATTATCTGCTCGCGCTCCCTTGCAGAACGCCAGCCATTTCGCGGCGTTGTGGTCAAAGATGTGAGCATTGAACACATTAAAGCTATGTTCGAAGCGATGGCGGAAATGGAAGCCGTTTGCGCAGGCTTTGCTGTCGATCGCATTACAGAAAAAGAGCTTGCCGAACTTGAAGAGCAACACAGAATAATGGAATTTTTGATCACTCAAGAATCCTTTGACGAATATGCAGATGCCAATACGGCCTTTCATTCTAAAATCTATGATGCCGCCCATAATGATGAAATTAAATCAGTGGCGCATGATATCCGCCTCAAACTTGCGCCCTTTCGCAAATCTCAACTTGGTTCAAGAAGTCGGCTTCTCCACTATAATAAAGAGCATGCGATGATCATCGACCTTCTAAAGTGCGGCAATAAGGCTGGCGCGCAAGAAGCCATGCGCCTTCATTTGAACGGCGCATTAAAGGCCATGCTGGCAATTCGCCAATGAGGCTGACTTAAGGCCGTTTTTAGGCGTCCCAATCCATAAAGAAAGTCCGCTTGATCCCCCGCATTCTCTAAATTCGGGATAAAATCAACTTTCGCCTTCTCATTTTCATGCATGCCATATTAATGCCGCGCTTACCATTTTAGTGGACTGATCTTGGATCATTGCGATCAAACTCACTACAGCCCCACAGGACATCATGTTGACTTCGCGCCGCGCTATTTTCGCTATCATCGTTTCAACGCTTTCATTTCTCATGGCTTCATCGACTGCTTTTGCAGCTTATGAACCACCGCGTTCAGCCTTGGTCATTGATGTTGACAGGAACAAAACATTGTTTGATGACAATGCTTCTGCGCTGCGCCACCCTGCGTCTTTGACCAAAATGATGACGCTCTATTTGCTGTTTGAAGCCTTAGATAGCGGTAAAATCAAGCTTGATACGGGCGTTGTCGCATCGCGTCATTCCGCAGATCGCCCACCTTCGCGCCTTGGGCACAGCATGGGCGAAACCATCCCCGTTGATCTAGCCATTGATGCACTTGTTGTGCGCTCGGCCAATGATGTTGCTGCCGCTATTGCTGAAATGCTCGCAGGCAGCGAAGAGGATTTTGCCGTCAAAATGACCGCAAAGGCCCGCCAGCTTGGCATGAAAGACACTGTTTACAAAAATGCATCTGGCCTCCCAAACAAAGAGCAAGTCACCACCGCGCGCGACCAAGCAATTTTGGGCATGGCTTTAAAACGTGATTTCCCGACGCTTTTTCCGCGCTTCTCCGTACCATCGGTGACCTATAAAGACCGCACATGGAACACCCACAACAATTTGCTTGAAAAAGTGAAAACCGTTACCGGCATTAAAACAGGTTTCATCAATGCGTCGGGCTTTAATGTCGTCACCTATTCCGAAGAGATTTCAGGCGATAAAATTGTGGTTGTCATGGGTGGGCGCAATGCCAAAGAGCGCGATCAGATTGCGATTGATATCTTAAACGGCCGTAAGCCCATCTATCAGCTCACAAAAGAACAACTCATCGCGCGCAATGCCGCCGATAAAGCAGAACAGATTGCAGCTGCCAAAGCAGAAGCCGCTGAACAAAAAATAGCGCAAAAAGCTGCAGACGAAATTAACGCCGCTATCGTTGTTGCCGCCGTGGAAACAAAAGACAACGCCGAAAAGCAATCGAAAGAAATAATTGCATCCGTGCAGCAAGCACCTGAAGAAAAATTAGAACAGGCGATTGTAGCAGCAGCCCCCGCTGTGATGACTGAACCGCAAGCAATTGCTGAAGCGATGGCCAATACGCAAGTCGCCTCAATCGAACCACAAGGCGATGCACTTTCGCGCTATGCCATTCAGGTTGGCGCATTGCCAAGCCAAGAACGGGCGATGGAAAGGCTCACGCTTGCCCGCCCTGCTTTGGAAAATATCGCCGATACGCTGCGCCAATATACCGTTCCGCTTGAGACAAGCCGCGGCACAGTATACCGCGCCCGCATTATCGGCTTTGCATCCATGCAAGATGCTTTTGAAGCCTGTACTTTGATGGAATCGAAAAAAATCGAGTGCATGGCGCTGATTCAGAAGTAGAGCGGTGTTGTTTCTGACGTGAGACTGCTATTCCATAACAACAATAGCATTTTCAAAATCAGGATTTCTATCAATGGCAAAAGTTGCATTTATCGGCATGGGCGTAATGGGCTATCCAATGGCGGGCCATATCGCAAAGGCTGGACATGATGTCACCGTCTATAATCGCACATTCGCAAAAGCTGAAAAATGGGCCAACGAGTTTGGCGGCAAGGCTGCACCAACCCCTGCAAAAGCAGCAGAGGGCTGCGACTTTGTGATTTCCTGCGTTGGTAATGATGATGATTTGCGCTCCGTAACAACGGGCGAAGACGGCGCATTCAGCACGATGAAAAAAGGCGCAATCTTCATCGACAACACAACGGTTTCAGCCGATGTCGCGCGTGAATTATATAAAGCTGCATCAGATGCTGGTTTCGGCTTTTTAGATGCGCCCATATCGGGCGGTCAAGCAGGCGCAGAAAACGGCGTCCTCACTGTGATGGTCGGCGGCGACGAAGCAACGTTCAACACAGCAAAACCAATCATTGATTGCTACGCCAAAATGGTCTCGCTGATGGGCGGCGCTGGCGCAGGTCAGCTCACCAAAATGGTCAACCAAATATGCATTGCTGGTCTGGTTCAAGGCCTGTCGGAAGGCATTCATTTTGCGCAAAGCGCTGGCTTGGATGTTGAAGCCGTTATTGATGTCATTTCAAAAGGCGCGGCCGGTTCATGGCAGATGGAAAACCGCCACAAGACGATGAGCAAAGGCGAATATGAGCACGGCTTTGCAGTTGATTGGATGCGCAAAGATTTGGCGATCTGTTTAGCAGAAGCAAACAACAATGGCGCGTCCCTGCCCGGCACCGCACTCATCGATCAGTATTATAGCGATGTGCAAAAAATGGGCGGCAACCGCTGGGATACATCATCGCTATTAGCGCGCCTAAACAAGTTTAGCGGGAAGTAATAAGCCGATTTTATTCGGCACATAGATCAAAGGCGGCGTGAATAATCGCGCCGGCTTTGATGCATTGATCTCATGACGTTAATGAGCCCAAAGTGATTGGTGCATGATCCTTATTCAGCACAGCAGCCACTATCTTCTTGAATGGGCGGACAAGCAACAGAACCATAAGAACAATAAACGCAGCAATCGCCTTTTTTGGGCTTCAGCAATGTGCCGCAGCTCTTACAATCATAAAACCACTGGCAAGCATCCGTTGGCATTGTTTCAGTTTCTGAATGTCCGCATTCCGGACAGGTGATTATTGACACTGGGATAGTCATGCGACACCTCGCTTCCAAATTGCGTAAACACTAATAAGTATAAAAACGCCCAAGGCAGGCAACAAAACATAGTCGAGATATCCAACAATTGACGATAGCCCGACAATACCGAGAGAAATAACCAAAATCGGCGTGAAGCAACACAAGGCCGCAATTAGAGTGCCAATAAGGCCTGTGGCGAGAAGTTTATTATTACTCATGGTTTTACCTTGAATTACATCAGAGCGAACGAATAAGAGATTTACTCCGTTCATTTCAGCTTTATAAAACCTGTAGGCACTACAGGAGCAAACAGAAAATGAACTGTCCGATTGGCAAAGCTTCACAGTTGAGCGGCGTGGGCATTGAGACCATTCGCTATTATGAGCGAGAAGGCATCACACCAAAACCAGATAGGACAGCCGCAGGACGGCGCGACTATGACACTCAATCGATTGCGCGGCTTCGTTTTGTGAAGAGGTGCAGAGAATTAGGCTTTTCGATTGCTGACATTAAAATATTGCTCAATCTTTCCCATTCCGACAGTAAAACCTGCGAAGAAGCAGGCGCAATCGGCGTGAGCAACCTTGATCTGGTGAGAAGCAAGATTGCAGACCTTAAACGCATGGATATAGCGCTAACCGAACTCGTTGCGTCCTGTCATAAAGGGCAAAAAGACTGCCCAATGCTGCAAGAATTATTCTCTGATTAGCAATCTTCGATGCAAACATATGCAAGCGTCCGGCACATTTAACCTAAACTCACAAAAGCGCACCTCTTTAACAAACGCGCTCAATGCACACACATCGCGTTAAAACCGTGCGAATTGCGCAAAGCTGCGCAACAATTAGAAAGCTCAATTCAATGGGCCAGTTTTGCCAAGCGCTTTTTCAAAAACAACGCTTCGGCCTCCCCTGGTGCAGTGGCAATCGCTTGGCGATACGCAGCAGCAGCTTTTTTGTGGTCGCCAGCCATCGCATGCAATGCAGCGGACGCCGCATGCCAAGGCTGGTAATTGGGCAACTGGCTCTCAAGGCTTTCAACCAACGCGAGCGCCGTTTTAAGCTCGCCTGCCTCAGCCAAGGCAACGCCGTGGTTCAGCGCGACGACAGGTGTCGGTTCATGCTTCCATAACGCCCCGTAAAGGGCTGCAATTTGCGGCCAATCGGGGCCCGTATCGGCCATCTGGCAATCGGCAATAGCAGCCTTAATCTGGAAAGGCCCTGCCTTTCGTCGCTCCACTGCACGGGCAAGAATTGCGCGTCCCTCGGCAATGCGCGCATTATCCCAAAGGCTGCGGTTCTGCTCGGCAGGCGGCAAACTTGCACCATCTGGCCCGATACGCGCCGCACGGCGCGCGCCAATCAACAACATCATCGCCAGCGCGCCTTCAATCTCTGGATCATCAGGCCGCAGCTGGTCAATCAAACGCATCAGATATTCAGCTTCATGGCAAAGGTCACGCGGCTCATCTGGCGCGGCGATATAGCCGGTGGTGAAAATCAGATATACGCTGGTTAAAACGGCATCCAATCGCGCGTCCCAAAATTCAGGTTCCGGCACGGCAAAAGATATACCAGCGGCCGCGATCTTGGCTTTAGCACGGCTCAAGCGTTGCCCCATCGTGGTGTTATTGTCCAAGAACGCACAAGCGATCTCTGGTGTGGTCAACCCGCACACCGTGCGCAATGTCAGCGCTACGCGTGATTTGGTTTCCAGAGCGGGGTGGCAACAGGCAAAGATCAGGCGCAACCGATGGTCTGGAATGTCGTCATCAGCGGGCGCACCATCATCAGCGGCAAGAATAGCCAATGTTTCGGCGTGAAGTTTGCTTCGCTTATCACGCCGCAATCGGTCAATGGCCTTGCGGCGTGCCACCTGTAACAACCAACCTTGCGGCGAAGTCGGCAGGCCCGCCCGCCCCCAATGGCCGAGCGCCGAAATAGCGGCCTCTTGCAGCACCTCTTCAGCAAGGCTCAAATCTCTAAGCCCTGCTGCCAAAGTCGCAATCAACCGCCCCCTATCCAAACGCATCACACGTTCAAGTTCTTTAGCCACAGCAATGGTGCGGGCGCTAGAACAGGGAGCGGTTTTGGTCATGGCCTAACCTGCTGGATTATAGTTCATGAGCGGGCGCACCTCTACCGTGCCGAAATGCGCCGAAGGGATTAGCGCAGCATATTTCAACGCTGCATCCAGATCAGGCACGTCGATCACATAATAGCCGCCGAGGTGCTCACGTGTTTCTGCAAATGGGCCGTCCATAGTTTCCGTTTTACCCGCTTTAATGCGCAGCGAGGTCGCCGTTTCAACGCCCTGAAGCCCTTCGCCCGATACAAGCACACCATCAGCCTTCATCTGCTCGTTTGCAGCAAAATACCCGCCCATCATTTCTTTAAATTCAGGCGTACCATAAGCTGGTTCGCTGGCAGGATCATTGTAGATTAAAAGCATATATTGCATAAAATTATTCCTAGCTGTGCCGATTATTGGCCAATGATATGGATGCTGATATAAACCATCGCAGTAAGCGCGGCCAGAATGTTTGAGCCATTGCCCACATAGCGCAGCGGATGCCCTGCCGTATCGGCTTTTAGACCAAACGGATGCGCTATCCGCCCGATCAATAGCAACACGCCCGATACGTGCAGCCAAATAGCTGGAGCGCCCAAGCCTTCTGCCAACATCATGAGAATCAGCACAAAACTCATCCATTCTGCGCAATTGCCGTGCTGCCGAATGCGCTGCAACAGCGCGGCATTGCCGCCATCGCCAAAGGACACACCCGTCGCCCCGCGCATCGCTGAGACACGCATCCACAAGGCAAGATAAATGGCCGCCACAGGCAGCGCATAAAGAGGAGTAACGATAAAAATCATATTCATTCCAATCCGTTTGAGGTTTCGATACCCCTGTGACGTTTGAGGATTGCAGATTTCGACACCGCTAAAATTATTTCTGAAATTCTTATGTGAGAGCAGCTGACATTGCCAACACACACGCACCGCGTTAACAGGGGGCAAAAAGCGCAAAGCTGCGCGAAAAAGTTGGAAAGCCCCAAACGCAATGTCTGAACCGCGCATGAAAATCGTATTGGTGACACCTGAAATTCCATACAATACCGGCGCGATCGGCCGCACATGCGTGGCCCTCAATTTGGAATTGATATTGATCAAACCTTTTGGCTTTTCGCTTGAAGAAAAAGCCGTGCGGCGCGCTGGCATGGATTATTGGAAGCATGTTCAACTAACCCAATATGAGAGCTGGGAAGATTTTCTGGAAACACGGAAACCAGCACGCGACAGCCTTTATTTTTTTGAAGAACATGGCGCACAGAGCGTTTACGAGCCGGATTACCAACAGGATGGGTATTTAGTATTCGGATGCGAATCCAAAGGTCTGCCCATGACAATCTTGGATGACATGAAAGACCGCGTGTTCAACCTGCCAATGCTTAACCCCGTTGTGCGCTCACTGAATTTGGCAAACACCGCCACGGCCGTCATTTATCAGGCAATGCGCACACAGCTCAGCGGCTAACCCCAAACTAAGCAACATCGAAGTATAAATTCAAACAATGCATTCATTTTTATTGAATTCGCGGCGAACATTAACGACCTGTTAACCATTATAACTTCATTAACCTCTCTAAATATAGGCTTAACAAAATGGCATTTAGGAGCAGATGATGGGTGTAAATATTTCAAAACTAAACTCGGCACAGCGGGTTCAATATGCATCATCTCTCCACGAAAGAGAGTTTAATAATTTAGGAAATAAGATCACCGCTCTCACGGCTAATCATGAAGCTATGATACGAAATCAAGATATTGCGCATCAAGCAAAAATAGCGGAATGCAAAAAGTTGATTGAAGAACTTTCTCGTAAAGTCGAAAAATACAATGCGGAATTTTACCTGAACAAAGTTAAGCTTCAGGAAGAATTTGAAAGCGAAAAAAGAGTTTTGATCGGCTCAAGAGAACTATCAAGACAGTATTTTGAAGCTGCAAGATCACTCGTTTCACCAGTTGAGACAGTAAAAGACAGCAACATTCATACAATCGAGAGCGCGAAAATTCACAAGGAAGCCATCGCAGCTTAACCTGAAATTGCCCCGCCTTTTGAGTTCAATGCGCATTCATTAGGCGGCTGAATACTCACGAAGCTATTGCCCCGTCATGCATATCGATCATTGTACAAAACAATGGTCTATGCAGGAGCTTTTTGCTGCAAAAGAATTTGCGTCTTAGCGCCATTTTGGTCACCAATGATGTCTGTGACAAACCTTTAAATACGCGTCACCGAGTTTCATCAGCAAGCTGCAACTTTTCCATATAATGGATCAATCGTCCAATCGCTCACGACACCCTCGACAGCGAAATCCCCACAATAGTTTTATCATTGACATGCGCAGTGCTTGTCGATCATTATAATGGTGATATTCAAAATTGGGTGGCCGCCCCAAGGATGGTCTGTGCTGCCCGCGCTGTATGTCATGCTCGTTCTTGGAGATTTTATGTCCTGATAAAGTGGGGAGGCAAAACGCCCTCCCGATGCAAAGTTAAACCAGAATAACGCCCAATCTCTTTGCGCGACTGGTTTTCTGCAACCTAGTCAACCTACACTTTACGGCGCGGGCTTTACCCGTGTTTCAGAACGAAAGATATTATCAATGGCACGGGACTATTCCCATTTTTTACCAGCCTCAAGCGACATTCCAAAACGCGAGCGCTCCCCATTAGAAAACCTTGGCTGGAAACCTTTCTTTAGCCAGCAAACCAGCATTGCCGAACTTGCTGATACACCACCAGTTAGAGTAGTCGAAATCCATAGAAGCGGTTTGCGCCTACTTGGGGACGGCATCGATATCACGATCCCGCCCGGCCCCGAAGCAACGGTTGGCGACTGGCTTTTATATGATCAGCATCACCCATCCCGCAGCAAGGTGTTAGAGCGCAGCAGTGTTTTTGAACGCCGCGCACCCGGCACAGATCACGAACGGCAGCTAATCGGCGCCAATGTGGATACCGCGTTCATCGTGTCTTCATGTAACGATGATTTCAACGTTGCAAGACTTGAGCGCTATGTCGCTCTGGCTTTCGAGGCAGAAGTCACGCCGGTGATCCTGCTTACAAAGGTCGATCTTTGTGATGATCCGGCAGCCTATGTTGAAGCGGCAAGCGCAATTTCAAACCGTGTCGTTGTGGAAGTGCTCAACGCTCGAACGGACGAGCCAATTGCCAAGCTCTCCCCATGGTGCAAACATGGACAAACTATTGCGTTTTTAGGGTCATCAGGCGTTGGAAAATCCACACTGGTCAATGCTCTGTTTAAAAGCAACATCGCAGCAACAGCAGCCATTCGAGAAGATGACAGCAAGGGACGCCATACGACAACGCACCGTCAATTGCACTTCGCACCCGATGGCTGTGCAATACTGGATACCCCTGGAATACGTGAGCTTCAGCTGACAAATGCTGAAGCTGGGATTGCAGAACTCTTTGACGATATAGTCACGCTCGTATCTCAATGTCGCTTCAGAGACTGTAGCCATGAAACAGAGCCTGGCTGCGCCATTCAAAAAGCGTTGGCAGAGGGAGAGATTGACGCGCCGAGGCTTGCTCGATGGAACAAATTGGTTGCCGAAGAGCGCTTTAATTCATCGACCTTGGCTGAACGCAAGGCTGGCGGTAAATCGCTGCACAAAATGATCCGCTCAGTCCAAAAGAAAAACAGAAAATAAAGCGGCGTGCCGCAAATAAACGCGCATATTAATAATCAAAAACGGGGGCCGATCATCACCTGCCCCCGTTCTTATCATTCACATTTAAGCCTGCTTATTTACAAGCAGCACAGAAGCGCTGAATGCGTTCGCAAGCAACTTCCAGTATGTCGGTTGATGTCGCATAGGAAACGCGGAAGTTTGGCCCAAGACCAAAGGCCGAACCATGAACAGCCGCAACGCCTTCTTCGGCCAGCAATTCCATGACGAAATCTTCGTCCGTTTCAATCACTTTGCCCGATGGTGCTGTTTTGCCAATCAGCGCTTTGCATGATGGGTAAACATAAAACGCACCTTCTGGCTTTGGACATTCAAGACCAGATGCCTGATTGAGCATAGACACAACAAGATCACGGCGCTCTTCAAACTTGCCGCGCGCTTCTTCAATATAGTCTTGCGGACCGTTAAGCGCTTCAACTGCTGCCCATTGTGCAATAGAACACGCACCCGATGTCTGCTGACCTTGGATCATGTCCATCGCCTTGATAAGTTCAAGCGGCCCAGCGGCATAACCAATGCGCCAGCCTGTCATCGCATAGGCTTTTGAAACACCGTTCATGGTGAGCGTGCGATCATAAAGCTTAGGCTCTACTTGCGCTGGTGAGTAATATTTAAACCCACCATAGCAAAGGTGCTCATACATATCGTCGGTCAAAACCCACACATGCGGATGGCGCACAAGCACATCGGTCAGCGCTTTTAACTCATCATATGAATAAGCAGCGCCAGATGGGTTTGACGGCGAGTTGAACATAAACCATTTTGTTTTCGGTGTAATCGCCGCTTCAAGCGCTTCTGCAGTCAGTTTGAAATTGTCTTCGATTTTGGTTTCCACGAACACATTCGTGCCACCACAAATCGCCACCATTTCAGGATAGCTCACCCAGTAAGGCGCAGGAATAATAACTTCGTCGCCCGCATTGAGCGTCGCCATAAAAGCATTGAACAAAATCTGCTTGCCGCCAGTGGCAACAATAGTCTGCGCCGGTGTGTATTCAAGATCGTTTTCGCGCTTGAATTTCGCAGCAATCGCCTCGCGCAGCGGCACAATACCAGATACGGGCGTATATTTTGTTTCGCCCCGATTGATCGCGTCAATCGCTGCATCTTTAATGTTTTGCGGCGTATCAAAATCAGGTTCACCAACGGAAAGCGAAATGACGTCCTTGCCCGTGGCTTTAAGCTCCCGAGCCTTCTGCGTGACAGCAATTGTCGCGGATGGTTTTACACGGGAAAGAATGTCAGCCAGGAATGCCATTTATTTAGTCTCCATCGAGTTTAAAAGCCGGAGGCAGGCTGCCTCCATTTAGGCGCCGTCGCTATGCGCTAATTTTATTCAAGGTGCAAGCGTTTGAACGCCCTGTACAGATAAAGGCCGCTAAATGGCAGAAAAAATGATTTTTCCTATAGCCAATGAATTCACCATTCGTTAACCATAAATTTAAAGGATTGGGGGATCATGACTTGTTACACAAATGAGTCGGATGGATATTTTGCAAAACAGCGCCAATAAATCAGTCGAAAAAGAAGAAGTCTCAGCCTGCTTAATGCGCGCCGATGACGGCTCTTGGGTCGGCAATTATCGCGGCTATGTCCTCAAATCAGCTTTTCAACCAATATTCAGGTTTATTGGCGGCAAGCTGCGCCCTGTTGCTTTTGAAGGATTGTTGCGCCCGCAAATAGGCGAAACTCCCATATTGCCCGGCGCTTTCTTTGGCCAGCTTGACCCTGACCAAGTGGGTTTGGTGGAAGCTGTGGCGCGAACACTTCATGTGCGCAATGCCGCGAGCCTTCCGGCGCAGGCGCGTCAACTGTTTTTGAATTTTGATCCAGCCGCCCTTTCCTCCAAGTCCACATTTGAAAAAATGATTGATGATCTTGGCACTGAATTACGGGCCTCTGATATAATGCCGAGCGCATGCGTTTGCGAAATCATCGAAAGCGCTGCCAAGAGCAAAGAGGACCTTAATTACTTCGTCTATTCGCTCCGTGCCCGTGGCTACCACATTGCTGTTGATGATTTTGGTGCAGAATCTTCCAATATGGAACGCATTGCAGACCTGACACCGGACATCGTGAAACTTGATGGCCCCATGGTCAAAAAGCTGATGGATAGCCCCGACGGTTACAAGCAACTCAAAAGCCTTATTGCGCATTTTAAAGAGCTTCGCATTCAGGTGGTTGCCGAAGGGCTAGAAGCACTTTGGCAAATCGAAATGGCCGAAAATGCTGGCGCGGAAATGGTGCAAGGCTTTGCCGCTGCGATGCCGCGCCTTGTTCCGGCAGATTTTAGTGAATGGTTTCAAGGAACCAAGACCTACCCAATGCCTTCCTTCGGTTATCCTGTCGCGCGTTAAGCTCAATATTTCTGACGATTTCATTCAAATAAAAACGATTGCTCGGCATCAATAGATTTGCTCAAAATCGGCTGACTGAAATCTTGGAGACGTCGCGTGCTAAAACTCTATTCCATGCCATCATCGGGCAATTCTTATAAGGTGCGCCTGCTGCTCAACCAGCTTGGCATCGCCTTTGAACATATTGATTGCGAATATAGTTCCGGCGCAACAACCAGCGATTGGTTCCGTGCGAAAAACCCAAATGGAAAAGTGCCACTGCTTGAGCTTGAAGATGGCCGCCTGATTGCAGAATCTAATGCTATCCTGCTCTATCTGGCACAGGGCAGTTCTTATCTGCCCGTCGATCGTTATGACCTTGCAAAAGTCCATGAATGGTTGTTCTTCGAGCAGAACTTCCACGAAGGCACCATTGCAACACGGCAAGCCATTTTTAAATATGAGCAGCGCGCCCATTTGCGTAACCCTGAACATCTTGACCCTTTGCTTGTTTCCGGTCACCGCGCGCTTGGCGTGATGGAAGCACAATTGGAAAAAACGCCATTCATCGCTGGCAATGATTATACAATTGCGGATATTGCGCTTTATGCCTACACGCACACAGCCGGTGAAATTGGCAAATTTGAGATGGAGCGCTTTCCGTTTATTAACAAATGGTTAAGTAATGTCTCTAAGCAAACACATCATGTGACCTTGGATTGGCTGCCTGCCACATAACGGCCACAAACTTACCTCGACATGGCCTAATTACGCGCCTCATCATGCCCCAATTTGATGCAAATTTTATCCAACAAGATAAAAGCTTAAAAGGCAGATCAAATTATGCGTATGTTACACAATGAACAGGAAATCGAGCGCGGCTATTGCCGCTCACTTATGATTGTTGCAGGCACATTCTTTATCGCCAATCTGGTACTTTTTATTGGCTTCACGGCATCGGCCAGCGCCCAAACAATGGATAGTGCAGCATCTGTAATGGCCCTTGCCAGAATGCTTGCCGCACCGGACGTCGCGTCCGATCTGACATTTGACAGCGGCAACCTGTTTATATTCGGCGCAATGGGTGCAGGTCTTTTGGTTATGGCTGGCGGTTTAATCGCCATGACAAAAAACCTCGTCCAAGATTTCACGCAGCCTGAAAAAACACGATACTAGCCACACAATGTGCGGCTATTACTAAGCCCGTCATTTTGCCCCCCACCATACGGGCTTAGAAAAACGCCGGTGTAACAGCCGGCGTTTTTGGTTTTGGCTTTGAATTCGAAAAACAGCGCCTTATATACGCGCTATGAAAATACTTCTCATTATCGTTTTACTCGTGTTCATCGCGGCCCTTTCATTCATCATTTATGGAAGGGAGAAAAGCTGGCAGTTATTTTTTGGCAATGCAGATTTAGGCGCGATTGATCTGACAAATATCAAACGCACAACAAAGCCACATGATGCGCTTTTGTGCAGCGCGGATGTTTGTAAATCTGATGCAGCAATAAATGAAACGCTTCCAACCTATAATGCCAAGGCTGAAGAGCTCATCATTATGATCGACAAGGCGTTTCAAGAAAGCGGCGTGATCTATGAGCGCGTTGATGATCGTGCCGATCCTTTGGCCGCACGCTATGTGACGCGCAGCAATCTAATGCGTTTTCCAGACACCAATCAATTTGTCGCTATTGATAATGCCGACGGCACGGCCAGCCTCATCGCTTATGCGCGCGCACAAATTGGCTATTCGGATGCAGGCGTGAATTTAAAGCGCCTTAAAGCGATCACCGCAAAGCTGCCGCACTAAGCGGCAAGCCTCTCGGGCCTTCGCATCAACTTTGGCTCGCATCAGTTTAAGGGCCAAAGCTTTTTGTAATCCGATAAATCTTCTTTGTAGATACCATCGCATGCAGATTTTTCGAGCGCCTCAACAAGCACAAAGCGATAGGTTCCGCCCTCACCTGCAAGGGTCCAACGGTTACTGGTCCCGCAATCGCCCAGACCACGTCCTTTAAAGAACGCGTAAAGTTCGCGCGTTTCACCATCCCAAACAATATTCCACGCTAAATCACTCACGCTCGGGCCTTCATTGCTCATCACAGGCAAAGCAAGCGGCGTAAACATATCGCCGCCCTCTATCCAAAAAGCATAAGGATAATTATAGGCACCCGCATCGCCGCAAGGCAGCGCTATGAGTTTATAACCATCATCCAGCCCTGCCGAAAACCCGCCATCAACGCGGCTTTGGCCCTCGCCGATTTCATTGCTGCAACGCCCGGCTTCTTTTCCAAAAAACGGCAGCAGATCAGCGGGCACATCCGACCAGCTGGAATAGTTGGTAATATTGACTTCTTCAATCGCCTCATCTGCCTCGGCTGGCACATTGGCGCTCAGCGCCATAAGCGCATTATTAGAACCGATCCTGCCTTGAGCCTCATCGGCAAAGATAAACCCAGCTGTAATACCTGACAGTGAAAATGGCGCTGTCGTGCGTCCCGAACGTGTTGTGTAGCTGATTTGAATTTGCTTACCGCGCCGCACAGCCTTCATCAGCTTGGTCACGTTTTCCTGATCATTATAGAGATACTCATAGGTCGCAGCGCGGTAGCTAAGCTTTGATACATCAAGCTGCATCACCATTTCGCCATCGACCATAATTTGCAAATTACTGCCACCGCGCAAAGCAGGCCGAGCGCTGATCACCATCTGCACAGGTGAATCCGGTGCTGCTGTTCGTCTAAAACCAAAACTTGAGAGAGAAACACTCCGGTTCGCAATATAGATATTACAAAGCAGCGCATTGTTGCATGCCACATTCACATCGCGCACGCGCTTGAATTGGTTGGCATGGGCGCTTTGCCCTATTCCAATAATAAGCATCGAGCATATGGCCATTGCCCACAGCGCTATCGTCGCATTTCTAGTTAATCTCGTCGATTGGGTCATGCTAAATTGCACCTGTTGATCAATTAAGTTTATGTGGGACAGACACAATGAAACTTCCAGTGCGCCCGACTTGAGTTCCGTATAAACCTGACGACCATCGTGGGCAGAAATGCGCTTGAGAACAAGGGCTAAGCGTGCAAAACATCAACAAGTTTTCATATTCGCTCATTTGAGCCCAACAAGACTGGAGCAGCTGAACATGCGCCGTATTTATGCCAATCTATTATTGCTGTTTGTCGGCGCTGTCTGGGGCATGGGCTTCGTTGCGCAATCAACGGCGATGGACGAAATTGAGCCAATATTTTTCACCGGAATACGATTTTTAGCCGCAGCGATTGCGGTGCTGCCCTTTGCGATTTGGGAACAAAAGCGCCGCGCCCGCACAATGCCTGAGAGCGAGCCAACTTTAACGCGCAAAAATCTTCTCAATTTTGCAATCCTCGGCGCCATATTGTTTAGCTCATTGGCAACCCAGCAAATCGGCCTCTTGACGACTTCCGTTACCAATTCTGGCTTTTTGACCGGCATTTACGTTGTCATGGTGCCCGTGCTTGGTTTGCTTGTGCTGCGCCAAGTGCCGCACACCATTATCTGGCCTGCCTCTGCGCTCACACTTACAGGCATTTTTCTTTTGTCTGGCGGCAGCCTCACGGGCCTGACAACAGGCGACTATTGGACTATTTTATGCGCGGTTCTTTGGGCATGTCATGTGCTGTTTCTTGGCCGCGTATTGACCACACAGCGCGGCGGCAACACGCCGTTTACTTTGGCAACAACACAATTTTTCACCTGCGCCATACTTGGTCTTGTGCTGGCATCCTTTTTTGAAACAATGTCATGGGCAATCCTTGTTGCCGCAGCGCCTGAAATCCTGTTCGCTGGCGTCGTCTCTGGCGGTGTCGCCTTCACGCTTCAAGCCGTTGCCCAGCAATATACAACCGCGCCGCAAGCTGCCATTTTCATGTCATCGGAGGCGCTTTTTGCGGCCCTCTTCGGCGCAATCATTCTTGGCGAGCGCATTGGCTTTTCCGGCTACATTGGCTGCCTATTGATCTTCGCAGCCATGCTCGCGGTTGAAATTATCCCAATGTTGCGGCTGCGCGGACGCACTCAAATTTCGTAACAAGCGATCAACTCAAAATTCTCCTGCATCTTTGTGATCGCTCTTGCCCAACCGCTTGGGCGCTCACAACAGAATTATGGCTCACGCGCTTCCAGCAAAGCCGCACGAACACACCTAAATACGGCAAACCGAAACCAAATAAGGCATAATTATGTCATTGTTTTTACTTGATTTTTTAACATCAAGTGATTTGAGTTTAATACCACTATCGTCCACATTGGTGGAGCGGAACGGCTGAACACCTCGATCCCCCAACCCTAAACGTTCAGACGTTGCGCATCTTTAAATGTTAAACTTAAAAGGAACACGACGATGAAAAAACTACTATCCGCAGCCCTAGTAAGTGCATCTGTTCTTGGCGCAACATTGCCAGGTTTTGCTGGTGAAGGCGAAGGTGTCGTAGCCGCCATTGAACCGGCAACAGGCACAGTCATGCTTGAGGACGGCACCGCATGGACAGTTGGCGCAGAGGTTGATGTTTCAGCGCTCGCAGTCGGCGATTCAGTCAAGGTAACATATGAAGACGGCACGACAGTGCTGACATCTGTTGAAAAGATGTAATTTTATAAATTCGGCGGCAGGCAATCTATTTTGCCTGCCGTTTTTCGGCCATCAATATGCCGTCAAATGACCGCTTGCCGGCATTCTTCCATAGCCCTAACATCCCCTCGTCCGGCAACGCTTTAATCCTATAAAGCGGCTGTGTACGGGCAAAACCTATTGGAAATTGACCGATGAAAAAATTTGCTTTTGCATTGATTATTATCGCCGCGACAACCGCTTCAGCTTTTGCTGCAGAAATCGAAGGCACGGTAGAAAATGTAGATCTTGATAACATGAAGATCACGCTTGCCGATGGCAAGGAGTACAAAGTTGCTCAAGGCATTCCGCTTGAAATCTTGGCTGAAGGCGCAAATGTGATCCTCAACACAAATGATGATGGCACCGCAACTGACATCATGTTGATTGATTGATCTAAATGTACAAACCTCTGGACTTCGCTTCACGGTTACATACGATGCGAAAAACGGAGGATGACAATGCCAAATTCTAAGCCAGATAATCCGCGCGGTGAACTGACAATCCGAACACTCGCCATGCCGGGCGACACCAATGCTGCCGGCGATATTTTCGGCGGCTGGGTGATGGCACAAATGGATTTGGCATGCGGTATTCGCGGCGCAGAACGCGCGGGCGGGCGCATTGTAACCGCCGCAGTCAACGAAATGTCGTTTGCCAGCCCTGTTAAAGTGGGCGACACGCTTTCAATCTATTCGGACATTGAAAAAATCGGCAATAGCTCAATGGTTTTATACATTGAGGCGTGGGCGCAGCGTTATCTAACAGATGTCAGCGAACGGGTGACTTTCGCACGCTTTACCATGGTGGCGATTGATACAAACGGCAAACCAACCAAAATTCCGCCCTTACCGAAGTAACGGCCTATCCCACGATATGAGATAACCACCCCATCCAGCAATCACATGCTGCAATAGGTCTTTGAACGTTGGCGTATATCGAAGTGGAAATGGTCATGGTGATCGCGGTCGCCCGGTCCAAGCACCGTACCAAACCGGTCACACGCCTGCCCGCGCACAGATTTCAAAAAGCTCTTCTCACGCCAAGCAAAAAAGGCTGGCTTGGCAACTTTAATCACGCGGCCGTTTTTCAGTTTAAACGAACCAATATCCACCGCATTGCCTTTGGAATGTTCCGACCATTTGTCTGTGCGTGCAATCTGACGGCATGAATAAGACGACATCTGCCTAATCTCGGCAATACCTGAAAGATAGCGTGAGCGTGCAGTTGGGCCAGCATCGCGTTGCAACCATTGCGCCATAGCAAGCGCTGCTTGACAGTTCAATTTCGCAGCAGGCTTAAGCGCAACACCGCGCGCCAAAGCGCTCACCTCAACAGGATGCTCAATACCGCAACTGGCATTATCGTAAATTCTTGGAATATCTTGGAATGTCACACCCATACGCTTAAGCGCAATGCGGCATTGCTGTTCCTCGGCAGGCAAACCAGTGTTCTGCCGATTACCAAAGCCTGGAATACCCAAACGCGGAAAAGAAAATATCGAACTGGTCTTCGTTGATTGGTCCACGCCAGCACTTGGCGTCGGCACACCGTCCACCCAGCTTGCCCCCGTGCCGCAAGCAGCAAGGATTCCTGATGTGATAATCAAGCTTAAGAAAGTCACACTTTTTTTGCGTGGCAAAGACATAGCCGCTTCATCCATTCGGTTTTTAGGCAATCGCCTAATGTGAGTCCCCGAACAGATTGTACGGCCCGTTGGTGAACGCGCCGTGTGCAAACTTGGTAAAGAAAGTGTTACATAACCCAAAAGGGGCCACTTGAGGTCAGACCCGACTTGGTTCTTTGCCGACTTCATAAGCAGCGTTGAAGAAATCGAGCTCCAGCGACACAGTCCTTAAGAAAAAGTCGCGGGAGATTTCCGGAGCCGCTGGCCCTATCCTATCGAGCTCGGCGCGCAAGAACGCGACGAACGCCTGAAACTCAGGGTTGTCGTGGAGAGTGATCCACTCGGCATGTACAAAATTTTCCGGCAGTGCCTTTGGCGCGCGTGATGCCCAATCGTAATACAACCCCTCGACGACGTTCAGAACAGAGAGCACCGCCGCATAAGAGCGGGTCGCAGCGGCCTCCCTCATGATCGATTGGAAGCCTTTTGTCGGCTCGCCATCAGGGGTGGCCGCCCGGTCCTCATCTGTCACACTTAGCGCCTCGAAAGCTCGTAGAAAATAGGTGTTTTCCTCGCCAGCCACCATGCCAGCGAAACGGCCGAAGCGAAGTCGTGCCTCAAACGTATCGGCCGAAGCTATCGCCGCACCGAGCAGCGTCAAAAAGCTGTCGAGGAAACGGTGATCCTGCACAAGATAGGAGGTCATCACTTTGTTAGAGATGGTCCCAGCGAACAGTTCGCTGACAAACCGGTGCTGAACGGCCATCGTCCAGGTTGGTTCACTGGCCTGTTTGAGAATTTCGGTGAAACGTTCGGTCATGGTGCTGCCCTTTCGTGGCTGACAGCGAGACCGCAAGCTATTGGCATAGGTCGGCCTCGCAAAGAGGCCGGCAAAGGGCAGGCGCATATTCCCATCCCTTCGCCGGCATGATCCGGATCAGGTTCGAAGGGTCACCGCGCTGCTTGCGCGAGCGGTCTCTCAGCCTCTTGTCGGGGCTCCCCTTGGTTAGTCAACCGATAACCGGAAGCTTTCCCGCCGTCAACGTTTCTGCCAGACGTATTGCCGAAATAACCAAAAGGGGCCATAAGGCCCCTCATATTCATGCAGTTTGGGTATGATTATTCAACCAGTGATGCGGTTTGCAAATATTCGTCCGGCGTTTGAAGGCTGGCTAAAGCACGCAGCGTATAGCTTGTTGTCACGTTCCAATCATTAAGCTGCACACTGCGTGCATCAATAACGATTTCTTCGTTCAAACGGCCCTCACCGCCCGGTGTAATAAACAATGTTTCAATGTCACCATTGGGCGCCATGACAGCATCTGAAACATAACCAGCCACTTGGCCATCGGCGGTTTCAACAGTCATGCCCATCCAAGCATCATTGAGCGGATGTTCTTCAATCATCGCCTCATCAAAGCTTTCAGAATAAGCGCTTTCGCCTTCAACGGCATAAGCATTGGATAAATCATCAGCCTGTGCAACGCCAAGCGAACCCACAATAAAGGTGCTTGAAACCAAAGCCGCTTGCAAAAATGCAGCAAGGCCAGTTTTGCGTTTTGACGCTTCAATAATTTTAAGGTCTGTAAACATCCTCTTATCCAATTCTTGTTTGCTCACTTCTGTGTTGAGCTTGTTGAATTTATCTGCGGCATTTACCGCTTTCTTGCTATATAAGCGCGCGAACCCCCATATTGGTTCCATAACGAACCGTTAACTTTTTAGGGTCTGCAATGGTGTTAATAGCCGGAATTGGTTTTTTGCTTATATTGGCTGCAATTTATGCGCCCCAATATTGGGTAAAGCACACAATGGAAAAGCACAGTGAACCACGGGCTGACTTCCCCGGCACTGGAGGCGAACTTGCGCGTCACCTGTTAGAAACATTTGAGGTGGAAAATGTTCGCGTTGAAGAAACGGAGCACGGCGACCATTATGACCCGCAAGACCGTGTTGTGCGCCTGTCATCAAAGAACTTTCATGACCCAAGCCTGACCGCTATTGCTGTGGCTGCACATGAGGTCGGCCATGCCATTCAGCATCACCGCGATGAGCGCGGCCTTAAAAATCGCCACCGATTGGTTAGCATAGCCATGGTGACCGATAAGATCGCAGGCATATTCTTTATTGCTGCGCCTGTACTCTTTGTCATTGTGCGCGCACCTGCCGCAATATTTGCAATGATTGCACTTGGCATAATGCTCTTGGCCGTGCGCGTTCTAGTGCATCTTTTCACCCTGCCTGTTGAATATGATGCCAGCTTCAACAAAGCGCTGCCGATTTTAAAACAGGGCGGGTATTTGCAAGGCGAAGATCTAGCAGTCGCCCAATCTGTGCTAAAAGCAGCCGCTTTAACCTATGTTGCAGGCGCGTTAATGAGCCTGTTGAACCTAGCCCGGTGGATTAGGCTCCTGCGATAATTACGCAGGCACAAATTTGAGCGCGACACCGTTCAAGCAGTGGCGCAATCCCGTTGGTTCCGGTCCATCATCGAAAATGTGGCCCAAATGGCCTTCGCAGCGGCGGCAATGCACTTCTGTGCGCGTGGAGAAAAACGAGCTGTCTTCTTTGGTGCGAACCGCATCATCAATATTGTCGTAAAAACTCGGCCAGCCTGTGCCGCTGTCATATTTTGTTTCGGATGCATAAGTTGGTAAATCGCACCCTGCGCAATGAAATGTGCCAGCGCGTTTTTCATCATTGAGCGGACTTGTAAATGCGCGCTCGGTGTCCTCTTCACGAAGAACGCCATATTGAGTTTCAGATAATATCGCACGCCATTCTTCAGCCGTTTTGGTGACCTCATAGGTCATGTCACCAGCTTCAGGCGGGTATTTTCCCGTGGCAGCTTTCGTCGAAACGATACCAGCGCCAAGCATCGCGATATTCGCGCCTATTATAGAGCTGTATTTTAAAAAGCTTCTGCGTTGCATGACGATCTCCTCAATTGTTTATAGTCTAACTTTAAGTTTGGTCCAAAGCGCGTTTGCATTTTCATAAAAAAGCCCCCAACCCTAAGGTTGAGGGCAATTTTCGATGTGTCCGAAGTCACTTCGAACAACATGCAACCCTGCTATTAGCTTGCAGGTAGAAGAACTTTGTCAATCACGTGAATGACACCATTTGACTGGTCAACATCAGCGATTGTTACGTTAGCAACATTGCCTTGACCGTCTTCGATCATCACTTTGTCACCTTCATATTTGACAGTAAATTCACAGCCGCCAACTGTTTTAACAGTATGAGCACCGCCATCATCGTCGATCATTTTTGTGATGTCTTTTGACATCGCGTCCGCAGCAACAACATGACAAGTCAGAATTTTTGTAAGCTGATCTTTGTTTTCAGGCTTCAAAAGAGTTTCAACTGTACCTTCTGGCAAAGCTGCAAATGCATCATTCGTTGGTGCAAACACTGTGAACGGGCCTTCACCTGAAAGCGTTTCAACAAGGCCAGCAGCTTTAACAGCAGCAACCAATGTTGTGTGGTCTTTTGAGTTAACAGCATTTTCAATGATGTTTTTGTCTGCAAACATTGGCGCGCCGCCAACTTCTGGGTTCATCGCAAATGCAGTGGAAGCCGATGCTGCAACGATCAAAGCTGCAACGCTTGTTTTTAATGTCGTGAATTTCATTTTATAACTCCTCTAAAATCATGCTTTGTGCATGTTCAAAAGTAGTCACGCGGCAGCGTCTGATTTAGTTTCACTAAATACAAAAAAACCGCCGAAAATTTTCGGCGGCTTCTTTTGAATGGATTTTAAAGGCGCTTATTGAGCGCTAATAACGCTCATTACCAATTTGTCGTCAACTTTGATTGGACCATCTTCTTTAGCGCCAAGCGTATATTCAAAAACACCTGTTTTCATGCCGCCAGCTTCAGAGTGAACCATCAACATCAGCTTGTCGCCAGAGGCAACTTCCTCAGTCAAAATTGCAGTCACATCCATGTTCATGCCTTCTTTGATTGGCGCATAGCCAACAACTGGGCCAGGTTTCATGGTGTCATCTGTACGGTGAACAACAAGCCAGCCATTTTCGCCAGCCGTAATTTCTGCTGCCGTCACAGTGCCGCCTGAAACATCTTGGTCCGAGGCTGTTACGCCCAGTGATGCGTGAGCAGCTGCGAATGCACCTGTGGCAATGGCCGCAGATGCAATTGTAGTTGTGATAAATGATGTAAGTTTAGTCATTGGAAACTCCCTTTGTGCATGTTCAAAAGCAGTCACGGAGCAGCCCGACAAATAGTTTCACGCATCAGCAATTAAATTTGCTGAACAGGTCCTGCAGCAAGCAAAGCGCCCGTTGGTTTGCCTGTGGCCGAACCGCCATCTGGCTCATCGGTAATCGCAAGCACCGCCTCAGAAGACATCGCAGCCTGAAGTTCCTCAGGCACATCGACTTCATAAATTGCGTCTGTCGGCAGAACACCCAAAGACACAGGATCTTGCGTGCCAGCAATGATCCATAATTCGAAGTCACGGCTTTCAGCCGCTTCACCAGCCGTGCGCTTTAAACGCAGTTTCTTGGCGCTATCATCATAATAGGCAACAAGGCGAAGGTCGGAATTTTCACCGGCCATTTGCGCCACAAACACATTGCCACCATCACGTTGCGGCGGCGAAATAACATTATTCGCATAAAGACCGCCAACAACGATAAGTCCTGCCAGTGATGCAACAGAAAGCCCGCGCCAGAAACCGAGCGAACGCCACCAACCAGCTTCAGTGCTCGCCGATGTGAAAAGACGGCTTTCCAATTTTCGCAGCACAGACGCAGGCGCCTCAACAGGTTCAACCTCGTCTGCAAGCGTTACAAATTGAGAGTTCCACCAGGCAACACGGTTGCGCAAATTGGCTTCTGTAACAATGCGCTTTTCCAATGAAACGCGCTCGCCATGAGGAAGCGTGCCAAGCGCATATTCTGCCGCGAGCATCTCGTCCTTCTCATCTATGGTCACTTGCGAACTCATTGTTCCAAACATTCCCTTAAGCTGATGAGACTCCGGCGTAGCCAAGTCCGCATCGTGTTTATTGGCACGCTAAATCGCTCTGCCAACTCGTCATAACTATAACCTTCAACATAGGCCCCGCGCACAGCAAGAGCCTTCTGCTCGTCTAATTCTTGCAAGCAGCTGTCAATGCGCTTGCCCTCGGAGGTATTGATTGCCTCCTGTTCAGGCGTCTTGCTATCGTCAGACACGTCAAACGCATCATCAATATCAATGGCAATCGGTTTACGCGCTCTGATGACATCAATTGCGTGGTTTCTTGCGACCACAACAAGCCATGACATCGGGCTGTACTGATTGACAGCGAACTTGTCTGCATTGTTCCAGATTTTAACATAAATCTCTTGCAATGCGTCTTCCGCTTCGGCCCTGTTATTTAAGATACGCAGCACGACACCAAAAAGTTTCGCAGAGGTCAAACTATATAGCTGTGTAAATGAGGCGCGGTTTCTCAGCGCGCATTGCGAGATCAAATTTCCAATATCGTCGGACATGCTTCAATCCCTCCCGATGGCAACAATGCACCGTGCCAGTTAAACAAGCACGACTTCATGGTCATATTACGCTTAAGGCAGCATATCAGATTGAAAATATTATAAATTAATATTTGCATCACCGCTTATAGCTGCCAATCTGGGTGCCGCATCAATCAAAAGCCTATTCAATAGCAACGCTGCGAACAGGTGCCTGAAACTGGGAAAATGTGCCGTAAAGTTCATCGCCATTGGCAGTGGTGCGAAAAACACCTGTCGATTTTACCAAAACTTGCGGCCCATCTGTTGGCAATAAACGCAGAACAAACCGAAAGCCGGACTTATTGGCAATCGCTTCTTCAACACATTGCATCACCAACTCACGGTCTTCTGGGTGATAAGCATTAACCGCCGACACCAAATCCACCGGACCTGCTGTAGGCGACATGCCGTGAATGAGATAAACATCGCGGGTCCAATAAGTAAGACCAGTCGCAATATCCAAGCGCCATGCACCATAAGGGTCAAAACTGCTTAAGGGGTCGAGTAATGAAATACCTTTAAGCCCGATTGCGGCGAGGTCCTGTGAAGATTTTTCTACTTCACCAATTTGCATTGCAAGTGCCATTGATGACCTCCTAACTATTTAAGTAACCCCATACGCATCGCTTTACTAACAGCGTGCGCACGGTTTTGTGCGTTTAGTTTTTGACAAATCGAGCCAAGATAATGGTTGATTGTATGTTCCGAAATATCGAGAATTGATGCAATTTCAGCGCTGGTTTTGCCTGCCGCCGTCCATGTAAGACACTCTGCTTCGCGCGGTGATAGCGCCATGTCAGATGTGCTTTTTTTAATTTCAAATTGCTTCAGCTTGGCGAAAATGGATTGCGAGAGAAAATTAAGCGTCAGCATTTCGGCCATCGATAAAGCATCGCGTTTGCCTGAAAACGAAACCGCGCCTAATTCACCCGCTGCTGTGTGAACGGAAAAATAAACGCCCATCTCCAAGCCGAAATCTCTGAACAATTCGACCGCAGCATTGGCTTTTTCACCTTCGGCGCGTTCAACGTTAATCGCGTCAAGTTCCCATACAATAGGTTCTACGCTGGATTTCAAACGGGCAATGATGGGGCTTTTTTTGAGCAAGCCCAATTCATCATAGGCGTTGACGAGTTCCGGCGGCCAGTTGGAGACAACAGACAAATCAGAAAGGTTTTGCTGCGCATCCGTGGGAATGTTGATGGATGAAAAATGTGTAAAATCATATTCTACGCAAATCGAGCGTAGCAACCGAAAAACATCATACGATGTTTGGCAGCCAGCGATCAGCGGAAGGAAATTGGTTCCTTCAGACGTCGGCGCAGGCGCTGCTTGTTTAATCGGAACCATTGAGTAACCCAGAACAAATTTCGCTTGTGGCGCAGAAGAAACCACGCCGCGAAATTGTTCTATCTTAAAAAAATTAAGAAAATGACAAAACCGGCCCGCGCTCATAGGCACGATCCGTTTCAATCATAGATACCCAAGGCGCAACAGCGCCATTTTGATCTCATATCCTGTATTGCGGCGGTTTGTTCCGCCTTTGCAATTCAGGTTTGCCGGATAACCAGCCTTTTACTCACTCAATTCATGGAAGCTTTCTGCGAAGCTTTCTCATCATGCTATGGAATTTAGCAATTGGGTCTTAAATCCAAGTATGCCGCGCCAACACAATACGAGGGGTAAGTATTATGGGGCTATTTTTGACCACCATATTTTAACGATACGCTAACCACGCCCAATCAAGGCGTGATAAAACTGCTTTAATCACAAGCAAATGAAACAACCTTCAATCAGCAAAAATTCAAACCTGAAATTTACGCCTCGGCAGGCAGCTCATCGCAGCCAATCATCCAGCGCACACCAAACTTGTCACGCAACGTACCAAACCCAGCACTCCAGAAAGTCGCGGCCCAAGGCATCGTAATGTCAGCGCCATCGGCCAATTTATCATAGATAGCCTTAGCTTCATTGGCCGTTGAAAAATTCAGCATCACCGACGCGCCATCCATTTGTGCGCTGGTCTCCATGAGGTTATCCGAAGCCATGATCGTATCATCGCCAATTTTCAATTTGGCGTGCATAATCCAATTCTTCTTGTCCTCTGGCACACCAAATTCAGGATCTGGCGGCATATCAGCACCAAGCATTTTATCTTCAATCGTGGCACCAAGCACTTGCTCATAAAAGATAAGCGCTTCGGCACAATTTCCGTTGAAAAATAGATAGGGTATAATCTGCATGATCTTCTCCCAAAATTGAGAGAGAATTGTAGCATGATTAAGGAAAATTGCGTGGCTTAAATAGCTAAATCAAATGGCAAATCAGCTATATCGCGCAAACGATTGCCATCTAGCATCGAGCTCAATATGTCATATGCAGAGTCATCTTTCTTAACTGCTTCTATCAATTCAGTAAGAGCAAAATGATAAACACAATCTAACTCACCTGTTCCGAAGGCCAGTGAAGCTATACGTCCAGGTGTTGGTTCACCTGTAATGACGACAACATGCGGAACACGCCCTTTTCTATTTTTCATGAGGTTTAGGGCTTCGGTTCGAGCGTTTTGTGCTCGATCGCTACGAATAGTCCATTTACAAGAAATAGTTGCGTGAAGCAGCATAAGGGAATTATTAACAGCTCTAAACGGCGTGCGCCTTGCATTCTCAAAATCAAGGCCGCTGGTAACACTCGATCCAATTCGCTCATCCGGTTCTGGTTGTCTCGCAACCAAAACGTCGGGCTTAATCAAATAGTCTGAACCAATCGCGGCCTTCAAGCGAGGGTTTTCACGGGAAAGTTCTTCCAGCGAGGCCAAATGGGCGAATTGCTCAAAATAAGCCAATCCATTCCCGCCCTGAATCCCATCACAACCTATTATCCATTTCCCAGGCCTAACAGCGTCCAAATGCTTAAATGCAGCACTCAAATAAGCCGCGCATATTTGTTCAAACTTTGCTCCTGCGGTTTGACCAGATAATTTGATTTCATCTGCAGCAACATTTTGTGAAAGTTGTGCGTAAATGGCAGAGGCCAAACGAACACTTGGTCTACTGCTCTTATCCGCGTTGCTGACAACGCCTTGGTTCACAGAGAGAACGCCACTACTCAACAAAGTAGAATGAAATGCTTTTCTAAGATTAGCTTGATGCGACAAACTCATTCTGCAGCCACTAATTGTTGTCCAGCGTACTCTCCAATAGTAGAAGCGATCAGACTAGCAACTCCTTTGGCAAATGGCGGAGGAAAAGCATTGCCGACTTGGCGATAAGAATTGGTCTTTTTGCCATAAAACTCCCAAGTGTCGGGAAACCCTTGAATTCTTGCTGCCATGCGAACAGTTAGGCGCGGCATACCAAAATGATCAGCATCAGGACTGTCATCTGCTATTGTTCGGCCTTCAACACCCAATTCAGCCCAAGCTTGACGAGCGCGTGTAGGACCAAGGTCAGGTCCACCATGTCTTTTAGAGCCTCCGACAAGAGTTGGAGCAATTTTATTAGCCTTTTCTTTCCATGAAGAAGCGCCATTCCAACCGTTTTTCTTCATCAAATCATGAAGAACCTCTCCCACAGTTTTCGGTTTGATAGGCTTAATATCTATAACAAAATCAGCAGCCAAATGATTTTTCAAAGCAATCATAACAACGCGCGGACGCAATTGCGGCACTCCAAAATCACTTGCGTTTAATAACGTCCATTGAACACTGTAACCTTGCCTAATTAACCGCAACTCAATCTGTCTACGGTAGTTATCAAACGCCTTGTTCAGCATGCCTCGCACATTCTCAAACATGATAGCATTTGGCTGAACAATCTCGGCAATTTCAACGCCACGTGTAAAAAGATTTCGTTCATCTTTTTCACCCAATTGCTTTCCAGCGATGGAGAATGGTGGGCAAGGCAATCCTCCGGCGAGAAGATCCACGCCTTTAAACTGCGCGAAATCATAATCTTCAAACAGATCATGTTCGATAACGTTCCACTTGGGTCTATTTAAGCGAAGCGTCTGGCAGGCATGATGATCGTTTTCGATCAGTCCCACATGCCTAAAACCAGCTTGTTCAAGACCCAAGGCCTGACCGCCAGCACCTGCACAAAGTTCCAAAGATGTTAGCATCAATAAAGTCCTCTCCGTACAACAGTACGCATTAGACCATCATTACACCACAAGAACAATACGTGAACAAATAATTTTACACAACTCTTACAAGGGTATAGTTCCCCATTTAGGACTTAGCTTGACCTTTAAGCCCAAAACCCGCGCTATGCGCGCGGGCCGTTGATCACAATTTCCACATATTAATTGCCTGAGCGCACTACATTGTTGGTTGCATCTACGGTGGCGTCCACGGCGTTGGCCGTATCTTGTCCCGCCCCTCGGATTGTATTGGCGCAGCCTGCAAGTGCGATGACGAATGTTGTGACCAAAATCGCTTTTAAAAATGACATTGAATAACTCCTTTGAAAAACGAATAACGCGCAAAGGTGTCACTGGTTCCCTGCCCTCCTGACATCGTCCTGTCAGTATCCCGTTGAATATTTAATATGCCCCCTTTCTTTCGCGGCATCATTTTCCCATATTGCACGTATGGCTAAACGACCTCCCAAAAAAACAGGCAACCCGTCACAGATTGACGAGGCTGCAGACGCACGCGCATCAAGTGACGAAGCGCGCGACAATTCCTTTATGAAAAACGCACCTGACCAGCCTTCTGGCATGGGAGAAATGCCGCAAGCAGAGTTTGAAGGCGCGGAGATTTCCGGCTCGTCCATTTCCGATTGGGTCAATCAATTGGAAGAAGAAGCCGCGCGCGACCAACGGCGCGAAGAAACCCGCGACATTCGCTCCAAAGCTGGCAAGCACCGCCGCAAAGTGGAGCAAAAAGCCGCCAAAGAAAAAACCAAGACGGATACTTTAAAGGGCGACCGCCCGTCCGCGCCTTCGCGCGGGAGCGCTTCTTCAAAGCGCGATAAGGAAATAATCGGCGATAAACGCACCGGTGGCGGCACATCCATCGGTGGCACCAACGATCCAAAGAAACGCGCCGCAGCGGGCCTTAATCCCGTTGCAGGTCTCGACGTATCGCTAGAAGAGGCAGGGCAACTTGCCTCGACAACAGGCGTTACGGCCACGGTGGAAGCGCTCAAAGATTTGATCGACAGCGGCAATCCGCTCTTCAAGAACGGCCAGCAATGGGTGCCGCACCGCCCTGCCCGTCCGGAGAAATCCGAAGGCGGCATCAAGATTGAGATGGTCACGGAGTATAAACCGGCCGGCGATCAACCAACCGCGATTAAAGACCTTGTGTCGGGCCTAACGGACGGCGACCGCATGCAAACACTGCTCGGCGTTACCGGATCGGGCAAAACCTTCACCATGGCGAAAGTCATTGAGGAAACGCAGCGCCCCGCGCTTATCCTTGCGCCCAACAAGACGCTTGCCGCGCAGCTTTATGGCGAAATGAAAAGCTTCTTCCCCAACAATGCGGTCGAATATTTCGTCTCCTATTATGATTATTATCAGCCCGAAGCCTATGTGCCGCGCACCGATACATTTATTGAGAAGGAAAGCTCGATCAACGAGCAGATCGACCGGATGCGCCACTCCGCGACCCGTTCACTGCTAGAGCGCGATGATTGTATTATCGTCTCGTCCGTGTCGTGCATTTACGGTATCGGTTCGGTGGAAACCTACACCGCGATGACGTTCCAAATGTCGGTCGGCGACCGCGTCAACCAGCGCGAATTGCTCGCCGATCTGGTCGCTCAGCAATATAAGCGCCAAGACATCAATTTCGTGCGCGGCTCGTTCCGTGTGCGCGGCGACACGATCGAGATTTTCCCCGCCCACTTGGAAGATGCCGCTTGGCGCGTCTCGATGTTCGGCGATGAGATCGATTCCATTACCGAGTTCGACCCGCTCACAGGCAAGAAAACCGGCGATCTGAAAAGCGTCAAAATCTACGCCAATTCGCACTATGTCACGCCCCGCCCGACGCTTAATCAGGCGCAGGAGAAGATCAAAGCCGAGCTCAAGCACCGTCTTGTTGAACTCAATGAAGCTGGCCGCCTGCTGGAGGCGCAGCGGCTCGAACAGCGCACGCAATATGACCTTGAAATGCTCGCCGCGACAGGCTCGTGCCAAGGCATCGAGAACTATTCGCGCTATCTAACCGGACGCGCCCCTGGCGAGCCACCGCCGACGCTTTTTGAATATATTCCCGACAATGCGCTGGTGTTCTGCGACGAAAGCCACGTCACGATTCCGCAAATCGGCGCGATGTATAAGGGCGACTTCCGCCGCAAGGCAACGCTGGCCGAATATGGCTTCCGCCTGCCTTCTTGCCTCGATAACCGCCCCTTGCGCTTTGAGGAATGGGACGCGATGCGCCCGCAAACCATCGCCGTGTCCGCCACCCCTTCCGCTTGGGAGATGGAACAATCCGGCGGCGTGTTTGCCGAGCAGGTCATCCGCCCAACCGGCTTGATCGACCCGCCCGTGGAAATCCGTCCTGCCAAAGATCAGGTGGACGATGTGGTCGGCGAAATCCGTGCCACAGCGCAGGCCGGATACCGCACGCTGTGCACGGTGCTCACCAAGCGCATGGCCGAAGATTTGACCGAATATCTGCACGAACAAGGCATCCGCGTGCGCTACATGCACTCCGACATTGATACGCTGGAGCGCATCGAAATCATCCGCGATCTGCGCCTTGGCGCGTTTGACGTGCTGGTGGGCATCAACTTGCTGCGTGAGGGTCTCGACATTCCTGAATGTGGTTTTGTCGCCATTTTGGATGCGGATAAGGAGGGCTTTTTGCGCTCCGAAACCTCGCTGGTGCAAACCATTGGCCGCGCCGCGCGTAATGTCGACGGCAAGGTCATCCTCTATGCGGACCGTATCACCGGCTCGATGCAACGCGCGATGGACGAAACCACCCGCCGCCGCGAAAAACAGGTCGCCTATAATGAGGCCAACGGCATCACGCCGGAGTCCGTCAAGTCCAACATCGCCGATATTCTCGACAGCGTTTACGAGCGCGACCATGTGACCGCCGATATTAAAACCGCGTCGGGTGGCAAAGCTGACGCGCTGGTGGGCAACAATCTTGCGGCGCACCTCAAAGCGCTGGAAATTGAAATGCGCGATGCGGCCGCTGATCTCGACTTTGAAAAAGCCGCGCGTCTGCGCGACGAAATCAAACGCCTGCGTGAAACCGAACTGGCGGTCATGGATGACCCTCTGGCCCGCAATACGGGTATTGAGAATACGCAAGACAGCCGGAAGAGAAAGGCTCAAGGCAAGACAAGCGTAGCGCCGTCGAAGGGTCGAGAGACAAGCGCAGCGCCGTCGGCGACCGAAACCGTACCAGTTGATAAAACTGAAAACAGCGTTTTCAGAAAAAACACCCTCGACGAAATGACCGTTGGCCGCACGGAAAAACCCGCCACGCCTGAGGGGTGGTCACAGCCGCGCAAGACGTGGACGGAAGACGCTAAGGGTGGGTTCTCATCAGATGGTGCAGCGCATGGTAAGGCAGACGAAAAGGCGCAGGACTCCCCTTCTACCCGTTCACGGGGAGAAGGTGGCACGCGCAGCGTGACGGATGAGGGGCAAAAGGGCGACCGCCCGTCCGCGCCTTCGCGCGGGAGCGATAGCGAGCCTATAATAAAAAGACACCGCATTGGCGCTGGTTCTTATGAAGACCCTGCCGATGCCCGCAAGGCTAAACGCAGACCGGGAAAGACTGGAAGGCCGGGGAAGTAGCTAAATAAAGTTCTGACAAACGCACAGCATAAAATTGAAATGCAAAAAAAATCGTGCTAGAAATTCGTTTGGACGGAGCGGTACTCCGCTAGCTGCGAAATCGGCTCATATTAGTAAAACGGGTAATCCTGAGGTTTGACTTATCTTCTTCGGAGGAAATAATGCTATTGAAATTTTACGTCCAAATTTGTGAATGATAGTAATGGAAAATGAAATAATAAGGTTGCAAACACGTATTTGGTGGACATCTAAAACTAGAATGCAGTCGGAAAAGCGCTTGCGTACGTACGAAATGCTTTCTCATGTTGGGATTGCACTGCTTTCAGTTCTTTTAATTGGCTTTACAATTTATTCAGGTCCTAACAATCCAAATATAAATGCACACTTGATTACATTATCAGTATTTATCACCGTACTCTCGGTGCTAATTTTCGGTTTTAAATTTGGTGAACAAGCAACGTTACATAGAGAATGCTACCTAAAGCTTGATGAGCTGCGAGATTCAGAACTGAAATATGACGAGATGAAAAAATCTTATCATAAAATATTAGCTTCATATCCTAATCACGCTTCATGCGATCATTCTAGGATAATAATAAACGAAACACTTTTTGGCCACGGAAAATTGCAAGATTCGAACGGTAATGAAGTAAAATGGACATTACTTTCAGCACTCAGCTGGTTTTTTTCATATACGCTACCTTGGGTTTTGATTACTTTCGTATTAGCATTTTCGCTTTTTAGCCCAACATTAATGCACTATATCATTGATTGATCAGCAAACCCCAAAGCAAATATTTGACAGCCATCTTTCTAAAGGATTTCTGATCCAAACATTTGAAAATTATATTGACAGCTCGGCAAAAGCAGGAGCCGACGGACAATCAACAAAAGCATTTAACGCTAATTTAGATAATGAACTCACGACTATAATAAGAAAGATAAGGCTGGGCACCTACGAGTTTACCTCATATCGCGAGAAACTGATTTCCAAAGGCTTAGGCAAAAACCCGCGCCAAATTTCAGTACCAACGGTGCGTGATAAACTTGTGCTAAAATTTCTCTCAATTGTGTTGTCACAAATTTATCCCAAACACAGTGCACTTCCCCCGCAATCGCTAATTAAAAATGTTAATACCACTGCTTCTCTCGCAAACGCGAATGACGTCTTTGTAAGATTAGACATAAAAGAATTCTATCCATCCATAGACCATAAAATTTTAATCCAGACGCTTCGTGGTAAAACTCATGCGAAAGCAGCAATAAATCTCATTTTAAAAGCACTAGAAACTCCAACAGGAGTTTCTAGGAAACATGGGGCTCTAAATAATAAAGGAATCCCACAAGGCCTAAGTATTGCCAACGTTCTTTCATCTTTGTATCTGGAACAGGTAGATGCAGACTTTGGCGCAGAGAAGGAATATAGTTACAATCGGTTTGTAGATGATATTTTGATAATCTGCAAAGCTAGCGACGCTGACCAAATTGTCACCAGAATTACTAAACACCTAGAAACAGCACGAAAATTAACCGTCCATGAAATTGGGACAAGTGGGAAGAGTGAAATTGTTCCTATTGCCAAAGGCATTGACTACTTAGGCTATAATTTCAAAAAGAATAAAGTAAGCGTCAGAGAATCGTCATTTAAAAAAATGTTTAATACATTAGTCGCGGCGTTCACTAGAATAAAGTACCGAAAAGGCGATCTCACACGTCCCATATGGTCGCTAAATCTAAAGATAACTGGTTGTATATATAATGGACGTCGAGTGGGTTGGTTATTTTATTTTTTACAAATGGACAACTGGCAGCAGCTCAATCAACTAGATGCGTTTGTGGCTCGTCAAACAGAACTAGCTACTGGAATTAAAAACGACAAAAGAATAAAAAGTTTTAAGAAGGCTTATCGAGAGATTAGGTTCAACACATTGGAATCAAATTACTTTCCAAATTTTGACAATTTCACAGCAGAGCAGATGAAGGCCGAACTCGCCATCCTCAAGCCTGATCGTTTCAGCGACGAATACTTGGAGGCTTTATCGGAAGATGATCTTAAAAAGCAATTCGATAAAGCTATTTCTTGGGAAATACGGAATTTAGAAAAGGACATGTTCGAAGCATTCTCATAACCAATCTCATCATATTTTTCTCAGCTTTGCTTTGCCACTCTGAAAAAGCTTAGTCACCTAAAACAAAACCTATCCAACCCACTCCACATCACTCGCGTTCTTGTGAGAAGACCGAGATCAGTTGACCGTCATTCGGCAGCAGCGCCCCTCTCCGTCATTCTAGGCTTTAAGTCTAGAATCCATTCCGTGATGCTGGCCACAGATACAGTTCTCTTAGAATAAACACTTAAGCGAAGTTCACGGAATGGATCATTCCACGGCGCTTCGCTTGTTCTAGGTCAAGCCCGAGCATGACGGTGCGTGTGGTGGATGTCGGCGCCTCTATCTCTCCCCTCGTGGGAGAGAAAGGGTTTTCCTTGGCTTGCGAAGCGCAGCGAGCAAGTCATTGGAAAACACAAGAGAGGGGGCTGCGGTGTGAGGCGTAGATTGCAACCTTAGTAATTGGATACATTACCCCCTCACTTGTAAAAACATAAGACTTAGCAAGAGCTAAGACTTTGTTTTTACTTTCTCTCCCGCGAGGGGAGAGATAATAAACGCCCTCACCCGACCTCGCTTCGCTCGCCCACCCTCTCCCGCAGGCGGGAGAGGGAAACAAATAAACTTATCCACCCCCACAGGCCCTGCCCGCATAATCGGCGCGAAGAAACGAGGGCGATATGGACTGGCAAGGGGCGATCAATGTAAACCGTGAAGCGTTGCAGCGCATACTCGCCGTGTTGTTCACCATGGCGGGGCTGGCAACCGCCCCATTGCCGCGCGGCGTGCGCCTGCCCCTGCTGCGCGTGTTGCGCCCTGCTGAATCTGCGGTGCGGCGGCTGATCGTGATTGCTGCGCGCGGTATCAACGTCAAACTGCAAAACCGCCCTGCGCCAGACTTTTCCAAATTGCCGCGTAAGACAGATCACGTGCCGAGTTTTGAGCTGTTTGATCGCCGCAAGCGCTTTGCTGAAAAGCGCGCAGCGCTTCTGCCCCATAAGGGCGTCCCGCGCCTTACCATCTGGAATGCGCCAAAACCCATTGCGGCGCCCACAGCACGCGGCGACCATGAAGCGCGGGTGATGCTTCGCCTCAAAGCGTTGCAAAATGCGCTGAATGATTTGCCCAAACAGGCACAGCGCTTGGCGCGTCATCAAGCACGCCGCGCAACGCTGCCTGCTGGTCCCAAATGCGTCGGGCCGCTGCGGCCTGGTTATCCACCCGCACACAAAAAGCGTTCCGACCATGCGGTCGATTTTATTTTGCGAGAGTGTCACGCATTGGCCATGCAGGCGCGTACCCTCCCTCCCACTTTCAAAGGGGGAGGGATAGAGGGTGGGGGTTGACCAAACAACATGTTTCGCCCCCACCCGATCAGCATCGCTGCGCTTGCTTCTCGCGCCTCCCCCGCAAGCGGGAGGAGGCAAAAAGCATGCCTTATACCCGCCACAATTCGTTCAGCTTCAGTTCAGACTAGAATTAGTAATGTGCAATCATCAAAGAGGCACACTAAGCCCTCTCATGGAGAATTATGATGAAAGCTGTAAAAACATCCCTCGCCGCACTTGCGGTTGCTTCAACGACCCTCGTGCCAATGGCCACATCCGCGCAAGCCGGAGAACGCGGTTTTGCCCGCTATCCTGACCAGCACTACCAGCGTTGCCATCCGCGTGATCGCTATTGCCGCGATGATTTCCGAGGTCATGACCGTCATCGTCCTGATAAAAAGATCGTCAAACGCCGCGACAATAACGCAAATATTGCAGCAGGCGTGATTCTGGGTGTCGTTGGCGGTGTGCTTTTGAACGAAGTGGTGCGTAGCAACCAGCAGCCGACCTATGTGCGTCCGCAGCCGCAATATCGTGCGCCGACCTATAACAGCAATGTCTATCCGCCAGCACCGCGTCGGTCTCAGCCGCGTGTTGTTCAATATGAAGGCGGCTATGCTTCATTGGAGCCGTGGACAGCAGGTTGGTATGAATATTGCGACGATCGCTACCGTTCGTTCAATGCCAAAACCGGCACCTATCGCGGCTATGATGGCAAAGACCATTTCTGCGTCGCAAGATAAGCCAATAAAAGAACAAACTAATCCAACGCGTGCGTGTGGGTGCTAGGGTGGACCCGGGACGCGAGTCTCGGGTCTTTTTTTGCGCTTATTTTAGGAAAGGATTATTGCGCCGCTCTTCGCCGATTTTGCCGCCCGGTCCGTGGCCGCAAATAAAGCCAACATCATCGCCAAGCGGCAGGACTTTGGTTTTAATCGAGTTGATCAGCGCTTCGTGATTGCCGCCCGGCAAATCGGTTCGCCCAATAGAGCCGGCAAACAAAACATCGCCCACATGGGCAAAGGCCGCCGCTTCATTGTAGAAAATCACATGGCCCGGCGCGTGTCCGGGGCAATGATAAACGGCAAATTCATGGGCACCGAAGGCAAGCGTGTCGCCTTCTTCCAGCCAGCGATCCGGCACCGCATTGCGCACCGTGGCAACGCCAAACATTTGGGCTTGTTGTTCCAGCGCTTCTAAGAGCGGCAAGTCATCCTTATGCGGTCCGATAATGTCGACGCCGAGCGCGTCTTTCAAATCCATCGCCCCGCCCGCATGATCGATATGGCCGTGGGTCAACCAAATCGCTTCGATTTCAAGACCTTGCTCTTTGATCGCACTTTGAATTTTCTCGACATCGCCGCCCGGATCAATCACCACGCCGCGCTTGGTTTCGCTATCGAACAAAATCGTGCAATTTTGCTGGAAGGAAGTCACCGGCACGATAATGCCCTGCAATTGGCCGCTCATATTTTGCTCCTAATTTTCTATTCTTATGCAACAGCTTCCAGCACCGCGTAAACTGCGGGCAATAAAAAAGGCAGCCCGAAAGCTGCCTTTGTATTCATTTCTGCAAGCAGATTATTTTTTGCCGAGGAACTGGCCAACAAGTGCAGTTAGCACACCGCCGCCAACAGCGCCGCCGCCAACATTACCGAGCAAAGCACCAATATCCATGCCGCCCATCATACCGCCCATTGCGTCGCCGCCAGCAGCACCCGTTGCGCTACCAAGAATTGCGCCCAAAGCAGAACCACCAGCAATACCGCCAAGGCCGCCAGCAAGCAGCTTAGGCAACACGCTCATAGCAACGTTTTTAAGCAAGCCACCAGCAACGCCGCCGCCGACCATGCCAGATATAGCTTGGATAATAATTGGAATTAAAGCTTCCATAGTCTTGTCCCATCAATAATTTTTGCCGTGGCTGAGTAAAACCGCCACATAAAACATCACAAGCGCGCCGTTAACGAATTGTCAACGGAAAACGCAATTTAGGACAAGCTGCCCACAGTAGAGTTTGGCTCTCTTTCAACTGTGGGCAAGTATTTTGACTTTATTCAGCAGCCTTTACAGCAGCTGGATTTACCAAAGCAGTAAAGTCGTTCATCAATGTTTCAGTCATTGAGCCAGGAACAAAGCGATCAGCGCCAATCTCAGAAACTGGCGTAATTTCCGCCGCAGTACCAGTCAAGAAACACTGCTCAAAGCTTGAAAGCTCATCAGGCATGATCGTGCGCTCGATAACATTAATGCCGCGATCTTTCGCCAATCCGATAACCGTACGACGTGTAATACCATCAAGGAAGCAGTCTGGCGTTGGCGTATGGATTTCGCCATCTTTGATGAAGAAAATATTCGCGCCAGTGGCCTCTGCAACATGTCCGCGCCAATCAAGCATCATCGCATCGGCATAGCCTTTGGCTTCGGCTGCATGTTTAGAGATTGTGCAGATCATATAAACGCCCGCAGCCTTAGACTTACAAGGCGCGGTTGCTGGATCTGGACGACGATATTCTGCAACATCAAGGCGAACACCTTTGAGTTTTTCTGCAGGCGAGAAATAGCTTGGCCATTCCCAAATCGCGATTGCAAGATTGATTTTATTCGACTGAGCCGAAATGCCCATCATCTCAGAACCACGCCACGCGACCGGACGCACATACGCATCTTTCAAGCCTTGCTTATTCAGCAAGCCAACACATGCATCATCAATTTCCTGAACGGAATAAGGGATTTTAAATCCGAGAATTTCAGCTGAATTATGCAAGCGCTCATTATGCTCGGTCATTTTGAAAATATTGCCGCCATAAGCGCGTTCACCTTCAAAAACAGAGCTCGCATAATGCAAACCGTGTGTGAGGACATGAACTTTAGCATCTGCCCATTTGACATATTCACCGTTCATCCAGATGTGGCCGTCTAACTTATCGAATGGAACACTTGCCATTTGTCTTTTCCCGTCATTATTTGTGAGTCATTGGAAATGACGGTTACACCGCGCCGAAATTATGTCAATATGGCTGACATAATTTAAATTCTAAAAACAGTGTACAGTCATTATGCCGACGATTTTCGATAAAGATGCCAGAGATCCTTCAAAAATCAACACGATAATTGAACTCTTGTTCTTTGCTTATCGCGATTTTATCGCAGACCCCGATGAGATTTTAAGTGCACTGGGTTTTGGACGTGCACATCACCGTGTGCTACATTTCGTAGACCGCAAGCAAGGGCTAACCGTTGCTGAACTGCTTGATCTTTTAGGCATTACAAAGCAAAGCTTAGCGCGAGTTCTCAAACAATTAGTCGACGGCGGTTATATCGAACAACGCGAAGGGCCAAGCGACCGCAGGCAGCGCGAACTATACTTAACCGATATGGGCGCATTATTGATTGAGGATCTCAGAAGGCCACAGTCTCGCCGCATATGCGAAGCATTGGCAAGTTCGGGCCACGGGGAGGACGATGCGATCAGGTTCCTATCTTCAATGATTGGACCCAATGCAAAGCATCAAATAGAAACACTGGAATAGGGCTATTCCAAGCGAAAGGTTATCTGATGGCAGAACCAATAACGACCAGTCCACTTGACGATGAAGCCCACCATATTCTTATCGTTGATGATGATACGCGTATTCGCGAGCTGCTAACGGAGTTTTTGTCACGCAATAATTATCGAGTGACAGCGGCAGAAAGTGCTGCCGATGCGCGCCGCAAAATGATTGGCCTAGAATTCGACCTGCTGATTTTAGACGTTATGATGCCAGGCGAAGACGGCGTGACATTTGCACGTGCCATGCGCGAAGAACTTCGCGATGTGCCCATTTTGATGCTCACCGCTCGCTCTGAAACAGAACAGCGCATTGAAGGCCTTGCCGCTGGCGCTGATGATTACCTGCCAAAACCATTTGATCCACGCGAGCTTTTGCTGCGCGTATCCAACATTGTCCGGCGCACCGCTGCAACTGAATTGCCTGCGATTGAACAGGTGGTTTTTGGCCCCTATTCTTTCTTTATCAGCAAGCGAGAGCTGAAGAAAAATGGCGAACCGGTTAAACTGACAGACCGCGAGCGCAATATTATGGTTCGGTTTGCAAATACGCCCGGTGACACGATACCGCGCCATGAACTTGTTGAAGATGCCACTGAAATCGGCGAACGTACAATTGATGTACAGATCAACCGCCTGCGCCGAAAAGTTGAAGATGATCCGGCCAACCCGCGCTATCTTCAAACTGTGCGCGGAATAGGCTACCGTCTTTGCATTGAGTAAAGACTGAGAACCTCTGATCAAAACTGGAACACTGCGGCGCAATGACTGATACCACGACACCTCCTGCTGCGCCGCACCACCAGCGCCCGTTTTCGGTGCGTATCAAGCGCATAGCGCGCTATAGCTTGATACGTCTGCGCCAATGGTCCTCAAGGCTCACTCTATCACTGCCACGCGGACTATATGCCCGCTCGTTGATTATCATCATTGCGCCCATGGTGCTGCTGCAGTCCGTGGTAGCTTTCGTGTTTATGGAAAGACACTGGCAAACAGTGACGCAGCGCCTTTCCACCGCTGTTACCCGTGACATCGCGGCGATCATAGAAATTGTAGATACCTATCCGGACGATGAAAACTATCTCAATGTCATAACGCTGGCCCGTGAGAAGCTCGCTCTTAACATCGCCATCCTACCGCCTGATCCTTTGCCCGGTCCGGCACCAAAACCGTTCTTCTCCATTCTTGATAGTATTTTAAGCCAAGAAATCACCAACCAGATCGGCAAGCCTTTCTGGATTGATACGGTGGGCAATTCAAATCTTGTTGAAATTCGTATTCAGCTCGAAGACAAAGTGCTGCGCGTATTTGCCAAGCGAAGCCAAGCTTATGCTTCCAACACCCATATTTTCCTATTGTGGATGGTGGCGACATCGCTGGTACTGCTGTTCATCGCGATCTTGTTCTTGCGCAATCAGATACGGCCTATTCAACGGCTTGCCGATGCAGCCGACGATTTTGGTAAGGGTCGCCCGCTACCAGCAGATTTTCGACCGCGCGGCGCCATTGAGGTTCGCAGGGCCGGTCTGGCCTTTATCAAAATGCGTGAACGCATTGAAAAGCAGATCGAACAACGCACCGAGATGCTTGCCGGTGTGAGCCATGATTTACGCACCATCCTCACCCGCTTCAAACTGCAATTGGCATTGCAGGAACCATCAAAAGAGATTGATGCGCTGGAGAAGGATATCGCCGACATGCAGTCAATGCTGGAAGGCTATATGGATTTTGCCAAAAGCGAAGTTGAAGAAGAAACAGGCGAAGTCGATTTAGCAGCCCTGATTGCAGCATTCGAAGATGAGGCAAAAATTCGTAAACACCGGATGAAAACGAATATTGTAGGCCGCAAGGATATTGTGGTGCGTCCCGTTGCCTTTCAAAGGCTTCTGGAAAACCTCATCTCCAATTCTTTTCGCTATGCGAGCCGCACAGAAATTGTTGCCCGCAATGCAAAGGGCCGCCTGACGCTTTTTATTGACGATAATGGCCCCGGCATTCCTGAAGACAAGCGCGAAGAAGTGTTTAAACCGTTCTATCGTCTTGATGAGGCACGCAACCTAGATGAATCCGGCACGGGACTTGGTCTTGCCATTGCACGCGATATTGCGCGCAAGCATGGCGGTAACATCACTTTGGATGACAGCACGCTTGGCGGGCTTCAAGTGATTGTCGATATTCCTGTCTGATTGCGTTTAAATAAGACGTTTGCCGTTGGGCACTTGTTTGTCTGTAGCCGCCAACACAATTGCGCCCTGCTCGTCTTCAAAACCCAAAGTGAGCACTTCTGACATGAGCGGGCCGATCTGGCGCGGCGGAAAATTGACAACCGCCATAACTTGGCGGCCAATAAGCTCTTCTGGTTTGTAATGAACCGTAATTTGCGCAGATGATTTCTTCACACCAATTTCATCGCCAAAATCAATACGCATTTTGATCGCTGGCTTACGCGCTTCTGGAAACGGTTCAGCTTCGATGATCGTCCCAGTGCGGATATCCACCTTCATATAGTCATCAAATGAAATTGGGTCGCTCATCGTCATCAACCTTACGCTTCGCCCTGTGTTTCAAACATAGCATGATTAAGTGCATCACGCGCAGAGGCACCAGACCAAACAACCGTCTGGAAGGCTTGGAAGTAGCTCTCGCAGCTTTCAAGCGCACTTGTCAGCATAACTTCGATTTGGCCCTGCGTAGGTTCAGCACCGCCAGCCAGCAAAAGAGAATGGCGGAACATGATCGCGCCCTCTTTTTCCCAAAAGTCAAAGTGCCCCATCAACAATTGCTCATTGATCAAGGAAAGTAATTTAAGCAGCTCCGTCATACGGGCCTTGCTGACCGTGATATCGAACGCGCAAGCAAAGTGCAGCGATTCATAATCAGGCATCCACGCATAGGAAACATGATAGTTGGTCCAATGTCCCGCAACGGCAATAGCAATCTCATCATCACCGGTGCGCTCGAAGTTCCACTCCCGTGCATAAGCGATGTGTTCAATCACATCCACGGGGTGGGCTATACGTTCAACTTCGAAATCCAAAAGGCTCATTTGGTCCTGCATCCATCAAGGTTCTATCGACCGATGAAGCATAAGCGGTTTTTAAATCACCGCCGTGAGGCTCATCGCGAATCAATCAATAGATTCAGCATATTGATAGGACTCGCAGTTAAAACCCCATCGGAGTCGTCACAGGCAAATGAGCTGTGGATGGAACTGCTTTGCTGGGGCCTAAATGGCACCTAAGGGATTCAACGCGCTGCGTTTTTTAAAAAGAATCCACAGGGCAAAAAAAATCAAAGAAAAGTGTGAACTGCCGCCCTCTGACTCAGCGGCAGGTTTAAGCGTTCACTTTTTGGACTCAAGCTTTGCGATCCGCTCTTCCAAATCAGTGATTTTTGCTTCCAGCGCATCGTTCACATCACGCGCCTTCACAGCCATTTCTTTGACCGCATCGAACTCTTCGCGCTGAACAAGATCCATCGAAGCAAGAAAGCGATCAGCTTGTGCTTGAAACACAGTTTCCGCTTCACGCTTCATGCCTTGTGCGGCACCAGCAGCATCCGTCATCAATCGAGCGAAATCGTCAAAAATTTTATTCGGACCAGATGTCATAGCTTTGTTTCCTTTTGTTCTAAACTATCTATGGTCGCGGCAAAAAGTTTGCAAGACAAAGCATACCGCCATAATGACGCGTCATAGATGTTTTACTGAGCCACCTTCTTTGAACTTAAAAAATGAGTGCCCTGATGTTCCCTATCGTGCTGCCACAGCTCGCACTGACCTTTCCCAATCTTGATCCTATTCTTTTTCAGATCGGACCGATTGCAATTCGTTGGTACTCCTTAAGCTATATCGTCGGCATCGTTTTAGGCTGGCTCTATGCCAAGTCGATCGTGCGCAATAACCGACTATGGGGCAGGCAATCCCCGATCACCGACGTCGATATGGACGATTTCATGCTTTGGGCAACCATCGGCACCGTGCTCGGCGGCCGCTTCGGCTATGTGTTCTTCTATGACTTTGCTGGCTTTATGGCGGACCCAGTGTCGATCTTTCAGATCTGGCAGGGCGGCATGTCGTTCCACGGCGGCTTCCTTGGTGTCACAATCGCCATGATATTGTTTGCCCGTGCACGCAAAACTCCGGTCTGGAGCCTGTTTGATGTTATCGCCACCGTTGTGCCAATTGGCCTTGGCCTTGGCCGCGTAGCCAACTTCATCAATGGCGAATTGTGGGGCCGTGTATCGGATGCGCCTTGGGCAATGGCATTTCCAACCGGCGGCCCGCAGCCTCGCCACCCGAGCCAGCTTTATGAAGCAGCGCTCGAAGGCGCGCTTCTCCTCGCCGTGCTGTTTATTGCTGTCTATGGCTTCAAAGCGCTGCACCGCCCGCGCCTCGCAACCGGCATCTTTGTTGGTGGCTACGGCATTGCACGCACAATCGTCGAGTTCTTCAGAGAACCCGATGCGCATTTGGGCTATCTGTTCGGCGATTGGTTCACAATGGGCATGCTGCTGTCAATGCCAATGGTTCTGATCGGTCTCGCATTGATCTTATCGGCGCGAAAAGTCGAATATCTAGCCCCTGAAACTGACCATGCTTAAACAAAAGCTTCTCAAGCGTATTCGCACATCAGGTCCGCTCAGCGTGGCGGACTATATGGCCGAATGTTTGTTTCACCCTGAGCACGGTTATTACACGCGCAGGCAACCATTTGGCGCGGATGGCGATTTCATCACCGCACCAGATATAAGCCAGATGTTTGGCGAGCTAACTGCATTGTGGCTCGTTGAAACATGGAGCGCGATGGGCAAACCTGCCGATTTTTGCCTGTGTGAAATCGGCCCTGGCCGCGCAACTTGGATGCGCGATATCTTGCGCACAGCGCACAAAGCTGACCCTGATTTTGTTGCAGCAGCAAAAATCCACCTCATCGAAAAAAGCCCGCGGTTGATCGACGTGCAAAAGACAGCGCTTTCAGAGCACGAGGGCCAAATCAAATGGGTTTCCAAAATCGATGATTTACCAGCATTGCCAACGCTGCTCATTGCCAATGAATTATTTGATGCGCTGCCAACACGCCAATATGTAAAAACGACAAACAAGTGGGCCGAACGCGTTGTGTCGGAACAGAACGGCGAACTCATATTCACCATCGGCACCGGAACCATTGACGCCGATACTTTGCCGCTCAGTGCAAATGGCGCAGAAGAAAGCAGCATTTTTGAATATGCCCCTGCCCGCGAAGCCTTAGCGCAAGAGATTGCCAGCCATATAGCAGAGCATAAGGGCGCAGCGCTCTTCATCGATTATGGACATGTAAAATCTGGTCTGGGTGACACATTGCAGGCAGTGCGTGCGCACAAACAGGAAAATGTTTTTGCCAATCCAGGCGATGCTGACCTGACCAGCCATGTTGACTTTGAAACGCTCAACATTGCTGCCAAAACGGGCGGCAGCTCTATTTTCCCCATCATAACGCAGGCCGAGTTTCTGCTAGGCCTTGGCTTGATTGAACGGGCAGGATTACTCGGCATGGGAAAAGACCAAGCAACCCAGCAAGCGATAAATGATGCGGTTAACCGCTTGGCAGGCAATGGTGCCAACCAGATGGGCGATCTGTTTAAAGCAATGTGCATTACCTCAACGGGCCTTGTGCCACCTGCCCCTTTTGGCCAGCCCAACGCCACGAATGACATTCAATAATTAAGCCGCTTAGAAGGATATTTTGATGACACTCCCATCCGTAAAATCAAAGCCATTGGAAGCACTAAGCACAAGCGGCATCCGCCACGGCTTCTACACCCGTCAAGGAGGGCTTTCCTCGGGCATCTATGATAGCTTGAACACTGGACTTGGCTCAAAAGATGATCCTGAGCTTGTAATGCAAAACCGTGAGCGCATTGCCGCAGATTTGGGCGTAGCAGCCACCCACTTGGCCGGATGCTACCAAGTCCATTCAGCCGATGTGATAAGCGTCAATGCGCCAATGGGTGCTGAGCGACCTGAGGCAGATGGCATGGCAACCAATCAACGCGGCATCGCATTGGGCGTATTGACCGCCGATTGCGGCCCGATCCTATTTGCCGATGAGAGCGCGCAAGTCATCGGTGCGTGTCACGCTGGCTGGAAAGGCGCACTGACAGGCGTTGCGGAAAACACAATTGAAGCAATGATTGCGCTCGGTGCAAAGCGCGGCAATATCTGCGCCGTACTTGGCCCATGCATCGGCCAAAACAACTATGAAGTTGGCCCAGAGTTCAAAACGCGTTTTGCCGATCAGGATGAAGCTTTCAACATCTATTTTTCCGCTTCAGCAAAGCCAGAACATTATATGTTCGACATGCAAACATTCATCCTCGACAGGCTAAAAGCGGCTGGCGTGAATGCAAGCAAAACCGGCGAATGCACTTACGACGATGAGGAACGCTTTTTCTCTTACAGACGAACGACACACAGAAATGAGCCTGATTACGGACGCCAGATGTCTGCAATTGCACTTATTTAAGGAAATAAATGTTCACTTCACCAATGAGAAAAATAACTCGGCCTTGATTTGAACGCCCCATAAGGTAAACCTAAGGCACCAGAACCTGCGCGGCTATGGGCATATCGGTATGGGGTCAAGATGACACACGCACAGACAATGATTGGGTTACGCGCCTTTACAGCTTTATTAGTTGCACTATCGCTGGCCGCTTGTACTTCAACAGATTCCAGCCTTGGTGTGGAAACAGCCACGCAAGTATCGACACCAAGTGTTGTCGTACCGACCGCAAATACGGGCGTGGAACTGGCAAGCAACCAACCAAATACGACTTTAGGGAATGTGTATTTTGCGCCGATTGTAGGCGCACCTGTTTCCAAGATAACGACATTCTCAAAACGTCTTTCAAGCGCAGCACCGCTCAATTCGATTAAACTACAGGGGTCGAACTCCAACACGGTTGATCATGAGATTCGCGGTTACTTTTCTGCCTTTTCTGAAAGCGGCCAGACGACCATCATCCATGTTTGGGATGTATTCACACCGCAAGGCCAGCGCGTGCACCGTATTCAAGGCCAAGAAAAGGTCGCGGGCACTGGCACAGAGCCTTGGTCTGTTGTTCCAGAAGCCACTATGCAACAAATTGCAGACAGTGTTTTGAAGCAATATACGAGCTGGCGCTCAACATCTTGATGCGCCAAAGACACGAATTGAAATGAATCACAATTATTTTGCTGATTCAGAAGTGATTTGCCGGCTTTGGGTTGCATCTTTTGGTGCGACCGCTAAAAGGCCTAAAACTACACACAATAGCGCTTAGCGAGGCGATCAGGCATGAAATTATTTGCTGGAAATTCCAACCGGCAGCTTGCCGAATCTGTAGCAAAATATTTGGGCGTAAGCGTCGGGCGTGCAAATGTACGCCGTTTCGCAGATGACGAAATTTTTGTGGAGATTCAGGAAAACGTCCGAGGCGAGGACATCTTCATCATTCAGTCCACATCACGTCCAGCAAATGACCATCTTATGGAATTGCTGATCTTGATTGATGCGTTCCGCCGTTCATCAGCCCGCCGCATAACAGCCGTGCTTCCTTATTTTGGCTATGCGCGCCAAGACCGCCGCGCCCAAGGCCGCACACCAATTTCAGCGAAACTGGTTGCCAACCTTATTACTGAGGCCGGTGCCGACCGTGTTTTAACGCTCGATCTACATGCCGGTCAGATTCAAGGCTTCTTTGATATCCCGACGGACAACCTTTATGCCGTGCCCGTTATGGCCCGCGACATCAAAGCCAAATATAAAAACCTAAACGATGTTATGATCGTTTCACCCGATGTGGGCGGCGTTGTACGCGCACGCTCACTGGCAAAACGCCTCGATGATACGCTTCTGGCAATTGTTGATAAACGCCGTGATCGCCCAGGCGAATCTGAGGTCATGAACGTCATCGGTGACGTATCTGGCAAAGATTGCTTTCTCATCGACGATATTATCGATTCAGGCGGCACTTTGTGTAACGCGGCTGAAGCTTTGCTAAAAGATGGTGCTAAAAGCGTGACTGCTTATATCACGCACGGTGTTCTTTCCGGTGCTGCTGTTGAGCGCATTACAAATTCAAAGCTCAAGGAATTGGTTATCACTGATTCCATTCAGCCATCCCCTGAAGTTGCTGCCGCAGATAAAATCAGAGTGATATCCATCACAGATTTGATCGGTGAAGCCATTGCCCGCACAGCGCATGAACAATCAGTTTCAAGCCTGTTCGACTAAAAGCAGCACATATTAGACCGTTTAAAGTGTTGAAACGCCAGCAAAGTCTTGCAAACGCAAGCTTTGTCGGTTATGAGCGCGCATCCGCGCAGACACCCTTGGAGGCAGCGCGGTGGATATCCTTGTGATATCGGTTAAGGCGAAGGTTTTAACCACTCCATATTGTCCTCGAAAGGAAACGCTATGAGCGACGCAGTCGTACTCAAAGCCGAGGCGCGCGACCGGGTTGGTAAGGGGTCCTCCCGGGCTATTCGCCGTCAAGGTAAAATTCCAGCCGTAATTTACGGTGATAACAAAGACCCAATTTCTATTGTTCTTCCTACGAAGGAAGTGACATTGATGCTTCATCAGGGCGGCTTTTTGACAAAGCTTCTTGATATTGAAGTTGACGGCAAAAAACACAAAGTGTTGCCGAAAGACTATCAGCTTGATCCTGTAAAAGACTTCATGATGCATGTTGATTTTCTACGCATCTCAAGCAAAACAATCGTGACTGTGAACATTCCAGTACACATCGAAGGCGAAGACGATTGCCCAGGCCTAACAGCTGGCGGCGTTCTGAACATTGTTCGTCACGAAGTGGAAGTGAACTGCCCGGCTTCATCAATTCCGGAATTCTTCACAATCGACATCAGCAAAGCTGTTATTGGCGACACACTCAACATCTCTGATGTTGTTCTGCCTGAAGGGGCAACGCCAACAATTACGGACCGTGATTTCACGATCGTAACAATTCAGGCTCCTGGTGGCGGCGCAGCTGAAGAAGAAACAGATGCACCTGAAGCAAGTGAAGTTCCTGCAACGGCTCAATCTGAAGAAGGTGGCGAGGCGTAATCCTCTCCCCTTATAGGCGACTGGCCACCTGAATTACAGGAGTGTGACTGATGCAAATTATTGCAGGTTTGGGAAATCCCGGCAGTCAACACGCAGGCCAACGCCACAATATCGGCTTTATGGCGGTGGACGAAATTGTCCGCCGCCATTCTTCTTTTTCGCCTTGGCAGAAAAAGTTCTCAGCCGAAATCTCCGAAGGCCGTATCGGCTCGGAAAAAATTCTCCTCATCAAACCGCAAACCTTTATGAATAAGTCTGGTCAGGCCATCGGCGAAGCCATGCGCTTCTACAAGCTGACAGAACAAGACATTACGGTTTTCTACGATGAGCTCGATTTAGCCGCTGCCAAAGTGCGCATCAAACGCGGCGGCGGTGCTGGTGGGCACAATGGCATTCGATCTATGGATCAGCATTGCGGCCAAAACTATCAGCGTGTGCGCCTTGGCATCGATCATCCTGGCCATAAGGACCGCGTGACTGGCCATGTACTTGGCGACTTTTCGAAAGCTGACCAGATATGGCTAGAGCCCCTGCTTGCAGCTATTGCGGATAATGTTGAGCTATTGGTCAAAGGCGACAATTCTGGTTTCATGAACAAGATCGCTCTGGCTGTTGGTGATGTTGCGCCAAACCAGCCCAAAAAAAAGACTGAAAAGCCGGCACCAAAGCCGCAGAGCCACATTCGCCAAGCGCGCAGCAGTGCACAAAAGCCCGATGCACCAACAACCGGCCCAATGGCCGACATGCTCAAAAAACTTCTCGGCAAATAATCTGAGGCATATCAAAGCTCAAACAAAAACCGGACGCATGATGCGCCCGGCTAAGTTTGTAAGTGGTTTTTCTGCGCTTATTTAGAAGCACCGAGCAACGGCGTGATGTTGCGAATTGCAACGCGGCGGTTGCGTGGCTCATCCCGTTGCGTGTTGATCTTCAGATGCGCTTCGCCATAGCCTTCAACAACAAAGTTTTCCGGTGGCAAGCCATAATTCATAGTCAAAATACGCGCGACCGTTTCTGCTCTGCGGTCAGACAATGCAAGGTTATAGACTTCGCCGCCAACGGCATCTGTATGCCCCTCAATCAAGAATACAGCCGATGGATTTTTATTGATGACATCTGCAATCGCAAGGGCCGCTTTTTCAAGCAAGATCACTTGGCTCTGGCGCACTGTGGCACTGCCCGTATCAAACTGGATATTATCCAGATCAACACTACGCATGGTATCACGCAAACGCTCCGATGAACGCACTTCACGCAATGTATAGGCCTGACGCACTTTCTCTACAGGCGGCGCAAAGAATGTCTCGCGTAAACGCGCCTGATTTGCATTCCGTGCATCGACGACATAAAGGCCGCGGTCAATCGTCAGATTAATCGGCGGAAGTTCGCGGTCATAGTCAACATAGTCGACACGGCCACGATCAAGGCTATCAATCAGAACAACAACACTGCCATCGCGGCGAACGCGCTCACGGCGTAAAATATCACCGTTTGGTGCGCGTGTTGTAATGATTTGAACGCCATTAGGACGTGTCATTGTTTCACGGCTCAAACCATTGTCGAGATCTTCGTAATAAACATCAACATCATCACGGCGCAGCAATGCGTTTTCATCCTTGCGCACGAAATATTCGCCGTTACGCTCAATGATCACACGGTCTCCTTGGTCTTCCACCAGCTTACCGCCAAGCATTGGCACAAGAACGCCAACCGCAACGCCTACCGCAGCAGCACCGAGCAACTCGTTACGGCGCTTACGGGCATCATCGCGGCGCTCTTTTTCAGCTTTATCAAGCGCTGCTCTTTCCTGCTCTGATACTTTTTCAGGCAGAACAGTTACCGGCGCGCCTTTTGTCTCTTCGATAATGACTTCAACTGGCTTTACGACAACTTCAGGCTCTTTGACCTCTATACTAATTTCTGCTTCATCCACGACTTCAACATCGGCAGGTTTCTTATCCGCAGGTTTTTCCTCAGCTGAAGCTTTAGCAGCTGGCTCAACTTGTGTTGGCTGCTCTGTAGCTTGATTATCTGCAGCAGGCTTTTCTGTATTTTCAGCGGCAGGCTTTTCTTCTGTCGCCTCTGCTTTTGGCGCAGGTTCTTTCATCGCGTCTTCTTTTGGCGCAGCTTCTTTTGCAGGCTCTGGAGCCGCCTCTTTGGCGGGCGCTTCTGCTGCAGGTTCAGCTTCCGGTTCCTGAGCAACGGGTGCTTCTGGCGCAGGCTCTGGAGCCGCCTCTTTCGCAGGTTCTTCAACCTTTGGTTCTGCTTCTGGTTCCTGAGCAACGGGTGCTTCGGCTTTTGGTTCCGGTGTTTGAATTTCTACTTCTGGCGCAGGCTCTTCTACGGGAGCTGTCTCTTGAACAGGCGCTTCTACCTTTGGTTCAGGCGCTGGTTCCGGCGCAGCTTCTGGCTCAGCAGCAGGTTCTGCAGGAGCCTCTGGCTCTGGTGCCTGTGCAGCTTTAGCGGCTTCAAAATCTGCTTGTGCTTGGTTTACACGCGCCTGAGCAGCGTCAACAGCCTGCTCGGCAGCCTCAACGCCCTCGCCTGATGCGTTGGCCGCTGCAAGTGCCGCACTTGCTTCACTGAGCGCTGCCAATGCATCATTTAAAACTTGAGCAGCTTCGGCCCCTTGAGCAACTTTAAAACTCATCTCAGAGCCGGAAGGTACGCTCATCGACGCCATAGCAGGCTGAAATGCAATCATAAGGGCCGTAGTGGCCATCAATGTTTTTCGTAAAATCATAATCCACACTTTCTATTAAGCCTGAAATCTCAAATATCTGATTTCATAGGCAGTGAGCGTGATCGGTCACGCGAGTCCCTTCGCGATTAAAACGTGTGGCAGCCAATTGAGTTCCCATTTGGGCAGATTAGAAAATGTTTATCCGCATTAAGCCGCACCCTTTAAGTGCATAAATCCTTGACGCGGCGGGGGTGTATCATGCAAAGCCTGCACAACTAATCTTATTAAAGGATGTCCGATCATGGGCTTTAAATGCGGCATCGTTGGATTGCCAAATGTTGGTAAATCCACACTCTTCAACGCACTGACAAAAACAGCAGCAGCGCAAGCGGCAAACTACCCCTTCTGTACGATTGAACCGAACACCGGTGAAGTCGCTGTACCAGACGCACGCTTGTTCGATATTGCAAAAATCGCATCATCAAAAGAGATCGTGCCAACACGCATCAACTTTGTTGATATTGCAGGTTTGGTGCGCGGCGCGTCAAAGGGTGAAGGCTTGGGCAACCAGTTCCTCGCCAACATTCGCGAAGTCGATGCGATCGTTCATGTGCTGCGCTGTTTTGAAGATGATGACATCACCCATGTCGAAGGTAAGATCGATCCGGTTTCTGATGCAGAAACCGTAGAAACAGAGCTTATGCTTTCAGACCTTGAAAGCCTTGAGCGCCGCATCACTCAAATGCGCAAACGCGCAACGGGCAATGACAAAGAAGCCAAATTGCTGCTTCCAATGATGGAAGATGCACTCAAGCTTTTGCAGGATTCAAAACCTGTACGCCTATTGCTCGATGGTATTTCTGCAGAAGATTTGAAAATTCTCAACACGCTAAACCTGCTAACGTCAAAACCTGTTCTGTATGTTTGCAATGTTGCCGAAGAACACACAGCCAATGGCAATGAGCACAGCGCTGCAGTCGATAAAATGGCAGCTGAACAAGGCGCGCGCAGCGTTTTAATTTCTGCAGCCATTGAAGCTGAAATTGCCCAGCTCGCTGATGAAGAAGCAAAAGAATATATGGATGCGATGGGACTTGAAGAGCCAGGCCTCGACCGTCTTATCCGTGAAGGCTACAAACTGCTTAGCTTGATTACATTCTTCACTGTCGGCCCAAAAGAAGCACGTGCGTGGACTGTAAAAGAAGGTTCTAAAGCACCGCAAGCAGCGGGCGAAATTCACACCGACTTTGAAAAAGGCTTTATCCGCGCACAAACCATCGCATATGATGATTATGTATCACTTGGCGGTGAGACTGCGGCCAAAGAAGCTGGTAAAGCACGCGATGAAGGCAAAGAATATGTCGTGCATGACGGCGATGTGATGCTGTTTAAGTTCAACGTTTAATAGTCGGGAGTAATCCCTATTCGCTATCTTTAAGAACGCGCCGCGCAGCTGAAAAATAGTTGCGGCGCGTTAAAACGCCAATCACAAATAAGGTGGATCCAAACAGCATCCACGGATTGATGAACCAGCCAAGATAAGCCAGTGCGAAAAAGATACCGCGCAACCCTGCTGTAAAATGGCGGCTGGCGATAATGTTCATTTCAGCAGCTTCGAGGGCTGCTTTTTTTCTTACCTCAAGCGGCGCTCTATCGACCATCGGAACGCTGCCGATTAAAATCGAACAATAGTTAAAAAGCCTGTGCGACCATCCGAATTTGAAGAATGAATAAACAAAAATAAACGTCAGCCCAAAGACTTTTAGCTCGAACAATTCTCTTGGGATTTCGGTTTCCACTGGTAGGTCGCGGTATATTTCCAAAACCTGATCCGTTGCGCCCAGAAGCGCAAAACAACCACCAATTGCCAAGATACTGGCCGATCCAAAATAAGCCGCGCCATTTTGCAAGCTCTGCATGATCTGCGTATCAATCATCCGCAAATCACGGGACGCCATTTCCAGCATCCATTCACGCCGCCGCCGCGCCATCAGCATCGACAAGGAGTGATTGCGCAGGAATGAATGATCATTCACAATTTCAAATAAAAACCAAGCGGCGGCAAAAAAGCCAAACGCAATCCAATCCATTTGTGATACCGAAAACATCATGAATATTTATTGGCAGATTTTTTCACCGCTGCACAGATGCAATACCCGTTTGGGGAGGAATTAAACTGCCATGATGACACAGACCCACACTTTAGTGGCCGCATGCCTGTTTGCACGCCCTGAGCGCCCTGCCCGTCAAAACCTTGCCATATTGATCGGCAGCTTCTTGCCTGATGCAGCCATCTACATATTGTTCATCTGGTCGAAATTCGCACAAATTCCAGAAAACCTACTTTGGCGCGATCTTTACTTCTCCGAGCCAATGCTAACTTTCACAGCCATTGGAAACTCATTCCCACTTTACTATGTGATCTTGTTGATTGCCATTATGTGGGCAAAGCGAAGCACAACAGAAGAAGATTACGGAAAACTTGCGCTGGGCAGCACATTAGGGCTGCTTGCATTGGCTGCAATGACGCATCTGGCTGGTGATCTGCCTGTCCACGCAAAAGACGCCCATCCACATTTCTGGCCCTTGACCGGCTGGCGTTTCCACTCACCGGTCAGCTATTGGGATAAAAATCATTATGGCGGCATATTTTCTCTGATAGAAGTAGCACTAGGCGTGGTTCTCTCCATCATTATTTACCGCCGCTTCAAACAGCTGTGGGTGCGGCTTTTAGCAGTGCTGGCACTGTTTACCTATGTTGCAGTACCTGCATATTTTCAAATGATGATGGGATAGATCAGATGAAGACCTTAATGGCCTTCATACTCAATCAATGTACGCACCGGAACGCCAAGCGCTTCGATTTTCTTGCGCCCGCCAAGATCCGGTAAATCAATCACGAAACAAGCAGCCACAACATCGGCGCCCATCTGTTGCAAGAGCTTCGTAGCAGCTTCAGCAGTACCGCCTGTGGCAATAAGATCGTCAACTAAAATGACCTTCTGGCCCGGCTTAACCGCATCACGGTGCATCTCCATCTCGTCCACGCCATATTCAAGGCTATAGGCGATCTGCACTTTGTCATAAGGCAGCTTGCCCTTCTTGCGGATAGGAATGAAGCCAGCGGATAATTGGTGTGCCATTGCGCCGCCAAGAATGAAACCACGTGCTTCAATGCCCGCAATCTGGTCCATCTTTGTGCCGACATAAGGATAGACAAGCGCATCGACAGCTAAGCGAAAGGCTTTGGCATCGCCCAACAGCGTTGTGATATCACGGAACATGATACCCGGCTTTGGGTAATCAGGAATATCGCGAATAGAGGCTTTAAGTGCTTTATTCAAATCCATAATAATTCCACTTATTTCCTGTTGTTGGGCTTAAACCAAGGACAAAGAAAAGGGCGCCGCAGCGCCCTCGTCATACAATTTATAAGAGCTTAGTGCTCTAGCTTTGCATAGATCTGCTTCTTTGTAAGATACAGGAACACGGCAAAGATAAGAAGGAAGATAATCACTTTGAAACCAAGTGATTTACGCTCTTCTAGCTTTGGCTCTGCAGCCCACATCATGAAGGCAGAAACGTCCCTAGCCATCTGATCGACAGTTGCTGGCGTACCATCATCATAAGAAACGATGTCTTCTGATAGAGGCGCTGCCATCGCAAGCGATGCGCCACCAATATAATACGGGTTGTAGTGAGTACCTTCAGCAACGTGTGCGCCTTCTGGTGCTTCACCATCTTCAGGGTAACCGGTCAACAATGAGTAGATGTAATCCGGACCGTTTTCCGCATATTGCGTAAAGACGTCAAAAACGAATGTTGGAAAGCCGCGCTCAACCGCACGGGCTTTCGCTAGGAGCGAAAAGTCTGGTGGGTAAGCACCGCCATTGGCCGCAACAGATGCTTCGCGGTTCGGATAAGGACCAGTGAAATGATCCGCACCAGTGCCTAGACGTGTGAACATTTCGCCGTCAGCATTTGGCCCATCAGTGATGTCATATTCTGCAGCGATTGCTTTGATCTGACCTTCTGAATAACCCAAATCTTCCAATGAGCGGAATGCAACGCGGTTCATTGAATGACATGCTGCACAAACTTCACGGTACACTTTGAAGCCGCGTTGAAGCTGACCTTTATCATAAGTACCGAAAGGACCAGCAAATGACCAATCCTGTTCGCGTGGCTTGTTCAACGGATATTCGCTGGCAGCAAAGGCACCGGTCGCAGCAACAGACAGGCCGAGCGTTGCGGCAACAACGATAGCACTGATTTTTGCAAACATAGTTTTCATATTTCTATTCCAGTTTCTCTTTGCTTCAGGCTTTGTTGTCAGTTGATGCAGCAGCAACTTGCGCTGCGCCACCGCTTCGCTTGGACGACTTTGCAAGCACAGCTTCTGTAATTGAATTTGGCACACGGCGCGGCGTTTCAATAAGACCGAGCAGCGGCAAAATCACAATGAAGAAACCGAAATAGTAAAGCGTCGAAAGCTGAGCCAAGAAAGTGTAAACACCTTCCGCAGGTTTCGCACCAAGCCATCCCAAGAAGATCGCATTGACCACGAATAGCCAGAAGAACACTTTGTACCAAGGGCGGTACACAGCAGAACGTACTTTTGATGTATCAAGCCAAGGCATCACGAACAGAACCGCGATAGAACCAAACATCGCCAAAACGCCGAGAAGCTTGGATGTTAACGGTCCAATATCAAACGTAATCGCACGCAAGATCGCGTAGAACGGCAAGAAGTACCATTCAGGAACAATATGCGACGGTGTTACAAGCGGGTTCGCTTCAATGTAGTTATCCGCATGGCCAAGGAAGTTTGGCATGTAGAAAACGAAGTAAGCAAAGAACAAGAAGAACACGATCAATGCGAACGCATCTTTGATTGTTGCAAATGGTGTAAACGGAACCGTGTCTGTTTTAGACTTGATCTCAACACCAGTTGGGTTTGTCTGGCCTGTTACATGAAGTGCCCAAACGTGGAGAACCACAACACCAGCAATCATAAATGGCAACAAATAGTGCAATGAGAAGAAACGGTTAAGCGTTGGATTATCAACCGCAAAGCCGCCCAAAAGAAGCTGCTGAATTGGCTCACCAACAACTGGGAAGGCTGTAAAGAAGCCTGTGATCACAGTCGCGCCCCAGAAAGACATCTGTCCCCAAGGAAGAACGTAGCCCATAAACGCAGTCGCCATCATCAAGAGGAAGATGATACAGCCCAAAATCCAGAGCAATTCGCGTGGCTCTTTATATGAGCCGTAATACATGCCGCGGAAAATGTGCAGGAACACAGCAGCAAAGAAAAACGATGCGCCATTGGCATGCATATAACGCAAAAGCCAACCATTGTTCACATCACGCATGATGTGCTCAACGGATGTAAAAGCGCCAACAGTTGAACCATTATAGTGCATTGCAAGCACAACGCCGGTCAAAATCTGCAGAACCAACATAATCGAAAGCATGCCACCAAATGTGTAGGCATAGTTCAAATTACGTGGAACGGGATAGGCAACAAATGAATCATACATAAGACGCGGCAAAGGCAAGCGCGCGTCCATCCATTTTCCAAGGCCCGTTGTAGGCTGGTAAGTACCATGATGTTCTAAAGTGCTCATGTGCTCTTGCTCCTACGCCTGGTCTGTGCCGATCACGAGGTTTGTAGCGCTCGTGAAGACATATGGTGGAAGTGGAAGGTTTGTGGCAGCCGGTCCACGTAGGATACGGCCAGTCATATCAAACACTGAACCGTGGCAAGGACAGTTCCAGCCCTCTGGTTTTGTGTCGATAACTTTAGGAACGCAGCCAAGGTGAGTACAGTTTGCTGAAACGATAACCCAGTCTTTAACTTCTTCGCCGCCAAGACGTGTTTCGATTGGCGCGAATTCCTTCATGTCGCCTTCGCCAAGCTCGCTGGCTGAAGCAATTTCGTCTTCGGTAAGACGACGAACGAAGTAAGGTTTACCGCGCCATGTCACTGTGATGGCCTGACCAGGTTCAACAGCTTCAAGGTTAACATCAATTGGTTGACCGGCAGCCAATACGGCAGCATCTGGTCTCATCTGGTCAATAAATGGCCAAGCAACTGAAGCTGCACCAATTACACCCAACATGCCTGTCGCAACATAGATAAAGTCGCGTCGTGTTGGCAGTTCTTCGTTTTCGGTTGTCGTCGTGTCACTCACGTCAGACGTCCTTTCCTGCAAAAAATTTCGCTGACCTCCGCAAGACACACTTGTGGCGGGTCAATTTGTGGCTTCATTATGGCTAAATCGGGCGATTGTCCAGAGGCCACAACCATATGATGGCACTATGTCGCGGTAGAAATTAGCACTATTAACAAGGTTTAGCCTGCTGTTTCGTCAACAGCAATAAATCCACCTGACTGACGTGCCCAAAGACGGGCATAAAGCCCCTGCTTTTCCTGCAAAAGCGCATCATGCGTGCCCATTTGCACAATTTGCCCGCCATCAAGCACAATAAGTCGGTCCATTTGAGAAATAGTGGATAGCCTGTGTGCAATTGCCAGAACAGTTTTGTCCTGCATCAGTCTGCCTAAATTTTCTTGGATTGCTGCCTCAATTTCAGAATCAAGCGCAGAGGTCGCCTCATCCAAGATCAAAACAGGCGCATCTTTAAGCATCACGCGCGCAATGGCGATTCGCTGGCGCTGCCCGCCCGAAAGCTTGATACCGCGCTCACCTACATGGGCATTAAAGCCTTTGCGCCCGCGTGGATCACGTGCATCAAGAATAAAGTCATAGGCTTTAGCGCGCTGCGCTGCTTCTTCTATTTGCGCGCGCGATGCACCGTCATGGCCATAGGCAATATTATCGGCAAGGGAGCGGTGCAGTAGCGCAGGATCTTGGCTCACAACTCCAAACTGCGCGCGCAAGCTTGCCTGTGTAACGTCTTGAATATCGTGATCATCAATCAGCACGCGCCCCGTTTCCGGCTCAAACAAACGCAATAGCAACGAAATGAGCGTGGATTTCCCCGCACCGGACGGGCCAACAATACCGACTTTTTCGCCAGCCTTAATATCAAGATCGAGCGTGCGGAACAAAGTCGTGTCAGACTTATCATAATTGAACGTTACATTTTCAAACCGGATACGCCCCTTAACAGGCGACAAAACAAGTGCGTTCGGCTTATCGGAAATTTTCGGGTCAACTGAAATTGTCTCAACCGCATCCTGAACAGTCGAGTATGCGCGGATAAGCCCGTTAATGTTGAACATCATCCAGCCCGACATCTGGTTCAGTCTGAAGACCAAACCCATCGTTGCCGCGATTGCGCCTGTCGTAATCGTGCCGTTCATCCAACCCATGACAGCAATTACGCCCACCGCGCTCATCATAATACCGTTGAGGATTGCTACAGACATACGAACCAGTGTGATCACACGCGTCATATGGGTGACAGACCCCATATAATTACCAATCGCGGTCTTCACATCGGAATGTTCGCGGTCGCCCGTGTCAAACAATTTAACGGTCAAAATATTGGTGAATATATCGACCAAGCGGCCATTTAAAACGGCACTCTCATTGGCGTTGTTTTTACCAGCAGCACGCAAACGCGGCAGCAAGTAACGCACAATCATCACATAGCCAACGAACCAAACAGCAACGACAACACCCATCCACGCATCAAGTGCTGCCAGCACACCTGCCGTCAGAACAATGAAAGTCATAAATGACCAAAGGCTTTGCAGCGAGGTGACAATAAAATCGCCAACCGATTGCCCTGCCTGCAATATTTTGGTCGCAATACGCCCTGCAAAATCATCTTGATAAAATGCATAGGGCTGCTGAATAACACGCCTAAACGATTGCCAGCGCACCATTGTATAAAAGCGCGGCACGATCACTTGTTGCTCGACAACCGCCGCAGCAATCATCACAGCCGCCCGCACCACCAAAATTAAGAACAGCATAAATGCCAGTTCAATCCCGTGATCAATTAGTAATGTAGCAGGTGTGGCAGAATCCAAAACATCAATCAGATAACCAACGCCCCAATATAAGGAGGCCTCGACAGCGCCCATCAATGCGCCAACAACAAGCATAAGGATGAACGGGCCTTTTGCTTGCGCTGCAAAATAGCCAATAAACCCCCATGCGGTTTTAGGCAGAACTTTACGGTCCGTATCTTCAAATGGTTCGATGAAACGCTCGAAACGGTTCCAAAACGGATGGTCCGCATTATGAAATTTAGGGTCCGGTTCGGTTCTCATATGGCGGGTCAAATCATAGCCTTGTCATAATCTAAAGCCCGCCCCGAGAAATCGGGACAGGTATTTCTAACGAGAATTATTCTGCTTCGACATCATCGTCTAGCCCAAGATCGTCTAACCCAAGAAAGCCGCCAGACTGACGCGCCCATAGCTGCGAATACAAACCGTTCGACGTTGAAAGCTGCTCATGAGAGCCTTCCTCAATCACCGCACCTTGATCAAGCACGACAAGCCGATCAAGGCTTGCAATCGTTGAAAGACGGTGCGCAATTGCAATCACGGTCTTGCCTTCCATAAGAGCATTCAAGCTTTCTTGAATGGCTGATTCCACTTCTGAATCGAGCGCTGATGTCGCTTCATCCAACACCAATATAGGCGCGTTTTTAACAAACACACGGGCAATCGCAATACGCTGGCGCTGACCACCAGATAGCTTTACCCCTCGTTCGCCCACATGTGCGTCATAGCCAGTGCGCCCCTGCAGATCGACAAGATCCAGAATGTAATCATGCGCATTGGCACGTTTTGCAGCCTGAATAATGTCTTCTTCGCTCGCATCAGGACGGCCATAAGCAATATTATCGCGGATAGAGCGGTGCAGCAGCGATGTATCCTGCGTCACCACACCAATCTGCTCACGCAGACTTTCCTGACTAACATCAGCAATGTTCTGGCCATCAATGCGCACTTCACCGCCTTCAATATCATAAAGGCGCAGCAACACATTCATTAGTGTTGATTTGCCAGCGCCCGAGCGCCCAACAAGACCAATTTTTTCGCCCGGCGCAACCGAAAGGCTAAGTTCCTCAATAACGCCGCCATCCTTGCCGTAGTTGAACTTGATCTTGTCAAAATCAATAGCACCACCTGTTACCGTCAAAGCTTTAGCCTTCGCTTTGTCATTCACATCAACAGGCTTTGACAGCATCTTCATGCCATCTTCTGCCATGCCAATATTTTCAAACAGGCCAGCAAGTTCCCACATGAACCAATGCGACAAGCCTTCAAGACGCATAACAAGACCAACGCCAACAGCAATCGTGCCTACGGTGGCATTGCCCGCCTGCCAAGAAAGCAGCCCCACAGCGCCAACAGAAAAAAGCAAGAAGGCGTTGGCAATATCCAGACCCATATTGAGCTTGGTGGCCAAACGCATTTGTGGATGGACCGTATTCAAAAACTCGTTCATTGACGCTTTAGCGTAATCTTGCTCACCACTACTATGAGCAAACAATTTCACTGTGAGTATGTTTGTGTAGCTGTCTACAATCCGGCCTGTCATTGTGGACCGTGCATTGGATTGCAGTTCGGATATATGCCGCATTTTTGGCAGGAAATAAGCTAATAGAGCGATATAAAAACAAACCCACCCGATAAATGGCAGCATCAACGCCATATCCAAGCTACCGACAAGAATGAGCGCGCCACCGAAATAAACAACGACATAGACGAACACGTCAATTATTTTGGCCACCGTTTCACGCACACCAAGCGCCGTTTGCATAACTTTTGTTGCCACACGCCCTGCAAACTCATCTTGGTAGAAACCATAGCTTTGGCCCAGCATATAACGGTGCGCCCGCCAACGTATCCGCATCGGAAAGTTGCCGAAGATTGTCTGGTGTAAAAGCATGATGTTAAGCGCACCAAGCGCTGGCAAGAATACGATAACAACAGCGCCCATCCAGAAAAGCGACCAAAACTCGTCTTGGAAAAAAGTCTCGCGATTAGCTGTAGCAAGCCAATCAACAACCTCGCCCAAAAAGCCAAAGATGACGACCTGCAACACCGCAATGAGCGACGTCAAAATTGAAATAAGGATCAACCACCGCCAGATCCCTTGCGTATAATGCAGGCAAAATGCCAGCAAGCGATCCGGCGGTTGCTGAGGTGTATCTTGCGGGAAAGGGTCGACCCGTTTTTCGAACCAATTAAATAGAATATTCATTTGAGAACCTTAATAATATAAGCATGGTCGAAAAGGCGAAGGCACAAGGCCCCTTTCCACTATTTCGAAATGACGTTGTCTTTCTAACAAGCATAAATCCGGCTCGGCTGAACGCTTCTGCATATCAGCCTGTATGCGCTGGCGAACTTCTGGCTCAGGGATTGAATAATAAATACTGACACCAAGCGCGGTAAGCAACGCCAATAAAGCTAAGAAAGTTTTGAATTGAGCAGAACGATTAATTTCCGGCAAAAACCTGAAGGAAAATATTCTCTTAACATTTGGGATGTGCAAAAGCACGAAATCTTGAATAGACATGACCGTAAAATCCGTTTGGAAACAAACCGGCGGTCAAACAACAAAAATTAAGTGCTAAAACCGCGTGCTAGAAGGAGACCACATGGGTGCAGACTCGGAGATCTGAACGATGTGAAATGCCGACTGAAGTAGGCGTATGTATAAGAACTGTGAACATAGAACTCTCCTTCGTGGCTCGTGTTACGGTGCGTGTCTGATACTACCTCCATTTAAAATCCTCAAGTAAAAATCGACGGCAATACAATACAAGTTAGAAAGTGCGACAAATGAGCAACAACAACCCATCCTGCCATATCGCATTGTACCAGCCCGACATTGCAGGCAATACCGGCACGATATTACGTCTTGCAGCGTGCATAGGCGCGGCAGTTCATATCATCGAACCGGCAGGTTTTGATCTTTCAGATCGCAATTTAAAACGTGCAGGCATGGACTATCTTGAAATGGCAAGTCTGACCCGTCACCTTGATTGGGATGCCTTTTCCCTTTGGCGAAAAGAGCAACAGATGCGATTGGTTTTACTCACCACCAAAACGGATGTCAGCTACACCGACTTCAAATTCACCAAAGATGATATCCTCTTATTTGGTCGTGAAAGCGCTGGCGTTCCAGATCATGTGCGTGACCAGTGCGATCAGCGCCTGACCATAAAAATGCGCGAAGGGGCACGTAGCTTGAACCTCGCTCTATCTGTTGCAATGGTGGCAGGCGAAGCAGTGCGCCAACAAACTTAATCATAGCGCACAACTTCAAACTCAATGCCGTTTTCGTCATCGAAGTAAAACCGCTCGCCTGGCTCATAATCTGCATGATTATAGGGCTTATAGCCCATGGATTTAACTTTTTCCTCGACAACTTTAAGGTCATCAACAACGATGCCAACATGGTTGAGATGGCCAGATCGCGCTTTATTAATATCAGCAACTTGCGCACCTTGCGCAGGCGAATAAACAGCCAAATAGCTTGTATCACTTCCGACATGGACACTGAGGCCGCCATTGAGTGCTGGCCCCTGCCATCTGATTTTCCAACCAAATAATTTGCAAAGCATTGCTGCGGTTTCACTTGCATCGGGAACTGTGAAATTGACGTGCTCTAGTGAGGCGTGATGTGTAGGCATAATAATTCCTTTCCTTGTTCATAAATACAAACTACTTTCTCAAGTGCACTTGAGATCAAGAGTTATTTTTATGAAATCCAAAAAAAGAAAATTCGTGACTTTATCGATTGGAGAAGTCGCTGAACGCACAGGTATAAAAGTATCGGCAGTTCGCTTTTATGAGGACGAAGGCCTGATACAGGCCATCCGCAGCGAAGGCGGCAATAGACGGTTTATGCGCTCAGAAATCCGCAAAGTGTCTTTCATCTCCATTGCCCAGCGCTTGGGCTTTACGTTAAGCGAAATTAGGGGCGAACTTGAAAAACTGCCCGATGACCGCGCACCGAATAAAAAAGACTGGGAGCAGATAAGCCGCAGTTTTCGCACCGTTTTAGACGAGCGGATCGCGATGATGGAACGCCTGCGCGATAGGCTGGATGGATGTATTGGCTGCGGCTGCCTATCACTTCAAAAGTGCAAGCTCTATAATCAGGACGATTGGGCGGCTCACTCCGGCTTTGGGCCGCGCTGGGTGATCGAACCGCGAAAAAGCGCGGATTAAATCGCCCGTTTCATGTCACGGTGCTGTATGCCAGCATCCATATATTCATCCGAGCACACCTCAAAACCAAGCTGCGCATAAAAGCCAATTGCGCTGACCTGACTTGATAGGAAAAATACTTTACCCGCCGCATCATCGCGTTTGGCCAGATCGTCCATCATAAAACGCATCAGCTCTGCGCCAAGGCCAGTGCCGCGCGCAGATTTCATCACGGCAACACGCTGAAATTTGAACTTAGCTGCCTGCGGCATCACCCGTGCAGTCGCAACGATTTTGCCATTTAATGCGCCCAAATAATGCAGGCACTCATCTTCAAGCCCGTCCCGCTCCAGATCAGCAGGTACATTTTGCTCGCCGATAAAAACGCTTTCGCGAATAGCCATAGACGCTGCAAAATCAGCTGCGCTTGTCGCGCGGCGGCACGTAATCTTCATTTTTATCTCTATATTTAATCAGCGCTGGGCAGCCGTCGCATGGTAAACTCAACAACATCCCCGTCCAGCAGACGCCAACTTTCAACTTGTGTCCAATAGGCCGCTTTAGGGTATTCTGTGAACCATTTTCTTGCTGTTATGCGCGCAGCAGCACGGGGCTGGCGATATGTTTCACGCACGAAAGTGGATTTTTCCATTCGGGCACGGCTCTGAGCCAAATTTGCCGAAAATCGTTCTCTGGGTATCTTGGGCGGTGCCATCATATCCCCTTTACACACAACTAAACGCGATTCTTTCAAGAAAATGTTAACCATAAATCTGGTGTTTGACCAGATGAATCTCAAAGCGCAGCTTTTCGCCGCACAAGCTTGCCCTAAAGCAGACTTGGCAAATCACGCGTCGGGGTTTAGCAAGAAACCAGAATATCAGGGGATGGGTTAGATGGTTGAACGACCAACGCTGCCGGCAGGATTGCCAGCCGACATAGAAGAAAAAAAGACACTTGCTGAAAACTGGTTTCAGAGTTTGCGCGATAAAATATGCGCAGATTACGAGAAACTTGAAGATGAGCTCACAGGGCCTTTTTCAGAATATGCGCCGGGCCGTTTTAAACAAGAGCCTTGGCTGCGCGATGAAGGCAAAGGCGGCGGCGGCACCATGTCGATGATGAATGGCCGTGTCTTTGAAAAAGTCGGCGTGCACACATCATCGGTTTATGGCGAGTTCTCACCAGAATTTCGCAAGCAAATTCCAGGCGCAGAAGAAGACCCAACATTCTGGGCGTCTGGCATATCCTTGATTGCACATCCGCAAAACCCAAATGTGCCAGCCGTTCATATGAACACACGCATGGTGGTGACATCCTCATGGTGGTTTGGCGGCGGGGCGGACTTAACGCCGGTTCTTGACCGCAGGCGCACGCAGGAAGACCCTGATTCTGTCGCCTTTCACAAATCCTTCGAACTGGCATGCAGCAAACATAAAGTTGCCGACTATCCGTTCTTTAAAAACTGGTGCGATGAATATTTTTATTTGCCACACCGCGACGAGCCACGCGGCATAGGCGGCATTTTCTGCGACTGGCGTCATTCAAGCGACGAAGATGGTGGCTGGGATGCCGATTTTGCAATGATAAAAGACATCGGCCGCACCTTTGCAGTTGTTTATCCTCATCTTGTGCGCAAAAACTTCAACACGCCGTGGACAGATGCAGACCGCGAAGAGCAGCTTATTCGCCGTGGCCGCTATGTTGAGTTTAATCTCTTGCATGACCGCGGCACAATTTTCGGGCTTAAAACCGGCGGCAATGTAAACAGCATCCTATCGTCCATGCCACCTGCGGTTAAGTGGCCATAGATTGATATGAGTATTGCGGGCAGATACTCTATGGCAGAGCTGCTTGCGCAGTTTCCGCGCGCTGGCACGATTGAATGGATCGGCGTGCGGCCTGTGCGGCGTCAGCCTATGCGCATCTTGCAAGAAGCTGAGATCAAAGATTTTGGCTTGGTTGGCGATCACCGCACAAAAGCTGGCAAACGCGCTGTCACCCTTATTCAGGCTGAACATTTACCCGTTATCGCAAGCCTTGTTGGACGCGGCGAAATAGACCCTGCCCTTTTGCGCCGCAATGTCGTTGTTTCCGGTATCAATGTGCTTGGCCTTAAAGACCGCACATTCAAACTTGGCACAGCCACACTGCAAGGCAAAGGATTATGCGCACCATGCAGCCGCATGGAAGATGAATTTGGCATTGGCGGCTATAACGCCATGCGCGGCCATGGCGGCATTATCGCGACCGTCATTGAAGAAGGCGCGATACGCCTTGGCGACAAATTAGAATTTATCGCCTAACGCAATTGACCTAATCAAATTTTAGCCAGCAACTCATCCCGCTTCAAACTGAAATCACTTTCCACCCAAGCGGTCTCAAGTTCTTTCAGTTTTGTACCAAGCAATGGGCCTTTTTCAAAGCCTCGCTCCATCAAGTCTGCGCCCTTAATCGGCATGTCTGGCATAATCCACGCGCCAAGTGTTTTAGCCGCACTTGCCAATTCTTCATCACGGCGCAAGCCCGTTTGAACATGCAGACCGTCCAGCACAGCCATTTTAGAATGACGATAGGCCAGGCCGCGCAAAGCACGATCATCTATTGGTAATTGCTGCGGCAGGCTGGCCCAAACGCGCAATCTATCGCGTTCTGCATTGGAGAGTTTCCAGCGCTTAGCAATATCGTTGACCGTATCAACGCGCGGCGGAATGATGCTCATCAAACGCACCATCGGGTCTGCCGCAATACCATGCGCCTGTTCAGCCTCCATAAGCGGCGGTATCGCATCAATGCCCCATTTTTCGCTCTCTGGTAAAAGCTGGGTCAGAACCCCGACTTGCCGCATCCACAACAGCGCACGCGATGGATCAGGCGCGCCAAACAGCTTGCGCATTTCATTCCATATACGTTCAGCCGAAAGGCCAGCCAAACCATCTTTCAGCCGTGCGCAGGCTTTGAGACCTTGTGCATCTGGCCGATGCTTGCCGTAATAAGCAAAGAAGCGAAAGAACCGCAAAATACGCAAATAATCTTCTTCGATGCGCGTGCCTGCATCGCCAATAAAACGCAACGTTTCTGTTTCAATATCAGCAAGCCCGCCCACATAGTCATAAAGCTTGCCATCGCGGTCGGCATAAATCGCATTAATTGTGAAATCACGGCGCTTGGCATCATCTTCAAAACTGGTGCCAAAGGCGACGACCGCATGACGGCCATCGGTTTCAACATCTTTGCGCAGGCTGGTGATTTCAAACGCTTTGCCTGCAATGATAGCCGTCACAGTGCCGTGGTCGATACCTGTGGGTATGGCTTTGATATCGGCAGCCTGTAGCAGCGCCAATGTTTCATCCGGTGTGCTTGTTGTTGCAACATCAATGTCGCTGTCCGTGTGCCCCATCAGCGCATTGCGCACAGCACCGCCAACAACACGGGCCTGCCCACCATCTTTCTCCAGCGCATCAAACAATTGAATAAGCGCTTGGTCTTTCAGCCAGTTAGCAGAGATTTTGCCTGAATTAGTCAACATAAAGCCTTTCATACATGACGCGCAGAATACCCGCCGTCACGCCCCAAATATAACGATTTTCATAGGGCATTTCATAAAAATAACGTCTCTTGCCCTGCCAATCACGGTCCGCTTTCACATGATTCTGCTCATTCATCAAAAACGAAAGTGGCACATGAAAAATAGCGGCAACTTCATCGGGATTGGGCTTTAACTGATAATCGCCAGAAACCACGGCCATAATCGGATGAATACGGTAACCGGACCCCGAAAGATATGTCGGCAGGCGGCCAACAACTTCTAAATTATCAACGCCAATGCCGATTTCTTCTTCGCATTCGCGCATGGCGGTTTCTTCAAACGTTCGGTCGCCTTCATCTGCACGCCCACCAGGCAGTGCGATTTGGCCCGAATGCGAACGCAGCGTGGTAGTGCGCTCAGTCAGCAATAAATGCGGTCCGTCCTGCGCATCAAACACGCCGATTAACACCGCCGCTTCGCGCACAGCATTTTCGCGGATGACCGTTTCCAAATCAGGATTAAAATGGAAATCGCCCGTATCGCCCAAATGCAAGTCGCGGCTTTGCCGCGCTGCGCGGTGGCGAAAATTCTCAATCGAAAAATCCATCACTGGCTGGCGCGCTCCAACTCTTCAGATGGCATGATTGGAAATACAGTTCCATTGGAGCGAACAGAAAACATGGAAACACCATCAATCTCGATATGCTCGCCTATCTCAACCAGCTCATACATCACAGGCCGCCCAATGAGCGCTTCAAGCCGTCCGCGCATATGAATATAGGGCTTGAGGCCGTAATTCTCATCTGCAATTTCAAAACGCATCGGGTGGTCTTTGCCAGCTTCAACAATGTCGCCGGTCAGTGTGCGAAATGTCAGCTTCTGCGCGTCGCCCTCACCCGTCACATTCATCTTAACAGCCAGAAAGGGTGCATCCACCACGCGGATACCGATTTTTTCCACAGGCGTGACAAGATATGTCTTACCATCGTCATCTTTGCGCAAAACAGACGAAAATAAACGGACAAGTTCCGGCCGCCCAATAGGTGTGCCCATATAGTACCACGAACCATCCGCGCGGATTTCCATATCCAGATCACCGCAAAATGGCGGGTTCCACTTATCAACAGGCGGCAGCCCTTTACCGGCCCCCGGCGCACGCGCCAGCATGTCCTGCAAACTATTTAAGCTCATCTGTTTCGTTTCTGCCTTGGCATTGCCTTTATCTGTCATGCATACTCCTTAAAGATCGCAGAATCGTGTAGCGTTCGTTGAATAATATCTGCGTTCACGAAATAGTCAGTCGGAAACGCCTTGTCAGCAATCCGAACTGATTTACGTTGTTTAGACGTGGCCCACTTAAGGAGATAAGGCAAATGAGCGTACACACAACCGGCGAAACGGTCGATGAAGCAAAAATCGTCGCCGAGGCTGAAGCCGCGTTGAGCGATATTGCCAAAACCAAGGAAGAAATCGCCAAGGTTATTTTCGGACAAGAACAAGTTGTCGAAAGCGCCATTACAGCCATTTTATCCGGTGGCCATGCCCTGCTCGTCGGCGTTCCGGGTTTGGCCAAAACCAAGCTCGTTGAAACATTAGGCACCGTTCTTGGGCTCAATGCAGGCCGCGTGCAATTTACGCCCGATCTTATGCCTGCCGATATTTTAGGCTCCGAAGTTTTGGAAGAAAGCGGCGGTGGAAAACGTGCCTTCCGCTTTGTCAAAGGGCCTATTTTTACGCAGCTCCTCATGGCCGACGAAATTAACCGCGCAAGCCCGCGCACCCAGTCGGCACTCTTGCAAGCAATGCAGGAATATCATGTGACAGTTGCAGGTGCGCGCTATGATCTGCCAGCACCGTTTCATGTGCTTGCAACGCAAAACCCACTGGAGCAAGAAGGTACTTATCCGCTGCCGGAAGCTCAGCTTGACCGCTTTTTGATGCAGATCGACATCGACTATCCAGAACTTGAAGCCGAGCGCCAAATTCTATTGCAAACAACAGGCACCATCGCGCAGCAAGCAACAGCCGTTTTGAGCACAGAAAAGCTGCAAGCCATTCAGCTTTTGGTGCGCCGCATGCCTGTGCCTGAAAGCGTGGTTGATGCCATTTTGAAACTGGTGCGTTCTGCACGGCCCGGCCATGGCAATGAGACAACCGACAAACATATTTCTTGGGGGCCAGGCCCGCGCGCCAGCCAATCCTTGATGCTGTGTGCCCGCGCACGTGCGCTTTATGATGGTCGCTTTGCCCCTTCAATGGATGATGTGCGTGCGCTTGCAGAACCTGTGTTGCAGCACCGCATGGCGCTAACCTTTGCTGCACGCGCAGAAGGCATGAGCGTTCAAAGCATCATAAAAGATCTTGTTGCAAAGCTGGATTAGGAGCAGCCAAACTTATGGCGACTATCGGCCAATCCACAAAGCCAACAGACAATAATGATGCGCTAACCCGCGCACGGCAACGCGCTGCCTTAGTGCCTGAGCTGCTTGTTGATGCACTTCGTATAGTCAACACGGTTATGGCCGGATGGCATGGGCGCAAAAAGCGTGGCATTGGCGAAACATTCTGGCAATATCGCCCCTACACACAGGGCGAAACAATGGCGCGGATTGATTGGCGCAGGTCAGCCCGCGATGACCAAACTTATGTGCGCGATCAAGAATGGGAAGCGGCCCATACAATCTGGCTTTGGGTCGATCGGTCGTCGTCCATGTTGTTCAAATCATCGGCGGCATCTGTATCAAAAGAATCCCGCGCAATGGTGGTGACTTTCGCTTTGGCAGAACTCTTTGCGCGTGCTGGTGAACGTGTTGGCTATCCCGGCCTTTTAAAACCTTCTGCCAACCGTAAAGGCGCTGAACGCCTTGCAACCGCCTTTGCAACACAGCCACACGATATACCAGAGACACCCTCCTTCACGCAGGTTCAACGGTTTAGCGATGTTGTTTTGGTCAGTGATTTTCTGGGCGATACCAACGAGACGCTGGCAATGATTGATAATTTGGCAGGCCAAGGTGCGCGTATGCATCTGATTGAGATCGTCGATCCGGCAGAAGAAGATTTCCCCTATGGCGGCCGTACAGAATTTGTTGATCCTGAAACGGGCACAAGGCTAACCGCAGGGCGCGCCGAAGATTGGCGAGAAGCATATCGCAATCTTTATCAGGCACGCAGGCATGCTTTGCAAATGCGCTGCCGTGCTCATGGCGGCAGCTACACGATTAGCCGCACGGACCATTTAGCTTCTGAAACACTCGTCCGATTGCATGGGTTTATGACAGGTAATCCGGTAGCAACCACCAAAATGGCCGGAACATACTAATGCTTGGACTACCCTTCGCTTTCGCCCTCCCCGCCGTGCTTTTTGGTTTGATTGCTCTGCCTGCCATCTGGTGGCTATTGCGCTTAACGCCGCCCAAGCCAGAAACAGAAGTGTTTCCGCCGCTACGCATATTACAAAAACTCGTCAAGCGCGAAGAAACGCCCGCCAAAAGCCCTTGGTGGCTAACTTTGCTACGCTTGGCGCTGGCAGCTCTGGTGATTTTCGCGCTGGCGCGTCCCCTGCTCAATCCTCAAACCGAAATGGCACTTGAGGAAGGCCCACTGCTGATTATGATCGACAATTCATGGGCTTCCGCCAGCGATTGGCAGGCACGGCAACGAACAGGCGCAGCCCTCATTCAATCAGCAGGTGAGCGCGGTATTCCGGTCGCAATCAGTCCGAGCGTATCACCGCCTTCTGCAGCAATCCGTTTGGTGGATGCGGCGACAGCTGCTGCCTCTTTTGCAACGCTTGAGCCGATTGCAGCGGAACCAAACCGCGCGCAAGCTTTGGGCCGTCTTGGCGAAGCAGCATTGGGCAGTGAAAACGCAACGCTTGCAATCTTAAGCGACGGTCTTGCGCAGCTAGATAAAGATAGCGCCTTAAATTTGGATGCCAATATAGTTTCAAAAACATTGCTCTTTAACGGTGAAATCACCCAGATCGCCGCCATCAGCGAAGCGCAAAACCGCACCAATGCGCTGGAAGCAACAATCATCCGTTCGCAAAATTCGCAACTTGCCGACGAGATTAACGTCAATGCAATTGATGAAAAAGGACGACTGCTCGGAACAGCAACGGCGTTCTTTGAAGATGGTGCCAGTGAGGCGATTGCTGCCTTTGAAGTACCATTTGAATTGCGCAATGACATGGCGACACTCCGCATTGAAAATCAGAAGAACGCCGCCGCGACATATATGCTTGATGAGAATAATCGCCGCCGACGCTTTGCGCTGTTCAGCGGTCTTGCTGGCGATGAAGACCAGCCACTCTTATCGCCGCTCTATTATATCGCCCGCGCCATTCAGCCCTATGCAGATATTGTGCGCCCACGCAGCAATGATTTGAGCGTCGATATTCCTGAGATTTTAGAGCAAGGCCCTGCCGTCATCATTATGGCCGATATCGGCGTCTTGCCAAATGTTGTCGAAAGCCAAATTGAAGAATGGATAGAAGCTGGCGGCACACTGGTGCGATTTGCCGGACCGCGCCTTGCAGCCTCCGCCGATGATGATCCATTTCTGCCAGTCTCGCTGCGCAGCGGCGAACGCGAACTTGGCGGCGCACTAACATGGACAGAACCGCAGATTGTTGCCCCCTTTTCAGCCAATGGCCCTTTTGCTGAATTGGATGCACCGCGCGATGTGACCGTCAACCGTCAGCTACTTGCACACCCCGATGCGCAGCTTGCGGAAAAAACATGGGCAAGCCTTCAAGATGGAACACCGCTTGTAACTGGCGAGCGGCGCGGCAAAGGCACCATTGTGCTTTTCCATGTGACAGCAGAAGCAACATGGTCGAACCTGCCAATCAGCGGTTCGTTCGTTGATATGTTGCGCAGGATTGCAGATATTTCTGCCAATACAGGTGCCAGCGATAGCACATCACAGTCCGCAACGGGCGAAGCCCTCAGCCCCCTTCGCACATTGCGCAGTGACGGCGAGCTGATTAACCCGCCCTCCTTTGTTAAGCCGCGCGATACGGCCAGCACAGCTGTAACAACCTATGAAAATCCAGCTGGCCTATATGGAACGCAAGACGCATTTTCCGCGCTCAATATTTTAAATACAGGCGCAACATTAGAGCCATTTGTGCTGTCGCAAACACAGGTGCCAACAGAAACGCTTCCCTATGCTGTTGCAGAAGAAACAGATCTTAGCGGCTGGCTCTTTGCCATAGCGTTTCTTTTGCTCATCATCGACACATTGGCCATGCTTTGGATTAATGGGCGTTTCAAACGCAATTATAAATCAGCAGGTGCAAGTGCCGCAATACTCATAGCCATTGCCGCAATAAGCTTTACCCCAAACCCTACCCATGCGCAGGACGCTAAACCTGGCGATGAGCTGTTGATTGAAAATCTTGATGCGACCCGCATCGGCTATGTGCTGACGGGCCGGCAAGATACAGACACCATCACAAAAGCTGGTATCTCGGGCATTAGCCGTTATTTGGCATCGCGCACAGCGCTTGAGCCAAGCGATCCGGTTGGGCTTGATATAGAGACGGATGCGCTGGCCATCTATCCGCTGATTTACTTTCCCATAGATGCTGATGCCGACATGCCGAGTGAAACCGCAATCGCGCGGCTTGATGCTTATATGCAAGCCGGCGGCAGCATTCTGTTTGATACCCGCGATCAGATCGGCGGTTCATTTAGTTCAGGTCAAAGCCCTGAAAACCAACGCTTGCGCGATATAATGCGCAACCTGAATGTGCCGCCCTTGGAGCCTGTGCCCGCAGACCATGTTCTCACCAAATCATTTTATATTTTGGATAGTTTTCCGGGTGTCTATGACGGTTCGCCGCTTTGGGTTCAGGCAAGCAATGATGAAAATAATATCGACAGGCCTGTGCGTAGCGGTGATGGCGTGTCCCCCATTCTCATTACCGGCAATGATCTTGCAGGAGCTTGGGCACTGGATGAAAGCGGCGTGCCGCTGCGCCCTATCGCATCTGGCAATCCCATGCAGCGCATTTATGCGTTTCGCACAGGCGTCAACATCATGATGTATATGCTGACCGGAAACTATAAAGCCGATCAGGTGCACATTCCTGCTCTGCTTGAAAGATTGGGGCAGTAAATGACCAATTATTCCATTGCCTTTGACCCGTTTTTGCCTTGGCCTGTGATCTGGATTGCGCTGGCTCTGGCCGTACTTTTGTCTGGCATCATTATCGCTTTGCGCACGCGTGGCAGCATCTTGCGTGCACTCGCTTTCTTGGCCCTTGCCATTGCGCTTGCCAATCCTGTTATTAGCCAAGAAGACCGTACAGCTTTGCCAACCAGCGTTGCGATCATCGTTGATGAAAGCCAAAGCCAGCGGCTTGATGGCCGCACCGAAACCACCGCGCAAGCGGTGGAGCGCTTAACCGCCAATTTTGAGCGTTATGACCAATTTGATGTGCGGGTGATTGAAACAGCAAGAACAGAAACTGCAAACACACAGACCGAGACCCGTCTTTTCGAAGCGCTGCGCTCTGTCTTTCGCGATGTACCACCCGCGCGTATTGGCGGCGCGGTCTTCATCACCGATGGGCAAGTGCATGATGTGCCAAACATCAGCGAAGCACTGGGATTTGACGCCCCAGTTCACGCGCTCATCACCGGACATCCAGACGAATATGACCGCAAGGTGCAATTGGTTGAAACACCGCGCTTTGCAATTGTGGGCGATCCGGTTCAAGTCAGCTACCGCATCGAACACCAAGGCGACGTGCCGCAAGGCAATGAAAATGTTGAAGTGTCGATCTATCGCAATGGCGAGTTACTGGCCATTGAACAAGCGCTTGCCAATGAAACATTTGAAGCTGAGATCGAGCTTGATCGCTCGGGCAAAAACATTATCGAATTTGCCACAGATGAAATTGACGGCGAACTGACGGGCAATAATAACCGTGCGGTTGTGCGCATTGAAGGCATTCGTGAGAATTTGCGGGTGCTACTTGTTTCGGGTGAACCACACTCTGGTGAGCGCACATGGCGCAATTTGCTGAAATCCGATGCGTCGGTTGATCTGGTTCATTTTACGATTTTGCGGCCACCTGAAAAACAGGACGGCACGCCAATCAACGAGCTGTCTTTGATTGCTTTTCCAACGCGCGAATTATTTGTCGAGCGGATCGAGGATTTCGATCTGATCGTGTTTGACCGCTATCAAAACCGCAATGTTTTGCCCGTACTTTATTATGATTATATCGCCGAATATGTGCGCAATGGCGGCGCATTGCTGATTGCCGCTGGCGATGAATATGCTGGCGATACCTCCGTTGCACGCACGCCCTTGTTTAATGCGCTGCCTGCGGTGCCAACAGGTCAAGTTCAGATGGCAGGTTATTACCCGCGCATCAGCGATGACGGCAAACGGCATCCGGTGACACGCGATCTTCCAGGCGGGGCAACAGAGCCACCAAACTGGGGCCGCTGGTTCCGCACCGTTGATGTGCAGGATGTTAAAGGCACCACCATCATGCAGGCAGCGAATGACAAACCGCTGCTCGTCTTAGACGAATATGGCGAAGGCCGTGTCGGCTTGATGCTGTCAGATCATGGCTGGCTATGGGCACGCGGCTTTGAAGGCGGCGGGCCACATGTGAATTTATACCGCCGTTTAGCGCATTGGTTGATGAAAGAACCGGACCTTGAGGCCGAAGCTTTAACCGCAGAACCAGATGGTCAGGCATTAAAAGTCAGCCGCCAAACAATGGCTGATGCTGCAGACGCCGTAACCATTATTGCGCCCGATGGTCAGGAGATAATTCTGGAGCTGCAAAAGACCGATGAAGGACTGTTTGAAGGCACTTATGAAACCAACCAGATAGGTCTTTTTGAAATATCCGATGCAACCAAATCAACGCTTGCACATATCGGTCCTATCAATGCGCCAGAGTTCCGCGATATGATTTCCACAGCGGATATTTTAAAGCCTTACCTTGATGAAGTTCGCGGTGATACGCGCCGCTTGCTGAACGATGACGGCGATATCAATGTGCCAAACATTTTGCCAATACGCAGCAATGTTGAGACATCGGGCCGTGATTGGATTGGTTTTAAAATGACGAAAGAAACCGAATTGCGCGGCATCAACCGCCAAGGCGTGTTCGCTGGTTTTCTTGGGTTAGGCTTATTACTGCTGGCATTCAGCGCGATGTGGTATCGCGAGGGCAAATAGAGCGTTTCACACTTCAAAATATGAAACGCCTCTCATCAATTGGGCAGTATATCGCTATGTGAAATAAGCCCTGCCATACCGGACGGGTCAAACCCACCAAGCGGGCAAACGAGCAAACGATTAAGGTCAACGGGCCCCGGCATCAACACATTGCGTTTAGCCACAACATCAAAGCCAAGCGGGCCATAATATGGCTGATCGCCAACAAGCATAAGATAATCAGCACTTACCTGCTTGGCAGCTTCCACGCATTTGGCGACAAGTGCTTTGCCAACACCCTGCTTTTGCAAATTAGGCACGACGCATAAAGGGCCAAGCAACAGTCCCTTTGAACGGCTAACCGATGTTGTAACCCATGTCAGCCGAACGCTGCCAATCATCTTACCATCTGGCTGTGTTGCCACAAAAGACAGTTCAGGATCGTGAGAGCCTTGCTCACGCACGCGAAAAGCTGCCCGTGTAAACCGGCCCGGTCCAAACACAGTTTCATGTAGCTGTTCTATCGTTTGGTGATGCGCTTCGGTTTCAAGCGAAATCGTAAATGACGGAGCTGTGGCGTGAGTTGCCAGTGAGGCAGAGGATTGTTGTTTCATGAGAAATCCAGATTTTAAAAGCGCATAGGAAAAAAGCCCGCAAACAGGCACAAAGAATTTTTCCTATCGTCGTCGGAGCGACAAAATATGTTCAGCTTTTAAAATCATGACATTCCGGTAGCACCAGATCATGCAACCGTAAAGATACTTTTTTATTGTTGCGCTATTTTACCGTGACGCACTGTTCACACTTTTGCCTGATGATTGCTGCGACTGTTCGCTCTAGATATACAATAACTCAAGAATGACGGAGACAAAAATGGGCTTACTAATCGACGGGCAATGGCACGACAAATGGTATGATACAAAATCCAGCGGCGGTCGGTTTGAGCGCAAGGAAGCCAGCTTCCGCAATTGGGTAACAGCAGATGGCACAGCTGGCCCATCCGGTGACAGCGGCTTTAAGGCAGAAGCAGGGCGTTATCATCTTTACGTTTCACTCGCCTGCCCTTGGGCGCACCGAACGCTGATTTTCCGTAAGCTCAAAAAGCTTGATGATCTGATATCCGTATCAGTGGTTCATCATTATATGGCCGCAGACGGCTGGACATTTAAAACCGATGATGCAGCAAAAGGTGATGATCTTTTCGGCTCAACATTTATGCGCGAAATCTATCAAAAGGCGCAGCCTGATGTGACAACACGCGTCACGGTGCCGGTCTTGTGGGACAAGAAAAACAACACGATTGTTTCCAACGAATCTTCTGAAATCATCCGTATGTTTAATTCCGCCTTCAACGAGATCACGGGCGATCATACTGATTATTATCCAGAAGAATTGCGCAGCGACATCGACGCGATCAATGATCGCATTTATAAAACGGTCAATAATGGTGTGTACCGCTCCGGCTTTGCAACAACACAAGAAGCTTACGAAGAAGCCGTTTATCCGTTGTTTGATACATTGGACATGCTGGAAGAACGATTGAGTACAAAGCGCTATCTTATGGGTGATCAAATCACTGAAGCGGATTGGCGACTATTTACAACGCTTGTGCGTTTTGATCCGGTCTATTTCGGACATTTCAAATGTAACATTCGCCGCATCGCCGATTACCCGAACATTTGGAATTACACGAAGGAACTATATCAAATTGATGGTGTCGCTGAGACCGTGAACATGCACCACATTAAGGCGCATTATTACGCAAGCCATGAGACCATCAACCCAACACGCATTGTGCCCGTTGGCCCCGATGTTGATTTTTCACGTAGCCATGACCGCGCGCGGCTCTAACTACCAAATTTTGGAAATCGCTTTGCCATCTATGATTTCTGCCAGTCGATCACGAACCCCTTGGGTCGTCTCGGCAGGCAGATCATCAATGGCAAACCAGCCAAGCTCGGCAATTTCACCAGCCTGTTTCTTCAAAGTGCCGGAAAAGTTAGACAAAGTATAAACCGCAACATGGTCCCGCTTTGTCACCTTGCGGTTGAGATAAAGACCAAACAGCTTTGCAGGTTCGCTCGTGAGCAAACCAGTTTCTTCTTTGAGCTCGCGCAAAACTGCGTCTTGGCATGCCTCGCCAGCATCAACGCCGCCGCCTGGAAAATGCCATCCCGCCACATAGGTATGGCGCACCAATAAAACGCGCTTTTGATCGTCGATCACAACAGCACGCACGCCAAGCGTCATTGGCCGCGAGAACAAAAACCACAAATGAAACAGACGAGTTTTAATGGACATGGGGTCTTTATGCATTAATGAGCGAAGAAACGAAATAAAATTTTGCATGAAGCGTTTACGACATGCTTATAAGGCGTTAGCTAATAAAAATGGGTTTCACACTTGCACATATTTCCGATGTTCATCTCGGACCACTACCCAAAGCAAAGCTACGCGAATTGGCCAGCAAGCGTGTAACTGGCTATATTAACTGGCAACGCAACCGCGCAGGTAATCTTGGCGGCGCAACACTCAATAGCCTCATCAGCGAGCTTGCTCGTGAAAATGCCGACCATGTGGCCATTACAGGTGACTTGATCAATATTGGCCTGGACGCGGAAGTCGTGGCAGCGGGCGAATGGCTACGCGCTAATTTTGATCCTCAAACCACAACCGTCGTGCCAGGCAATCATGATGCCTATATATCGGGAACTTTGGCCAAAGCCATCAAAGCTTGGTGGCCATATATGACCAATGATGATCGGCAAAATTACGTTAAAGGCGAAACATTTCCGTTTTTGCGTGTGCGTGACAATGTGGCAATCATTGGGGTTTCCAGCGCCGTCGCAACACCAGCCTTTGTTGCTGCAGGCCGCTTCGGAAAACGTCAATCTATAAAACTGATCAAGCTATTAGAACAAACACGCGAGGCTGGATTATTCCGTGTAGTGATGATCCACCACCCGCCTGTGCGCAATGCGACACCGCCACATAAACGCTTATATGGCATTGGCCTTTTTCAGAAGGTCATCCGCGAATATGGCGCAGAACTGGTTTTGCACGGCCATACCCATTTGCCACAACGCCATGAGATTGAAGGCCCAAACGGCACTAAAGTTCCGGTGATTGGCGTGCCTTCTGCCAGCCAAAGCGGCGGCGGCCACAAACCAGCTGCGGCCTATAATCATTTTGTCATTTCAGGAGAGCCTGGCCAATGGCATTGCACATTGACCTCTCACAGCGTGAATTCTGCGACAGCCTCAACTTTTGAAGTTACCGACAGCCGCAAACTCTACGGTTAGATTACCCGAAAATACTATCGCGGAAAGCCAATAGAAGCGTGCCGCCAACAACGAAAGCCGCGATCAAAAACCAGACAGCTTTGCTCGCAGCTGTTTTGCTCGCACGATCTTTGGCAGCCATTGAAACTTCTTCAACAATCGTTTCTTTTTCCTCAGCAGCTTGATCAGCAAGCTTTGCGGCTTCTTCGCTGGCAATATCTTTAGCGGCTTTCTCTTCATCAGCAGCTTTTTGAATGCGATAGGAAATATCATCGCCAGCAAACGCCAATTCACGTTCATAAATGCGCTCGGCAATATATTTGGTTACAGACTGCGCAATTGGCTCAATTGCGGTGCCTTCTGCAAGGGTTAAACGCCCCAGACGGCTATCGCGAACGAAACGATATTGGCGACGGTCTTTGCCCATCATCACATGCGCCGTTGCATCAATCCAAAGACGCGGCTGAAGGCCAGAAGAAATGGCAAAATCAAAGCGCTCATCATCAAGCGGCACTTCGTCAAACACAGGCTTAAGTTCCTGTGCAAGAAGCTCAAGACGTGCGCGGTCCGCTTCCTTCATATCAATGACAATATCGCCGCGCTCGGCCGAAGCGATTTTTATATCGCGCACGGCATCGACAAGGCTGCTTTTGGGTGCGTTTTTCACGCGATCGGGTCGATCAAAGGCCATTTGTGGCTCCAAATACGCTAACTCATTATTAACCATAATTGGGGCGGCTTTAGGTTTGTTGCAAGGGAAATGATGATATCGCATGCATTACACCCAACATTACTGCCAAATCGGGCGAAAAAACGTGTTTCTGCCCCGCTTTATGCAAAAATGGGCATGAAGCACTTAACTGCGCTTCACACCCAAATCTTCGTCAAAGTTCAAAAAATATAGCTTAAGCTTTGCGGGCCAGCACACGGTTTACCGCAGACAAAATAGCTTCAAGCGACGAAGCCACGATGTTCTTATTGATCCCTGCGCCAAAGACAGTTTCGCCATCAATATCAAGCTGCATATAGGTGATCGCAGCTGCATTTGAGCCGTGCTGTAGCGAGTGCTCAGAATAATCACTCACTGAAATGTTCATGCCAAACTCTTTTGAAAGCGCGTCCACAAAGCCGTCAATCGGTCCTGTTCCCTTGCCCTCAATTGTTTTCGCCTGATTACCGTCAATAATATTAGCGCGCACAATACGCACTTCACTATCGCTGCTGTCGGCTTCAGTCGCGTGACCTTCAAACCGCAAACGTGGCGATTCAAGCTTCACATAGGTCGCCATGAACACATCATAAATCCGCTGCGAAGAGAGCTCTGTACCTTCACTGTCCGTGATATTCTGCACTTCCTGACGGAATTCAATTTGCAAATTACGCGGCAAATTCAAGCCGAAATCCTGTTGCAGAATATAGGCAATACCGCCCTTACCCGATTGCGAATTAATGCGGATGATCGCTTCATAAGAGCGGCCCACATCTTGCGGGTCAATCGGCAAATATGGCACTTCCCAAAGCTTGCCGTCGGTCTCTTTGATCGACTTCATACCCTTATTAATCGCATCTTGGTGCGAGCCAGAAAAGGCCGTGTAAACAAGCTCACCAACATAAGGATGACGCTCAGGAATAGTAAGTTGGTTACAATGCTCATAGACATCGCGAATATGATTGATGTCTGAAATATCAAGTTCAGGATCAACGCCTTGCGTCAACATATTCAAAGCCAATGTCACAAGATCGACATTACCTGTGCGCTCGCCATTCCCAAACAAAGTACCTTCAACACGGTCAGCACCGGCAAGCAAACCAAGCTCGGTCGCTGCAATGCCCGTGCCGCGGTCATTATGTGGATGCAGTGAAATGATGATATTTTCACGGTTATCAAGATGGCGGCCAATCCATTCCATCTGATCTGCGTGAATGTTTGGCGTGGACATTTCAACGGTCGCTGGCAAATTGAGGATAAGCTTGTTTTCAGCTGTCGGCTGCATAATTTCAGTCACCGCATTACAAATTTCCAGCGCGACTTCCATTTCAGTGCCGGTAAAGCTTTCCGGTGAATATTCAAAGCGGTAACCACCGCCTGCTTTTGCCGCCATATCAGCGACCATTTTCGCAGCATCAGTGGCGATCTGCTTAATGCCTGCCACATCCTTGTTAAACACCACACGGCGTTGCAATTCAGAGGTCGAATTGTAGAAATGGACAATCGGGCTTTTAGCGCCTTTGAGCGATTCAAATGTGCGCGTAATAAGCTCTTCGCGGCACTGAACCAAGACTTGCAGTGAAACATCGTCGGGCACATTGCCCTCTTCCACACACCAACGCGCAAAATCAAAATCTGTTTGCGAAGCCGATGGAAAGCCGATTTCAATCTCTTTAAAACCCATTTGCAAAAGCAGCGCAAACATGCGGGTTTTGCGCTCATGACCCATTGGTTCAACAAGCGCCTGATTACCATCACGCAAATCTACCGAACACCAAATTGGTGCTTTTTCAATTGTTTTGGATGGCCAAGTACGGTCGCTCATATCCATTGGTGGATAAGCGCGATATTTGGAAGCGGCCGCAGCCATGCTCTTCATGCCTTGGGTGGAAGAAGTTTTCGTCATAATATCCTCGTCGTGCAAGCAGCTTTACGCATTTCTTATGCGCGGGCTTAACGCTTGCCAGCTAATTATTCAATGTTCGTGATGGAAGAAGGGGCAGGCTTTTGATCGCCGAGGATACGACCACCCGGCGCCCCTTATGAACGGGCCGAGCGATCGCTTCTAAGTAGGAGGAGAGCTTTGCGACGACGCGCAGCGGCATTCGCTGCTGCAATAGCAGTTAGCGATAAGGCGGCTAGCAATGTTAAAATTGTCATGCTCATAAAACGAACGTAGCAAAGTTTCATCAGAGTGCAAGAGCGAAAATAGACAAAGATGAAAGTGTCACGGGCAGTTGTTCACCGCTCCATTGCGCCCTTGCCTGCAATAATTTTATCTCGAAACTTATGGATGCGCGCAATGCGCGTTTCGAGTTTTTTGGCTGAGTTAAGATTAATGACATAGCTGCGCTGGCGGCCAGGTGTCAGCGCATGAAACGCTTCTGCAAGTTCCGGATCAGAATCCAAAGCATCAATCAATTCGCTTGGCAGTTCGAACTCTGCTTGGGTTTTGGGCGGCTCAATACCAGCCTTGGCATAGCCCATTGCCTCTTTAAGATAGGCCGTAATGATTGGCTCTTTGCCCGCTACATCGTCAGCGCTCTTAAAGCGCAGAGTACTTGCATGTTGAGAATGAGGACCCGGCTTTTCAAGAATGTTTTCGCTGTCTTTTAAAAGTGCCGCATTCATAAAACTAATACGAAAATCACCGCGAAAAGCGCCGATAAGAGAAATGTTTCGCCCCTCAAACATGTAGCATGGATGGCCCCACTTAACGATTTCAACAAGACCTGCCTCAAGGCAAATCCGCCGCAGCATAAGCAAACCATCGGCCCATTGCCGTACAGAACAATCAGGCGTGCCAAACCGATCACAACGCCCGCACCCTTTTAGAAAATAATCCTCAATATCTGTAATCAAGTGATTCTCTCCCTTGTTCTTTAAGATCAATGAGTGCTCACGGCAGAAAGGTCGCACGCTTGATTACTATACACCACTCACAACCCCAACACCGGATATAGTGATGCGATCAGCAATGCGGCCATTGACCAGTTAAATATCCTCAACCGCTTAGGGTTGGTCAGAAAGCGGCGCATCTGTTGGCCAAGTACGGTCCAACTGCTCACCGAAGGCAGATTGGTCGCGCCAAAAATCAAAGCCACCCACAGCGCACCTTCCAGATCGCGTGAAGGCGAATAAACTGTCACGGCAGTCAATGCCATTGCCCATGCTTTTGGGTTCACCCATTGAAACGCTGCAGCTTGCAAAAATGTAATCGGTGTTCCTTCTGCTTCGCTCTTTTGTGGCGGTGCAGAATTGCCAATCTTCCAAGCGAGCCAGAACATGTAAACGACGCTAACGATTTTCAAAATCATGTGCAGCACGGGCACACTGTCAAAGATTTGTCCAAGGCCAATGCCGACTAGGAATACCATGAAAGTAAATCCCAGCCCTATGCCAAACATATGCGGTATTGTGCGCCGGAAACCAAAATTGGCACCCGATGCCATGAGCATCAAATTATTTGGTCCCGGCGTTATGGAGCTAACAAAAGCAAAGCCCATAAGACCGAGAAGCAAATCATAGGTCATCATCATTACTTAATCAGATGCGCAACAACATTCTCGATCATGCGCATACCGGCATTATGGCCAAGGCTCATAATGCTCTCTGGGTGAAACTGCACCGCCGCAACTGGTTCATGGCGATGCTCAATCCCCATCACCACGCCGTCCTCTGTTTCAGCCGTGACTGTAAACACATCCGGCAAACGCGCTGGATCAGCAAAGATAGAATGATAACGGCCAACTGTAATTTCTTTAGGCAACCCCGAAAACACTATGCCCGGTTCTTGCACGCGAATACGTGACGGCTTGCCATGCATCGGATAGCCCAGCTGGCGCAGTGACCCGCCATAGGCTTCGGTCAGCGCTTGCAAGCCAAGACACACACCAAAGATCGGTAAGTCACGCGCTCTGGCCTGTTTAATGGTTGCCTTACAATCAAAGTCAGATGGTTTGCCCGGCCCCGGTGATAAGACAACAAGGTGAGGCTTGTAATCATCAAACGCATCAGCGGTCACAGGCGAACGCACGGTGCGCACATCGGCCCCTGTTTGGCGGAAATAATTGGCCAATGTATGCACGAATGAATCTTCATGATCGACGAGCAAAATACGTTTGCCTTCACCCACACGCGCAACGGCAATCTCACTCAACGGCGCATTGCCCTTTGCACTATCGCGAATAGCCGCGAGCAGCGCAGACGCTTTTAATTCGGTTTCTGCTTCTTCTGCCTCAGGATCAGAATCAAACAGCAAGGTTGCACCAGCACGCACTGACGCGATGCCCTCACGGATTTGTATCGTGCGCAAAGTTAAACCAGTATTCATATCGCCATTAAACTTGACCATGCCAATTGCACCGCCATACCAAGCCCGCGGGCTTTTCTCATGGTTCTCGATAAACCGCATGGCCCAAAGCTTTGGCGCTCCGGTCACGGTCACGGCCCAAGCGTGAGACAAAAATCCGTCAAACGCATCCATGTCTTCGCGAAGACGTCCCTCAACATGGTCAACCGTATGGATAAGGCGTGAATACATCTCGATCTGGCGGCGGCCAATAACCCGCACAGTACCAGGCTCACACACGCGGCTTTTATCATTACGATCAACGTCTGAACACATGGTTAGCTCAGACTCGTCTTTCTTCGAGTTGAGCAATTTCAAGATTTGCTCTGAATCTGAAATTGCATCGGCACCACGCTCAATCGTGCCAGAAATCGGGCATGTCTCAATGCGCTTACCCGTTACCCGCACAAACATTTCCGGTGACGCACCGATCAAAAACTCATTATTGCCAAGGTTCATATAGAATGAATATGGCGCAGGATTGGTCGCTTTCAGGCGGCGCGCAATCGCAGAAGGCTTGCTCTTGACCTGCTCATAAAACATCTGTCCCGGCACAACTTCAAACAGATCACCGCATGAAAAGCTCTGCTTGGCGCTGCGAACAAGATCCGCATATTCACCCGGATTATGATCGCCCTTTGGCGGCACAACATCGCTTGGTATAAATGGGTCGGCAGTCTGCTCACGCGGCAAGCCAGCCGTTGATGCACCATCAGCGGCAAAATCATATTCATCGACCCACGCAGCCGCCGAATGGTTATCAACGACCAAAATTCGATCTGGGAAAAACAGAACGAGATCGCGCTGGTTTTTGGCGCGCTCAAGCTTTTCTTCAATTGGATCAAACTGGAATGCAATGTCATAGCCAAATGAACCAAAGAAGCCCAAATTGTCATCTTGAGGCGAATGGAAATGATCAACGATCTTGCGCACAACAGAAAACACCGATGGCGCGCGCGAACGCTCCTCTTCAGACACAACACGCGTAGGCTGGGCAATAACAATGGCAAGCCCATCATCTGTGTCCGACATTTTTGCAATATGCGCCTCATCGACAAGCGCTTTTTTAATCATCGCAACGATGATTTTTCCGCGCTCATTAAGCGCCTTGATCTGCATGTCGCGTTTGCGCGCACTGATCATGACGGGCGGATCAACAATCGCAATATCCCAGCGTGTATAGCGACCCGGATATTCATAGTTTGAGGATAAGACAGCGCCCAGACGATCATCGAGCGCATCCAAATAGCTATCGATTGCTGTCGCATATTCAACGGCTTCGCGGCACCGCTCAATTGCAACGCCCCCGCGTGTTATAAACTGATCCGGTTGTTGGCGCTGGCCTGCATTCGTCATGTCAAATCTGCCTGTTTGCTCAAGATGAGCCAATAAAGTTGAACCTTTAAACAATGTGCGGACACAAAAAAACCGCCTTATGTCTAAGGCGGTGCATATGCGTCAAAACACGAAAAAGCCCGCCTATGAAAGCGTGCGCCACCAATTCGCTGCGATGTTCATTGTTTTGCTCATAGCAAATCTTTAGCACGTAAACGCCGCAGTGCAATCAAAATTTATTCAGATCATGAATGCCTGTTCTTAACGGTAACATTTTAGCCTCGCCTACAAAGTGACGTCATATATCTTTCAAGAAACAACGATAGGTGCTCATGGCCAAGGAGCCTCCTATGCCGAATGAAACATCACAAAAACTCATCGATCATTTAACGGGCAAAGGACAAGGTCATGCGCCTGCCCATGCTGGCACGCGCTTTGACCCACAAGGCAGGTTCCTGCCAGAACCGGGCAATACAGTCGTCGCGCATGTGCTTGATGGTTCAAAGTCGCAAGATGCGTTGATTACCCTTGCTGAAAAAATGAAGGCATTACCAAGCGCTGCGCACTTCGCCTTCACACCTATTTCCAGCTACCATATGACGGTCTTTCAAGGGATCATTGAGTTCAGACGTACGGCCGGTTTTTGGCCGCCGACCCTGCCTCTCGATGCGCCGATTGATGCTGCAACCGCACATATGATTGAGAAGTTGCAAGACTTCCCCAAATCACGGCCTTTCAATGTCAAAGCAATTGCTGTCACGCCCAATGGTCTAACGGTGGCAGGCGCAACGCCAGACGATGAACAAGCGCTGCGCGATTTTCGCGATCAGCTGGCCGATTGTTTTGGCTATCGTCATCCAGATCACGAGACCTACACATTCCATATAACGATGGCTTATCTGATCAAATTCATGACAGCTGAGCAGGCAAAAGCCCACGCAGATGCCCTCCAAATGCTAAGCGCTGACTTTCTGCAAAATGTGCCGATGATCGAACTCGGCACAAGCGACTTTTGCACATTTGAAGATATGAACCATTTTGAGCCAGGGCTCTTTAATCTCTGACTTAAAACAGCCCTTCAATAACGCCGTCATCATTGAAACGAATAATCTCTGCTGATGGTTTACGCGGCAGGCCCGGCATAGTCATTATCTGCCCGCAGACAACCACGACAAAGCCTGCACCTGCAGAAAGCCGCACCTCGCGAATAGGCACCGAATGTCCTGTCGGTGCACCGCGCAAATTCGGGTCCGTTGAGAACGAATATTGCGTTTTGGCCATACAGACAGGCAGATGGCCGTAGCCCTGATCTTCCCATGTTTTTAGCTGTTCACGAACCGATTTGTCCGCCAAAACTTCGTCGGCATGATAGATGCGTTTGGCAATTGTTTCGATCTTTTGAAACAGCGGCATTTCATCAGGATAAAGTGGTGCGAAATTAGCCATGCCGCTATCCGCCATTTGCACGACTTTATGCGCGAGTTCTTCAACACCCGCCGAACCATGCGCCCAGTGCTTACAAAGGATCGCCTCAGAACCTTGCTTTGCAACATAGTCTTTTACCGCTTGCACCTCGGCTTCCGTGTCGGTGACAAAATGATTGATCGCAACCACGACCGGAACACCGAACGATTTAAGATTGGAAATGTGGCGTCCCAAATTCGAGCAGCCATTGTTAACAGCATCGACATTTTCATCGCCAAGGTCTGCTTTGGCAACGCCGCCATTCATTTTCATGGCGCGCACTGTCGCAACCAACACAACCGCATCAGGCGCAATGCCGGCCTTGCGGCATTTGATGTTCATGAATTTTTCAGCGCCAAGGTCGGCGCCAAAGCCAGCTTCAGTTACAACATAATCGGCAATCTTCAAGGCCGTAGTGGTCGCAACAACTGAGTTACAACCATGAGCAATATTTGCGAAAGGCCCGCCATGCACAAAGGCAGGATTGTTTTCAAGCGTCTGCACAAGGTTTGGCTGAATAGCGTCTTTCAGCAAAACAGTCATTGCGCCATCGGCTTTTAAATCGCGGCAGAACACCGGCGTTTTATCGCGCCGATAAGCCACGATCATGTCGCCCAAACGTTTTTCCAGATCTTTGATATCTTTTGAAAGACAAAGAATAGCCATCACTTCGGAGGCAACTGTAATGTCGAACCCGCCTTCTCGCGGAAAGCCGTTGGCAACACCGCCAAGCGATACATTGATCATACGCAAGGCGCGGTCATTCATATCAACCACACGTTTCCAGGCGATGCGGCGCGTATCAATTTCGAGCTCATTGCCCCAATAAATGTGATTGTCGATCATCGCAGCAAGCAGATTATGCGCCGATGTAATCGCATGAAAATCGCCCGTGAAGTGAAGGTTCATATCTTCCATTGGTATGACTTGCGCATAGCCGCCGCCCGCAGCACCGCCCTTCATACCAAAGTTTGGACCAAGAGATGCTTCGCGAATACAGATCGCCGCTTTCTTGCCGATACGGTTAAGCCCATCCCCAAGACCAACGGTGGTTGTTGTCTTTCCCTCACCTGCAGGTGTCGGATTAATCGCTGTTACAAGTATCAGCTTGCCGTTCTTTTTGCCTTGAACGGATTGAATATATTCGGCTGATATTTTCGCTTTATCATGGCCATAGGGAAGCAAATGTTCCGGTGGGATGTCGAGTTTAGCCCCGATCTCCTGAATAGTTTTTTTATTGGCTTCGCGCGCGATTTGAATATCGGTCTTATATTCGGACAATGTGTGGCCTCCCATACCAAATTAGCACAGCAAAAAAGCTGCGACCGCAATTTTGCGGCATGCTCATTGACGCATAAATTTTTCCAAGCCTTCAGGCTTGGAGCAGCCTAAAGGCGACTGTCTTGAACGATACGGTAGGGTGAAAGCGACATAGCGTAAAGGCTACACCCGCAAAACTGCGGATATAGCCTTTTAATCAAGCAACTTAGATAAAGCTAAGTGAACAATTAGCGATCAAGAATATCGCGCATTTCGACCAGATTCGCACGCACGCGCAACAAATCAAAACCAATGCTTTCCAGATGCGATTTCACCAAGCTTGAATTGCTACCATTGGCAACAAATGGCGGTTTCGTCGTCATCGCTTCACGAAGCTGGTCGTCCACACGATCCCAAACAGAACCTAGCTGACGCTGAACAACAACCTCACGAAAATCTGAGCGTGCCGCAGACAAGATACCGTAATATCCATAGAGCTGCCCATAAGTGAACCAGAAACGGTCATCGGCGCGCGAGTCAAAGCCCGTAAAGTTCGATGCTTCCATGCGGCGTTGAAGGATTTCAGACGTTGCACCAATATCGCCCGTAATACGGTCAAAGAACTGCATCAGATTGTCGGCACGCGCATCAAAGTCTGCGTTACAAGCTTTCATCTCTTCGTTGAAGTCGATCAAATTTTGACGACCATCGCGAAGACGCGCCTGTGTTGATGGCTGCAAGAATGGCGGCGAAAATGTCAAGAACCATGCGTTCTCGCGGTAATTGATGGATTCACGCGCTTCTTGCAAATTCTGGTTGATCGATGATGTACCGCGCACGCGGCCAAGACGGTCCACCAACTCGATTGATGTACGGCGCAAAACTTGGTTCACACCAAGCTGGAATGAGGCCTTATTGTCAAAGAACGGCGTATCTTTCCAATCCCAGTAGAACATGAAACCAGCTTTATAAAGCGGGTTGGATGGCGCCCAAACGGTCTGATTGACATTAAAATCAATAAGATCGGCAGCAACCTGAACCATCGCTGATTGCTGGCACGTATTGTCAGCAAGCTTATCGCCAACGCCAGTTGTTGTCTCTTCAAACTTATATGCAGCCACATAATCCTCGTCGCCAGTGGACCAGAACTGCGTGATATAAAACAGATACATATAGCTCAAAACGATGAGCAGCAGGATTGTAAAGACCGGAATCTTGATGAACCAGCCTTTGCCGCGCAACCAATTGCGAAAGGCAATAAACGGCCAGATAAGCCATGCGATAAAAGTACCGATCGCCCGTCCGATCAATTCAAAAATACGCGTAAAAAAAGCGACTATCGGATCTAGCATTGTTCCCTCCGGCTATTGGTCAATCAAGCCCATATAAGCGTGCGCGCAGCGCCGCCTTATCATTCAGATAGGTGGCTTTAAGTGTTTCCACAATATGATTACGGTATTGTACATCATATTCTTCGTAATCATTGTAAAATGCTTGTTTGTTGAAAATATAACGCGAGACAAAATCAACACGGTTAAATTCACAAATAAGACGATTTGTCAGCCATGCATCAGGATGATCTGGCTTTGCCCGAACAAGCATAAAGCGATATTCTTCAGGTATCTCATTAATATCAACGCGCCCGTTTTGTGCGATCTCGCGTTTGATCTGATTGAGAAACGGGTAGCGCCCATCTTTTGTTACAAGATTGGCATTGCGATGCAGCCAGGTTTGCAGCCACACAGCATCAACCTTCGTCATATCAACATCAGGTTCGGCTTCGTGAATGATCGAGCGGATAATCATCTCAGCGCGATGTTCAAGAAAACCAGTTTCTTCAATCCACGATGCACGCGGCAACTCGATGCGCTTTGATGCGGCCAAAAAGCGAAACACGCGGTCATAATCACCAATTGGCAAATAGCTAACCTGCCAAGGCCGCGACCGCCTGAAACCAGGCGCATCAGGATCGCTGATAACGGTTGTCATTTTCTCATCAACGAAAATATATGCACCGTCAAAATGGCTGGTCCAATAGGCGTTATGGCGAAACACAACATGTTCCGGCACCATATGGTTCTCGCGAATGTCACCAACTTTTTTCGAAAGTTCAACCATGCGGTTCAGCATAGCATCATCACGCCACGCATCAGATGTGTGTTTCAACCGGTCGATAAGACCGCGCAATTCATTGGCTTTGCCAATCACATCATCGGCCGAAAGCACACGAAATTCGACCTGCTGAATGGAGAGCAAATCTTCCATATCATTGACGACCGACACATTGTCTTCGATCTCGCCATAGATCACGTCTTTGATCGTCAGCGCATTAATAACGCGCATATTGTCGGTGTAAAATTCATACATCAGCGCGTCAGTATTTGAAAACCGCGTATGCACCACTGGCAATGACACCTGCGATGGTGTCAAAATAATAAACCGACGATTGACGCCGTTTGGATCAAGATAATCATAGTCGCCAAGCTCTTTGGCAATTTGCGGCGAAAACCCAGTCTTATCGATATCAAATTCGGTCAGTTCAGTCGGCTTAATGCCAAAGGCTTGCAGCGCCTTATTATAACGCTCGACCAAATGCGGCTGATCAACACTCAGCAACCGGCCATAGATAAGCTCATTTTCATAAAGGCGTTTCATTGAGTTTGCGTTCTTGATGGGAGATAAATCATTTCGTTCGTAATAACCATCTGGTTAAGCCGTCCTTCTAGTACCGAGACCAGCGTTTCTAACACCGCTTGCAAATCATTTAACACATCAATGTGCCAAAAACGAAGAACGCTCCAGCCTTCCCCATTCATGAACATGTCGCGCTCCCTATCTTGTTGGGAGTTCGCATGCTGGCTACCGTCGATTTCGACAACTAACTTTTCTGATCGGCATGCAAAGTCAGCAAAGTAGCGTCCTAATGGATATTCGCGCACGAACTTAAAACCATTCAAACGCCGGTCACGTAATTCTTGCCACATAATCGATGCGGCATCATTTTCAACTTTGCGCAGCGATCTTGCTCTATTCGTTTGGTCTGGTTTTGGGCCGCGCATATTTACGCTCCCCCACATTCAATTACGCCCCTCACCCTTACCCTCTCCCCGCAAGCAGGGAGAGGGAGGCGCGGAAATATCATATAAATATATGCATCAAACAGTTCGCAAAATGTGAATATCCCCCTCTCCCCATATATGGGGAGAGGGGCAAAAAGTTTGAAGAACAACCCAAACCTACCAAGCCCCGCACTTTTTCATATCCTCAATCTCAACGATCGCTTTGCCGCGCTGGCGTTCGCGGCGGATGATTTCTTCTACGGCAGCATTGTCGGACTTATCGGTGTAACGGAATTCAGAATCCGCATAACGGTTGATTTCCTGCATCACCATATCCATCGTGAAAGGCTGACGCAGTTCAGCAATCATATCGCGCTTAGCGTCATAATCCTTATGCATGAAGGCTTCCGGCGTTTCGAACCACTCATCCGGCAGATCAATATCCATAGCACGCATTTTAATCGCATCGGTGACATTCTTGATCGCACGGCCCGTAAAGCGCGGCTCGACCTGTTTAATCATGTGCAAATAAGTGCCGACATCCGCCATAGTTTTTGGTTCGCCATGCTGCGCGATGAACCGATCATAAACATTCAAAAGCCCCTGCTCGGACGGTTTAGCACTGCCTGAATAAGCAGCGCTCACCGCTTCCTTAATCGCTTGCGCCTTGAACAGATCATGGTCGCCCAGTGGAATAGAGTGGTTCTTGCCAGCAAGCAGTGCAAAAATGTCGATATAATCGTCCTGCGTTTGCGGCCCATCCACCAACCAGCGCGCACCAGCACGTTGGCGCAGTGCATCATCCACATTTTCAGGATAGTTAGAGAACATGCCAAACGAGCAATTACCGCGCACCACCGTTGATGCGCCCGCAAAGCTTTCCATCAATACAGCCGTGACTTCTTGCTGACCAGCAGATGCACGATCATCGGAGCGCTTTGCCGCCACTTGGTCAATATCGTCAATCGTGCCGAAGCCGATGGCCTTGGGTGAAATCACATTATTGATAAAGCTTTTGCAGTTTTGGCCCGACTTACCTTGATAAGAAGAAATCTGGTCCACGCCGAAATTCTCATAGTGGAACGGATAGCCCGCCACCTGACAATAATCATTTACAAGGCCCGCAACCATCTGAATAAGGATCGTTTTACCTGTACCGGGCGCACCATCGCCGATAAATGTGAACAGAAAACCGCCAAGCTCAACAAATGGATTAAGCTGCCGATCAAAATCATAAGCGACCAGCATTTTCGCCAGCTTCATCGCCTGATACTTTGCAATGTGGTTGCCAACAATTTCGTTCGGCTTTTTAAACTGCATCGTCAGCGGTTTACGCTTTGCGCCGGGCGCAACATCAAAACCGTTTAGCGTGAAATCATCTTGCTCGACATGAATGTGATTATCTTCAAAACTGCCCAGCCCCGCAAAGCGCCCTTTGCGCTGAATCAAGCCTTCCAATGTCACGCGCGCATAGGCTTTGGCCCGTTGCAGCAATGCGGTATCATCCGGCGCGCCTTCAATCGCAGCACTTAAACCAGCAATCACCGATTTGACAGAATCCTGCGGCGTGTCGAACAAATAATCCGGTTCGTTCAAATCCTCGCCCGGCTCCGTATCGCTTTCCAGCATCTGACCCAAATAAGCAGCCAGCGTGAACGCGGCGATATAGGCCGAAGCAGCCATGAGCCGTTTAAAGTTCTCTGCGGTCTCACCGTCCAGCGGCGATGTGGCATTGCGTGCTGTCAACGCTTCAAGTTCGCTCTGGCGCGCAAACACATCTGAGACTGCCAGCGCCATCGCAGCGCCGCGGCGCGCACGGAAGGCAAGCGCATGCTGTTTGGGCGATAACATCGCATCATCAGAGCGCACGCTCTGAATGACTTTCATCAATTCGACTTCACGCGTTTTGCGCAAACCCGCAGTCGACACTGTCGAAATCATACGCCGGCGCGTGCCCGCAAGCTCGGTGCCAGACTTATCTGACGCCTGTTCAAGCACAACAAAACGCGTAACAAACGATTGCGCAACCGAGCGATGTTTTGCGATGTCCTGCTCATCAATGCGGGTCAAACCAACGTCCATACTACGCTCCTTTAGACATCGCTAATCACCTGCCCATTGGAGATGATGTGCGTTTTATAGCCTGCAAAAACCTTGTCGATTTCGCCTGCAGCATAAAGCGCTTGATAGGCTTCGTGAGGCACAAGCGCATGGTTCTCATAGGCAGAAACGCCCATGCGCGCGGCATCTAAATCATTGGTTTCAATGTGATATTCTTGGCGCGATGGCGTTGAAGACCAGAAGCCCTTTTTGCCAGCGCGTTCATTCTTGGAATAAACATCCTGAATGGTCCACGTTAAAAGCCAAGCATTTTTAGGGTTCGCCACACGGTCCAAAATTCGGTTTATGGTCTCGTTGTTTTCTGTAATACCGGTTGAGAAAAACGGCCCCAACACGATACGCCGCAATTGCTTGGGATGTAGCGTGTCGAACTCTTGGTCCATATTCGTGGCAATGGTTGTCGGCGACAATGAATAGGCTGAATTGGATTCTGCAAATTCATCAAATTTACGCGCCAGCGCCGGATTGAGCAGACCGCCAACGGGTAGCGGCACTTCCACATCCTCGCGCAAACGTCCATCTTTTCCGACCAATGTTTTGATCATATCAGGCGTTGAATCTTCTATCATCGCCGAATAGATCATCGGCAAATTCGAAACACCGTCAAACACGCCCCAATGGGTTAGATAATAAGGACGCCCCGTCTTAGGGTTTGCCGAAACCTTAGTTGTTTCAGGCAACACGAAGGGAGAGAAAACCTCTCCTTTCTGCACCGTTTCAAGATAAAGGCGTTCGGCCATTGTCTTTTGAAGTTCGCGCGGAAATGATTTTTGCCGCAAAATGAAGTCGGCCATTTCATCGCGCAAGACATCTGGCTCAGGAATAGAGGCGAGGCGGTTTTCTGCCGTCTGCCTGTCCTTTTCCAATTCAAGAACATTTTGAAAAATAGGAAAACCGCTATCAGAACGCGAAATCTTAAAACTCGGCTCATAATCGAGCCGGTTCTGCCAACTAGAAAACGAATTGTTTAGCCGCGCCAAATATTGCGTCACCGTTTGGGCAACCAGACCGTGCTTATAAAGCGGCGATCTGGAATCGCGCAAATAGATATCCAGCCCAGAAAGCGCAGCTTCAATCGAACTAAAATAGCGCGTGACTGCACTGGTGTCCGCGCTATTTGTATTCTTATTATTTGTCGTGCTCATGTGCAGGCGTTCCGGTTGGTTACGCCTTAGTTTTTCACATAATTGCCAGCGTCATGCTTGCGCATAACTTCTTCAAAACGGCGTGCAAAGGCATCATCGGCTAGCTTTTTGCGGCGTTGAATATCCGCCGTTGCAACCATATTGCCTTCATGCATTTCAAGCAGATCGCCAATATGTTTTTGCGCAGCAGCACCAATTCCCGCCATTGTGGTTTCAGCGGCCGTATCGACTTGGCTGCCAAGCGTGTTGATCTTATGCGCAACATCCTGCTGCGCTGCTGTTTTCAATGAATCTTCCAGCGATTTATAAAGCACGATGCGCTGCTCTGTATCAATCGTCAGCTTGTTGATCAGCGTGTTCTGCGCCGCAATCTGGTTGTTAAGCGAATCCACAAATGTCTGGAACATCGATGTGTAGCGCTCAAGCGTTTGGCTTTCAGCTAAGAGTTCCTGCTCTTTAGATTGCGCTTCATTATATTCAGTTGCCAGTTTCGAACGCTCCCCTTCAAGTTGGGTGCGGTCTTTCTGGTTGGTTGTCGCAGCAATCTTGTTCTCAATATCAAGCAATATCGGGTTCAATTCCTCAATGCGCGTCTGAGTTACCTCAAGATTATCCATTGTGGTTTTACGGCGTTCAATGACCGTGCGAAGCGAATTTTCTGAAGTCGCATAGCGCTCATCAAGAATATTCTTCTGGTTCTTCAAAATGCCGACAATCGTGTCAGACTTAGTAAGAAGCTCCTGCAGATTACCCGCAAGCGACATATTGCGCACGCGTTCAGACCGCATACGCTGCATGCGTTGCTTAGAAAACAGGCCAATGAATTTTTCCATGCCTGTATAGGATTTCATCGATTCAAATTCTGAACCGAACACATTGGTCGCATCTTCAAGCCCAATGATAAGGTCGGCCATATTGCCTTCCATCACCTTTTGTTGCTTGAGAACGTCCTGAATGCGGGCATTCTCGATATCAAATTGGGCATCGCCAATTTTCGCATCTGCTTCAGCAATCTTGTCTAGAACGTCGCCTGATTGCTTGATTTTGCCTTGCATATCTTGAACGACGTTTTTTGTGCGCTCTATTTCCGCATCAAAATTATACGTGACTGCCATAAATATTTCCTCGCCAATGCATCTTTGCTAAACTCTATATAATGGTTCAGCGTTTCAATTAGAAGACGTTGTTGCAAATACGTCAATAAAGCTTTTGCCTATGCTTTGGCAAAGCCAATCATATCTTCAGCGCGCACGCGGCCCATTTCTTCTTCCCAATGGGCACGGCAAAGCGAAACATATGTGTCGTTGCCGCCAATTTTAACCTGATCGCCTTCGCGCGTAACCTTGCCGTCGCCATCAAGACGCACCACCATAGTAGCCTTGCGCCCACAGCGGCAGATCGTGCGTACTTCGCGCAATTCATCGGCAATAGCCAGCAGAGTTTGCGACCCAGGAAATAGATTGCCTTGAAAATCAACCCGCAGACCATAGGCCATAATCGGCACATTCAACCGGTCCACAACACGGCCCAATTGCCAAACTTGCTCATGCGTAAGGAACTGCGCCTCGTCGATAAAAATACAATGGATGCGATCTCCCGATAAGCGCGCTTCGATCCGTGCGTAAAGATCATCGCCAGCCTCAAATGTTTCGGCCATTTCTTCAAGCCCAACACGTGATGCAATAACCCGTTCGCCTGCACGGTTATCCAACGCGGCAGTAAAGAGCATCGTCTTCATACCTCGTTCACGATAATTGTAAGAAGCCTGCAATAGCATGGTGCTTTTGCCAGCATTCATCGTTGCATAGTTGAAATAGAGCTTGGCCATTGCCGGTCCGTAATGTCATCCTGATAATTATGAGAATATGCAATAGCGGCCAAACTGTCACCTGCACAGCATGTTCATCAACAGGTCAAAGCGGAGTAATCGATGTCTGAAACTGCACAAACCAAAATTATCAGAGATACTGATATGGAAGCACTCAACCTTGTTGCCAAGATTATTATGGCCGCAAAGCATGGCGCACTTGCCGCATTTGAGAAAAATGGCCGTTTCCCGCACATCAGCCGTATTCAGCTTTCAACAAACGAAGAGGGTCAGCTGATTACATTGGTTTCTGATTTGGCACCGCACACGGCTTGTATGCGCGATAATCCGCATTGCGCGTTATTGATTGGCGAAACAGGCAAAGGTGATCCGCTCGCCCATCCGCGCATGTCGCTGGATGTTATTGCCAGCCAAGTGACGCACGGTTCGGCAGAATATAACACCATACGTGAGAGCCATTTGGCCCAGCACCCAAAAGCCAAGCTTTACGCCGATTTTGCTGACTTTTCATTTTTCAAACTTGCCCCGCAAAAGGCCAGCCTTAATGGCGGCTTCGGCAAGGCCTATAATTTAACCGAAGCAGAATTGATTGCAGCCATTACAAGCGATCAGGATTAAAACCATGACAACTCTTGCGCAGCGTCACGCAGATTTCCACGATCTTCACCAAAGCGGATGTTTTGTTATCCCAAACCCATGGGATATCGGTTCGGCAAAGCTCATGGCCGCTAATGGCGCGAAGGCTCTAGCAACAACAAGCGCAGGATTGGCTTTCACCTTGGGCGTGCCGGATATGGGCCGCATCACGCGCGATCAAGCATTATCCCACGCAGAAGATTTGATTCGCAACACAAATTTGCCCATATCGGGCGATTTAGAAAATGGCTTTGGTCACAGCCCCGAAGATGTAGCTGAAACAATTCGCCTTGCTGGTGAGGCCGGATTATCGGGATGTTCAATTGAGGATACTTATCTGGACGGCGAGATTAAAACCTACACGCTAGAAGAGGCAACAGACCGCATCGCGGCTGGTGCTAATGCAGCACGTGCGCTTGGCCGCCCATTTGTCTTTTGTGCACGCGCAGACGGCATTATGAATGGCACATATGATACTGACGAGGCTATCAAACGCCTGCAAGCATTTGAAAAAGCAGGCGCAGATCTGCTCTATGCGCCCCTGCCCCCATCAATGGATGCGCTTGCGAAAATTGTGCGCAGCGTAAACACGCCGATCAACGCTCTGGCAGCAGGACCATTTAGGCAATACAACGTTCAAGATTTTGCGAAAATCGGCGTTCGGCGCATCTCGGTCGGTTCAGCACTTGCGCGGGTAACCCATCATCACATTGTGCAAGCCACGGCTATGATGTGCAATGAAGGTGATTTTTCTGGTCTGAATAATGCAGCCAGCGGCGATGCGATTGATGCTATGCTGGAACGCGCAACACCGTCATAAGCGCCAGCGTAATCATTCAGCAGCCTTGGTGCTTTCTTTTAGCGCCTTGATACGATCTGCGAGACTAACAACACCATTGTTTTCATTAGCATCCTCGCTATCAAGCAATTTATGGATACGTGAATCCTTGCCCTCGACAATAGCAGTCATATGAACAACTTCCGCCGCTAATTGGCTGAGTTGGTCACGAAGCAAATCATCACCCTTGGCACTGCCAACAGCACTTGGCGACATGCTTAGTCCCGCACCTTGCGGCGCAGAGGATTTACCGGTGCTCGACTTTAACTCAAGTTCCATTTGTGCGAGTTTAGCTTGCAATTTTTCAAGCGCCACTTCTGGATCAACATCGCCCGTTAGCTTGGACATGCGATTAAAACGCAAAGTATAATCGACCAATTCGCGTTCAAGTTCGATGCGCTCTTCGCTACTATCGGCAAGACGCATTTCCAACTCATTGGCATCAGCGCGTGCGCCCATTTTCTTCTCACGCAAACGCTCCAACTCGCGCTCACGCCGCGCAACTTTGGTCTCAAGATCAGAGTTTTTGGCAACAAGACGCTCATATTTCTTTTCAAGTTCTTTTGCGCGCGCGCGCTCATTCTTGAGCAATTCTGCCTGACTACGGCTATCATTGCGCGTCTCACGGACAAGTTCTTTATCACTCAGGCGCTTGTCACGCAGGTCAGCAACAGTTGCCATCAATGTCGATTCACGCAGCTCCAATTGCTTTTCGCGCTCTTCATAAGAAGCAATGCGCGCTTCTGCCTCTTTATACATGCGGGCAAGACTTTCGACTTCGCCTGTGCGTGCAGAAAGCTCGGCCTGCGTTGTTGAAAGGCCAAATTGCGTATCATTCAAAGCATTTTCGCGTTCTGACAATTCAGTGCGAAGGTTTGAAACCATCTCATCCATTTCAGACAATTTTGCATCTCTTTCAGCAATAGAGGCTTTAAACGCTTTGATCTGCTCGTTTTGATTGGCAACGACGCTGGCCTGTTGTGAATATTTTTCCCGCTGTTTGGAAAGCGCTATCTCAACTTTTCGCTGCGCGATAGCATGCTCAGCGCGAAGCTTGTCTTTTTCGGCCTGCAACTCGTTGGCAGTCAGCGGAATAGAGCTTTCAATGCGCTTGCGGGTCAAAAAAACAGCACGGCGCCATATCGCCGGTGCGATGATAAGCGCAAGAAATCCAGCAACTAAAAACCCTAGTAGAAAAAACAAACCAGATTGTATCAACGCGAAAACCTCACCATCGGCGCTTCATGTACCATATATGCACATATGTTTCCTATATTACACCGCATTAAAAAGGGCCGCAAATGCGACCCTTAAAAGTGGTTACTATCAAAGTCAGAAACTTAAAATGGGTTCCAAGTCGGCATTGGTGTCAGCTTAAGATAGCCAATCGACACACCAAGACGTGCACCAACACCTGTGCGTACAGGCACAAGCAGAATATTATTGCGTTTAAGCACATGCATACCAACACCTGCGATCAGATAAGCAGAGCCCTGAACACCGCCATAGCGGCCATGCAATGCATCAACACTATCCAAATTATAGACCAGCATCATCGTGCGTGCGCCATCACCGCCATAGTCAAAGCCAATGGATGGCCCTTGCCAGAAAACATTATGGTCGCCGACATTCTTAGTATGCAATGTACCTTCGCCATAAGTCAGGCCGCCAATAAAGGCGCCGCTTCCTTCTTGGCCAAGAACATAACCATTTGGCATGCCATAACGCGCAAATATTTGTTCAATCGTTTGTGCAACAGCACTAGACGTACTGCCAAAAAAACGATGGCCAGCATCGACCATTTCGCCAAGTGCATATGTGTCAGGGCGTGTCTGCGCCACAGCTTTACTTGGTAAAAGCGCAACCATCACCATGGAAAGAAACGCTGCAACAGCCGCAATCAGGCGAATATTGGACTTCGTATAGGATAAATTTCGCATCTTTACTGTCCTTACTCTCAACGAACCCGCACAATAATCGCAAAGCGGGGCAAAATATGTAAAATGGCGATTTGTCATCATCATTTGTATTATTCAAATTACACAGATGAAGTTTCCACTTTATTAAGGAAAAATTGCACCTTTTTAGTTAACCAAGACACAGGTTTTCGAAACCAGAATCAGGGCAATGTTGCTCTACACTGACCGTACCGATAGGTTCTCTACCTATCTACAATGTTGATTTGAAAGATGGACTTCTTATGGCTCTTGTTGAACTCTCTGCCTCCGATCTTGCTTCCCTCCTTTGCAGCCGTGTTTGCCACGATGTGATTTCACCGGTTGGTGCGATTAATAATGGGCTTGAACTGCTGGATGATGGCGGTGCTGATGAAGATGCGATGGATCTTATCCGCCAAAGTGCAATAAGCGCCTCAGCGCGGTTGCAATTTGCACGTATAGCCTTCGGTGCAGCCGGCTCTGCCGGTGTACAGATCGATACTGGCGACGCACAAGCCGTCGCAGAAAATTACCTTAAGAACGAAAAACCAGAATTCACCTGGAACGGCCCGCGCGCATATCTGGGCAAAAACAAGGTGAAACTGATCTTAAACATGATTTTGATTGGTATCGGCTCTATACCGCGCGGCGGAAGTCTCGATCTCGATCTTCAAGTCGAAGGCGAAGAATGTAGCTTTACGCTCACCGCGTTGGGCCGCATGAAACGCATTCCGCAAAAATTCCAAGATTATATAGACGGCCGCATGGGTGAAGACGCGATTGATGCCCATTCTGTCCAATATTATTATACCATTCTTTTGGCTAAAGATGCCGGAATGGAAATCAAGATTCATATGGATGACGACAAGGTCGTCTATTCAGCGAAGTAGTATTTAACGCCCCAATATCAGAATCTGCACAGGTCGGTAAAATTTTACCGATCTGTTTTTACTTTTTTTCAGCTCTCTTTGCTATTCATGGCTCAAGGATAGACTGAGTAAAGGGTAAGATGATGGAAGTTTGTATGGTTTTGGACGCTTCAAGCGTCATACGTAAAGTAGCAAAGCGCATTCTGACAAGCGAAGATATGGTTGTTGTGGAAGCAAAAAACAGCGCTGAGGCCATTTCAATGGCTTCTGCACAAATGCCCGACTATATTATTGTTGATGCAGGCATGAATGAAGGCCAGTCCGAAGATCTTATTCGCCAGCTCCGTACATTGGACCGCAAAAAAGACGCAAAAATCATCTGCTGCATGACGCAGGTTGACCTTGCTAGCATGATGCGCGCCAAACGCGCTGGTGCAGACGAATTTTTGCTCAAGCCCTTCGACCGAAAACAGCTTATGAGCCAGTTTCGCACGATACGCAAAGCAGCTTAAATTTCAGCTTTCAAATCTCAAAAACAAACCCGCTCAGCACAAGCTAAGCGGGTTTAATTCAAAAGAAATTTGCTTGAAAATTAAGCGATTTCTTGAAGTTCGTTTGCTTCAGGATCGCGCAATACGTAGCCGCGGCCCCAAACGGTCTCAATAAAGCCTACGCCACCTGATGCAGAATCAAGTTTCTTACGAAGCTTACAGATAAACACGTCGATAATTTTCAGTTCCGGCTCATCCATACCGCCATATAGGTGGTTAAGGAACATTTCCTTGGTGAGCGTTGTGCCTTTGCGCAATGAAAGCAACTCAAGCATCTGATATTCTTTACCAGTGAGGTGTACGCGCTGGCCGCCCACTTCAACTGTTTTCGCATCCAGATTCACAACCAGATCGCCCGTTGTAATAACAGATTGGGCGTGGCCCTTGGAGCGGCGAACAATCGCATGGATCCGCGCTACCAATTCATCCTTATGGAATGGCTTTGTCATATAGTCATCGGCACCAAAGCCGAGGCCGCGCACCTTATCTTCAATACCGGCCATACCGGATAGAATTAGGATCGGCGTTTTAACTTTCGACAAACGCAAAGTGCGAAGCACTTCATAACCGGACATATCCGGCAAATTTAAATCGAGTAGGATAATGTCATAATCATAGAGCTTGCCTAGATCGACACCTTCTTCCCCTAAATCCGTCGTATAAACATTAAAGCTTTCCGACTTGAGCATCAGTTCGATGCTCTGGGCGATCGCACTATCATCCTCAATCAGCAAAACACGCATTGTATTCCCCTTGTCCAGCATACGCTCGGGCCATAACCGTGGCTCCTACGTCTCTGCAAATCACCCTGCCACCGAATGGTTAACAAATTATATTCCGGTAATGCAAGCCTTCAAACTTTATTAAGTGAATCAATGAAGTTATTGATTTATTTACCATAATTTACGCAATTATTTTGAATCTTTTTATAAAGAAACGGACGTAAATGAATCAAATGACTCAACAATTCTCTTAATTACGACAATTAAGTGAAAGTTCTCCAATCGGTTTACTCCCCCTTAAAGGTTGAGAAGTATCATTAACGCAGGACGTAAACGAAAAGTTACCAAATTCGCGTGTTTTGCAAATTTGCACCTTTTATTAAGTTTTATGTCTGGTGTTTGTGTACGGGCCTACAATGAGCCCGAAATGGTTTTGGAGTAATGCGTAATGAAACCTAGAGACAATATGATCCGTCTCAAGCAATTTCAGGTAACTGAAAAGCATCGCCAAGTGATGCAGCTGGAAACAATGATTAGTGAATTCGAACGGATGGCAGGCGAGCTCGATCTTCAAATACAAAATGAAGAAAAAAAGAGCGGCGTTACGGACATCGAAAACTTCGCATACCCTACATTTGCAAAAGCAGCGCGGGTACGCCGAGACAATCTATTTAATTCCATTAAAGATCTAAAGACTCAAAAAGAGTCTGCCGAAGAGCTTTTACTGGAAGCAGAAGCAGAGCTTCAAAAGGCTGAAAAGCTGGAAGTGCGTGAAGCACGCGGCACTGTTGAGCCAGAACCACAGAATAAATACGATCGACACGCCATGATTGGCTGAGCATTTTCGTTCAGGCATTGATGACACAGACACAAAATCGTGCAGTGTGAAGACATCTTCGCACTGCACGATTTTGCGCATTTATAACTTGCCTGCCATCATTTGCACCCCTATCTGCTGGATATGCGAATTTTAGCCGGACTACTTATCACGATTGCTGCCTTTTGTTTTGCGCTGGGCACAACATTGCCGCTTCTGCAAATGGAGCGACTTTTCTTTTTAACAGACCGCCCTTCTCTGTTTGCGATTGTTAATGGGCTTTTTTCCTCAGGTGATATTGCGCTTGGACTTTTAGTCGGCGGCGTATCGCTGGCATTTCCGGCAACCAAACTTCTCGCTCTGGCGGGCATGTTATCAGCTAAAAATCTAAATCAAATCACCGCGCACCGTGCCGGCACTTGGCTCGGCATCATTTCAAAATGGTCAATGCTGGATGTGCTGCTTGTTGCGCTTACAATTTTTGCGGCAAAGACATCTGGTTTAGCCGCAGCAATTTCGCAGCCCGGCCTTTGGTTTTTCGCAGCCTCAACGCTGACCAGCGCAATTGCGGCATCCATCGTCAAGCGCGAGCTGAATCAAGATGCAAAAGCGCCGCCCTCATTAACCGAAAGCGACGCTTGAAACTTTTCACTTCGCCCAACAAAGCAGGCGAAAAGAATTTTTAGTGACGGTATTGCTGAATACGCGTTGTGCGCAAACCAGCCAATCCATTTTCTTCGATAGACGCCTGCCAGGAGAGATACTCCTCGACAGTCAGCGTATAACGGGCGCAAGCCTCATCGAGGCTTAGAAGGCCACCGCGCACGGCAGCCACAACCTCTGCCTTACGGCGAATTACCCAGCGACGCGTCGATGCTGGTGGAAGATCATTGATCGTTAACGGACTACCGTCTGGGCCAATGACATATTTTACGCGTGGTCTAATCTGTTCGGTCATACTACTCTCTACAAAACTAACGACCTTCAATTCTTGATCCACAATACGGCCACAGTTTTAAAAAAGCGCTAACTCGAGTGTAAGGAGTTGGTAAGATGTATGAATCAATTCCTGCACATCTGTCTCATATTCGCACGCAGGAAAATCGCAGCGCAGAGCAAAGCTAACCGCCAATAGGCCAGCATTAAACGTGAGCAGCGCGTTCGATCTCTTCTGCACTCAAACCATATTTATGACTGAAATGCTGACGGGCTTTGATAAGGCGCTCATCATTGGGCCGCATGCCTAGCGTTCGAATAAACTCAACCCGCTGCTGCCTTTTAAGCGCTTCTCTATCGATGGCCGTACCCATTGCTTTATCTATGATTTGGCCGCCCGGAGAGACATGAAACCATTTTGAAAAATCACGGAAATGGTGCTGGTTGTGAAGCGTCGTCACATGCCGCTCAACCCATGTTTTACGCACCGTTAAATGCGCCGTCATGTGAAACCATTCATAGCAAAGAAAAGTGCCGACCCCGCCAATCAGCACGATAGACGCTGCAATAGACAAAGCATCTTGCGGAACGATGAGCGATAAAACGGCCCATACGACTGCGAAGTTAATGATTAACACCGGAATGGAAACCCAGATTGGTGCGAAAAATAATTTCTTATTGGTAGGAAAATCATGGTGCCCATAATGCGCCTGATACAGCACATTAAATAAACTCTGTTTTTCCGGCGGCGGCAGATGAAAAATAAATCGGTGCAATGAATATTCATTGAGCATTTGCGCAGGCACGCCAAGAAAAACAAAAAGCACAGCCCACCACGGTCCGTTCAAACCAAGAATAATGATTCCGGCTATCAGCGCACAAATCATGGGAACAATCGAATTATGTGAAAAGATGAGTGATAGCCTGCTCATAAACGCCTCCCAGCGCAACTTACCTTTACGTCTGCGTAAAGCGTAGCTTTTCCAATACATGACATCAAGGGACTATGAAGCGCCGAGAATTTGCGTGAGCATATCAAGACATCACTTAGACATGGCAGGCTTGAGTACAACTCTATTAGGCCGCAACGCATATTGTCCCGCAATCACGCTCAACAGCACAATACCAACACCAAATAATTGCAACGCACTGAGACTTTCGCCCAAAATAAACCAGCCCAACAATGTTGCAACCAGCGGACTTAGAATGCCTAAAATTGCAACGCTTGAAGGATTGAGGCTGGCAATCCCGCGAAACCAAAGCAGATATGTAAAGGCTGCACCGACCAAGCCTAAATATGCAATGCCAGCAAAATTGGTCAGTGAAAAATCACTCCACTGCCCTTCGACAAAAAACAATGTCGGCAACAGCAAAATACCACCGGCAGTTAATTGCCATGCCGTAAAAGTTAAAGGCGGCACCGGTGGCTGCCATTTTTTACTCATAACAGTGCCCAATGCCATGGAGGCAGAGCCGATCAATGCTGCGCCAATTCCAAATAAATCGAGGCTCGCCTTTGGCGTTAAAATAAGCAGTGCCACCCCCAACATGCCCGCCATGACCGCGACAATTGATAATAGCTTTATCGGTGTCCCAATTATCAAGCGTGCAGCGAAGATGACAATAAACGGCTGCAAAGAGCCCACAACAGCAGCAACCCCGCCCGGCAATCGATAGGCCGCGATAAATAGCATCGTCCAAAAGATAGAAAAATTGAGCGCCCCAAGCAAAAATATTTTGGCAATCCACCAGCCCTTCGGCAGCTGCCTCACAATAATCAGCAAAATAATGCCCGCAGGCAACGCGCGTAAAAGCGAAACAATAAGCGGGTCAATGAGCGGTAGAAACTCGGTCGCTACAATGTAGCTGCTCCCCCAAATAGCAGGCGCTAACGCTGTTAAAGCAATATCACGGGCGTAGGACATTTTGTGCATCTCTATTTTATCTTGACGTCAAGATAAATGAATATATCTTGACGTCAAGACATTATTATGTGACTTAATTTCCATGGATGAAGTTGATTTAATTATCGCCCAATGGGCCAAGCAACGACCCGAGCTGAATACACGCCCCATGGCATTGATCGGCCGTTTAATGCGTGTGTCACATGTGCTGGCAGCTGAAATGGGTAAAACCTTTGCCAAGCATAATCTGAACGGGCCAAGCTTTGATGTGCTCGCAACACTTTTGCGCTCCGGCCCGCCGCATGCTCTTTCACCAAATGATTTGCTGGCGACGATGATGATTACGTCTGGAACCATGACCAATCGTATTGACCGCCTTGAACAAGCAGGACTTGTAAAACGCATTCAAAATCAAAACGATAAGCGTAGTGTTCTGATCGCGCTAACAGAGCAAGGAAAAACACTTATTGAAAAAACAGTGACGGCCCATGTGGAAACACAGGAAAAACTCGTCTCCCCGCTCACCGATGAAGAGCAGGCAACTTTCAACAAGCTGCTCATCAAATATTTGTCTGCCAACGAGAACGTGTAGCCCACCCTTTCAATCGCATCAAAAAACCACTATATCGGCCACTTGAAATGGAGCCGATATGCGTAACTCGCTCGACATTGCTAAAAAGCCAGAAGATACCCGCGTGGTCGTTGCCATGTCGGGTGGTGTGGATTCGTCTGTTGTAGCAGGCCTTTTGCATAAAGAAGGCTACGAAGTCATTGGCATTACGCTCCAACTTTATGACCATGGCGAAGCAACACGCCGCACCGGATCATGCTGTGCTGGCCAAGACATTGATGATGCGCGCCGTGTGTGTGAAACACTCGGTATTCCGCATTATGTGCTCGATTATGAAAGCCGTTTTCGTGACGCCGTCATCGATGTGTTTGCCGACAGCTATATTGCAGGCGAAACACCCGTGCCTTGCATCTCATGCAATCAGACCGTGAAATTTGCCGATCTTTTGAAAACAGCAAAAGAGTTGGGCGCAGATTGCCTTGCGACCGGCCACTACATTAACTCGGTTGAAAAAGGCAATCGCCGCGTTTTAACCCGCCCTGTCGACGCTGACCGCGACCAGAGCTATTTCCTGTTTGCCACAACGCAAGATCAAGTGGACTATGTGCGCTTTCCGCTCGGCAATATGACCAAAGACGAAACGCGCCGCCACGCCGCTGATATGGGCCTTGTCGTTGCCGATAAGCCCGACAGTCAGGACATTTGCTTTGTACCAGACGGCAAATATGCCGATGTCATCACCAAGCTGCGCCCAAATGCTGCGCTTGCCGGTGATATTGTGCATATTGATGGACGCCTGCTCGGCCAGCATGAAGGCATTTTGCACTATACTATCGGCCAGCGCCGCGGCCTTGGTGTTTCGGTTGGCGATCCGCTTTACGTTGTTAAAATTGATGCCCGCACCCGCCGCGTGATTGTCGGCCCTGTCGAAGCGCTGGAAACACGCCTGTTAGAATTGCGCGATGTGAACTGGCTCGGCGATATGCCACTCGATGAAATACCGGAAGGCGGCACAGAAGTGTTGGTGCGCATACGCTCAACCCGTCCGCCGCGCCCTGCCCGTATATTTAATGAAGATGGCATGATTACTGTCGAAGTCATTGACGGCGAACAGGGTGTTTCACCTGGTCAGGCTTGCGTATTTTATGATGGGCATGGCGCTGGATCGCGCGTTCTAGGCGGCGGCTTTATTAATAAAACCCGCCGCGCGGAGCATGTGGAAGTTCAGCTTGCTGCCTTGATGGAAAATCCAAAAAATATAGCCGCTGAATAATGCACTTTCCCTTCTCCCGTTTACGGGAGAAGGTGGGCAAAACGGTTCACTAACCGGTTTGCTCGGATGAGGGTAACGATTTCAATCCCTCAGTCGCCCGCTCAATTTCATGTATTTACAAGACAATTTCAAACAATATGCCGCACGAAGCGAGAGATCACGGCGAAATATTCATTTAACCAGAAACCACCTTCAAACCATTGCGGCCAACATAATTGCGGATTTCAGAAATCACCAAATCCTGATCTTCTTCAGTCAGATATGGGTGCATCGGCAAACACAAAATGCGTGATGGCTTGGCTTCCGTTGCCGGCAAACCTTGTGGTGCCCACGGATATTTCGAATAAGCAACCTGCATGTGCAGCGGCTTGACATAATAGACAACCGAGGGAATTTCTTTTTCGCTCAAATGTGCGCGAAGCCCATCGCGGTCATCGGTTTCAATCGCATATTGCGCCCACGCTGAACGCTGACCGTCCACATTACATGCCGCTTGAACCACATCGCTAAGCTCGCTGTGATAGCGTGCAGCAATCCGGTTACGCGCTTCCATCTCGTCTTCAAGAATATCCATTTTCTTGAGCAAAACAGCAGCCTGTATTGTGTCCAACCGCGATGTCAGGCCGATACGCACATTGTCGTACTGGCTCTGGCCTTTGCCGTGAAATGCAACCGAACGCATGATCTCGGCATGGATCGCATCATTGGTCATGATCGCGCCGCCATCACCATAACAGCCAAGCGGTTTTGCCGGATAAAAGCTTGTCGCCGCCACATCGCCAAACGAGCCGCAATAAGCGCCATTTGATGTTGCGCCCAGCGCTTGTGCAGCATCTGAAATCACACGCAGACCATGCTTCGCAGCGATAACACCAATGGCCTCATAATCAGCAACAGCGCCAAATAGATCAACAGGAATGATCGCCTTCGGCTTCAAGCGGCCTTCCGCTTCAATCATCTGAATAGCGGCTTCAAGCGAGGCCGTGTCCATCAAATAGGTTTGAGGGTCGATATCAATAAACACAGGCTCAGCGCCAGCAAGCGCAACAACCTCAGCTGTCGACGCAAATGTAAAGCTTGGCACAAACACAGCGTCGCCGCGGCCAATGCCCCACGCCATAAGCGGGATCAATAGCGCGTCGGTTCCGCTTGCACAGCCAATCACATGATTAACGCCAACATAGTCAGCAAGGCGTTTTTCAAACTCGGCAACTTGCGGCCCAAGGATGTAAGCACCGCCCTTAACGACATCCATGATTGCGTTTTCAAGATCAACGCCAAGACGTGCGCGCTGTGCTGCAAGGTCGATAAACTGCATATTATCCCCGATAGAACCGACAAACGGTTCGAATTGAAATTAGCCCCGAAATCGCAGTATCGCGGAACAGTTTAGAAATCCATAGGTGCCAAGATCACACCTTCAAGACAAATGTAACAGCCAGTGATTAAACCGAAAGTGTGTTTAATATTTTAACAACTTCAAGACCTTGGCGTCCATTTGTTAAAGGTTCGCGATTTTCTTTGATGCAATCAATAAAATGACCAAGCTCATCGGTGAGCGCCATGCCAGCCTCACACGCAATATTTTCGCCATCATCTTTTGAAGAACGCCAAGCATCGCCTTCACGTGCAACATCGTGCTTATAAAGCGTGACCTTTTTATTCCAATCCTGCTCAAGATCATCCCAAACAACGCTGGCCTTCGTGCCAATCACGCTGAAACGGCGCTCAATATAAGCGCTGTGCCGAGATACGAACACATGGCCCTTCATGCCGTTTTCAAATGCCAAATGAATATGCGCGCTATCCGTTTGACCATCTGTCACCGACACAGGAACCGCATCAACTTTAATCGGACTAGATTTTGCAATCGATAAAATTAAAGAAAGATCGTGCGGTGCCAAATCCCATGCAGCATCAAATTTGGTATGAAATTTGCCAAACCCCAAACGGTGGCTTTGCACATATTTTATGTCGCCAAGCGCCCCATCCTCAATCAAGGAAACAATCGCGCGAAACGCATTATGATGGCACAAAATGTGGCCTGCCATTAAAACGCGGTTTGCGCTTTGAGCGGCATCCACCATGGATTGCGCGTCGCGAACATCGAGCGCAATGGGTTTTTCCGCAAACACATGTTTGCCAGCGGCAAATGCCTGACGCGCTGTTTCTGCATGATATTGAGCAGGCAGAGCCATTGTGATGCCGTCGATTGCTGGATCAGCAAAAACACTTTGCGCATCACGCACATCAACGCCGTTTTTCTGGGCCAATTCTTTGGCCAGATTTTCGTCTTGATCGACAATACACGCAAGCGCGCCCAGTTCAGCCAAGGTACGCACATGATTCTTGCCCCAGTATCCGCATCCAAAGACAGCGATTTTCGGCATAGAACGCATAGATTACCCTTTCATATCATGGCTAATGCCTGTGCTAATCAGCCAAGAAGTAGAAAACAAGGGCGTAATATGATGCAATTGGCAAATCAGTGCGAAAAACAACGATTGCTTGCTTGACAGGCAAGCGACCTTCCCCCTATATCCGCCTCGCTTCAAGTAACAGGTTTACCTGTTGTGGCGGGATAGCTCAGCTGGTTAGAGCAGCGGAATCATAATCCGCGTGTCGGGGGTTCAAGTCCCTCTCCCGCTACCAATCATTTCAACCACTTAGCAAGCAAGTTACCACAAATCATTAATTGCTTGCTGCGCATGGTCACATCATGGTCACAGCGAGACTTCATTTATGGCTAAATCTACAGATCATACAGAATGGGCTACACAGATTATCAATGATGCTGATGAAACGTTGGACGCTGACCAAAAGAATTTAAAACAAGCAATCCTTCTCATCTCTGAACTTGCTAAACTTGAGCATGGTATTGCAGATGCTTACGCAAATGACGTTGTGAGGCAGCACGGTGGCATAGAGAAAACCCCCACCGACGCAATTACAGGTGCAGAAATGCGCATGGCTACAGCGCTCTACCTTCAAAATATGGTCAATGCACTTGCTAATGGACGGCAACATCCAATCAGAAGGCTATTAAAGGGTATAAAGAAAGGCACCGATGAACCACTTTCAGCGGATGCCGAGCTAATAAAGCTGGCCTTTACGTCAGCGTTTGTTGATGAACTAACGTTGAAGCACAGCAAGTCTGAAGAAGCAGCATTCGAAATAGCTGCAGAAATTCAACACAAAATCGGCAACGGAAAGCGACTTAGCACCACAGATCGAAAAAATGTGGCTGGCGCATTAAAGAAGAAAGTCACGAGGAACCGAGAGAAGCACTGCTCCAAGGCACCTTGGCTTGACGGTGAAGCACTTGCTAGAAATTCCTTTAGAGAAGAGCCTTACGAGCGAATAGTTTATAGATACGAACTCTTGATCGCTCGGAACACGGGGCCTGCACAAGTTGAAAAGCTCATGCTTAGATTGCGTAAGCGGCGACAAGGATAGTTTGGGACATCGCGACGATGTAATGTCCAGAAAACAGAATGCAATCATCTGACACCGAACTCAAAGTGAAGGTGTCAAATGTTGAACGAACGTATTTTTTATTCTGACCGTGATCTTGATGCGATGGGCTTACCCACTCGCGTTACACGTTGGCGGATGCGCCGTAGCGGCGATTTCCCAAACCCCGTGGAAATTTCAAAAGGCCGCAAAGCCTATCCAGCAGAGGCAATCAAAAAATGGATTGCGGAACGCATGGAGGGCTACTCCCATGCAGCTTAATAAATCAAACCCTGCAACAACACTGGCGGGTGTTGGCAGGGCTAAATCAAAAGCAAATGATAGGAAGCTTCGACTTATAAATGATAAGTCGCGAGCCTTTAAAAAGCAAGTTGCAAAATCAACCTATTCGGCAGCTGCGAGCAATCGCAAATCAAGGCACGTTCAACCTAAGCTTACACAAGCTTATATTCGCGAACTCTTGCTTTATAACAAAACAACTGGCGAAATGACTTGGCGGGTTGATCGAGGCCGTTTCCGTTGCAAAGGAAAACCTGCAGGCACCTCATGTAGAGGTTATATTTCTATTGAAGTAGATGGCCGCCTGTATAAACGCAGTCGCTTAGCATGGCTCTATATGACAGGCGAAATGCCACCAGTAGGTTACTACGTGGATCATCGCGATAGAGACAAGGGCAATGATGCGTGGAACAATCTGCGCTTAGCCACCCCTGCTGAAAACGCCCGCAATCGTACACCATGCGCTCGCAATAAATCTGGCTTTGTCGGTGTATGTAAAAATAACGGCGATGATAGGTGGACAGCCTTTATCAACATCGACGGCAAGTGCAGAACTATTGGCACATTTGCAGAATTTGATGATGCTTGTGATGCACGGATAGCAGCTGAGATTGAGCATTATGGCGAGTTCTCACGGAGGGCTGCATAATGCGCAAATTCTCTATGGTCTCACCGCGAATTTGGCAGTCGCGCAAATTTCAAGCTTTGCCAGACAATACGGCTCGGCTTGCCTATTTTTATCTGATCACATCAAACCACGGAAACGCAGCGGGCTGCTATCATTTGCCCGCAGGTTATGCTGCGACAGATACAGGGTTGAGCGAAAATGACTTTATCAAAGCTCGTTCTGCTCTGATCGCTTCCGGCTTACTGATTTTTGATGATGAAACGGACGAAGTGTTTGTTCCGAACTGGTATGAATTCAACGTGCCAACGACAGAAAAGCACATCACAGGCATTCGTTATTCACTTGAACGCATCGAAAGCGAAACGGTATTCAACGCTGCCAATGAGCAGCTTGAAGCGGTGGAACAAGCACTCATTGATCGCAAAGAAAAAGCCGACGCTGCAAAGTTTGCCAAGGAAGTTGCAGGCAAGCACGGCTTAGCGGTCATTAGGGCGAATTCAAAGCCAAACCGTCTCACATCGTCTGATTATCTAGCAAGGGAGCGTGCTTAATGTTTATCCCATTGCAATACCATACCGATACCATTCGATATACGGATACTGATACAGAAACGGATACTATACGGAAACTGACACGTGAAACTGGAAACAGGACACTTGAAAAAGATACCGTCAATTCGTGCCAAGCTGGAAATCTAACAGAGACTTACGGTCAAAATCGTAAGGCTTATGAAGATGGAAAATCACGTTCACCTTTAGCGCCCTCTCCTGAACCTACAGCACCAAGCTTAAACCTCATGGCCTTTTGGTTAAGGCACAAAGCACAAAGCCGCCCTATCGGTGAAATTCTAACAGATGCTCGATCAGGTGTTTTGTCAGGTGTCGTTTCAGGCGCTTTACCCGATCAATTCATAGTTAAAAATCAAGCTGCCGTTCTCGCGGCAATAACGCGAGGTGATGCTCATGCGTAATTTAAACAATCAAACTTCAATTCCTAATTCATGGCAGATGCCAGAAGGGTTAGGCCGCTTGGAAGCATGGCTTGAACGCAAAGGGGTTGATGTTCACAGCATCAAAAGTGATCGTCAGTGCCTTCACTTTGTCACAAAGCTAGCAGGCGTCTGCACCAAATGGCCTGCTCGTGGGCAATCTGCCATTCCTGAGCTTGTGCGGTTACAAAAATCAATCTGTCCAGTTCGCCAGAGTGTTTCGCCACATACAGGCCGTCAGCCTTGGCGTGCACAGCCAGAACCATTCCTAAAATCCAAAGGCGCAGCTTCTCCTGTTCGCAGTGTCGATGAAAACATTCTTGCAGAAATAACTGCCCGCTATGGGCTGGAACCTAGAAAGGTTACCCGATGAAATATCCTATTCCAATGCCACGTCCTATCCAGCCTCAACAGCAGATGCAGCAACCTAATCCAATGCAACCAACACCCTTTGCACCTGCACCACAGCAGAACGCACAAGGCAGGCCGCCATTGATGCAGCGCTTGGCTAATAATTCTGATGCTTTCTTGCAAATGGGCTTAGGGATGCTCAGTGGGCGTACAGGTGCAGAGCAATTTTCCCTTGGCGCTCAAGGCTTCGGCAATGCAGCAAAAAGCATTAAAGAGAAGCGTGAGGCAGAAGCCACCAAGAACAAAACCCTACAGTTTCTTCAAACTGCCGATCCTGAAATAGCAGCGGCGGTTGAATCGGGCGCTTTATCAACAAGCGATGCCTATAAAGTACACCTCCAAAACAAACGTGGTGGCGGCGATCTAGACCCGTATGGCTTCCCAAAATCCGGCGCTATCAGCCAGAAGCTACGCGCTTACCAGATGCAGGGCATTGATGATGAAAAAGCTCTTGGCCTCGCAACAGGCCGATATTCTGCTTCGATCAACCCGCAAACAGGTGAACGTGTAATTATTGATATGGCAAGCGGTGAGCTAATGCCATTACAACAACCGGATCGCGGGGCTGAGCAACCCACACCACAAGCAATGCAAGCAGACACTGAGCAACGATCTGGCCTGTATGATATTGCCGACGATGCAACGGGCGTTGGATCAACACTTGGCAACTTATCATCAAACACTATCGGACAAATTCCAGGCGCTATTGGTGAAGCTGCGACTTTCCCCGATTAAGTCAAAGGTCAGCAGGAAATTAAATTATTCCAACGTGACTTGATCCGCTCGCTATCACTAAATCCAAGGTTTCCAGTTGCAGAGCAAAAACGCATTGAAGAACTTATGCCAAGCGGTGCATTTACGTCTCCTGAAACGCTCAAGCAATCGTTGCGCTCGCTTGATGCAGAACTCACAAGGATCGAAGCAGAATTAACAGCATCGGTTAATGATCCGAATTCGCCAATCCAAACACGCCAGCAGGACGGCGCAACATTGCGCGGCGTACAAGCAGCACGTCAACGCATGAATGTTCCACAATCCGGTGCAGCGCAAGATCAGCCAGCGCCTAGCGGCAACCTCAAACAGAAATACGGTTTGGAGTAATCACATGGCACAGGCACAAGACTTAGCGCGGATCAAACGTAACGTTTCTAAAATGGTGGGCATGAATGCACCAGAAGTGGACATTGATGCTTACATCGCACAGGAAGGCACAACAATTGATGTCATCCGAGCATTCAAACCTCAGACACTAAGCACAGGTGCAGATGCAGCCCAACAGTTTGGCGAAAACTTTAATCGTGGTGTCTATTCACTAATTAATGCCCCTACAGCCATAGCCAATGCTGGCATGTCTGCCATTGGTGCGGATTATCGCTTTAAACGACCACTACAAGCAATCGCTCCAAGCCTCGATGAAACAATCATGCAGGTGCCAGAAGCACAAACAGCAGTAGGCCGCGTCGCTGGAACAGTTGGCGAATTTGTTGGGGCTAATACACTACCAGCAGGCGGTATGATTGCAGCAGCACCAAAGATTGCAGCCGCCACTGCAAATGCCACAGGTCTGCTTGGCCAAAGTGCAAACCGCATGGCCGCAGGCGTAGCAGCAGCACCTGCTACAGCAGCAACAGGCGAGCTTGTTTCAACAGTTGGCGCTGGAATTGGCGCACAGGTAGCAAGGGATTCAGCGCCCAACAGCGCCACAGCTGAGCTTGTTGCCTCAACTATTGGCGGTATCGCAGCACCTGCCGCAATCGCGGTAAGCCCTATCAATCTAGCCCGCAAAGGTGTCAGCGCAGTAGCTAAACGTGTTTCTCCAAAAGAACTTGAAAAAGCACAGCGTCGCCAAATATCAGACGGCATCCGGCAAAACCTTACGCCAGAAGGCGAAGCAGCAGTTCGGGAATCTGCGCAACTACAGCAAACTATCCCAAACTATCGACCGTCAATTGCAGAAGCGACAGAAAGCCCTGCATTCATTGCAACACAGCGCGAATTTGAAGGCGGTTTGAGCGGTCCTGATTTGGACGCAGCTAACCAACGATATAGACAAAATCAAATCGCGGTTGATGATGCAGCAACAAGTCAAGCACCACAATCCAGCCTCTTGATCGATGATGTTTTTGCACAAGCGCGCAAACGTCCTGAACGTACCCGATCAATGATTGATGCGAAGGTTTCACAGCTTGATGATGCGGCAAGAGCGCAAGCCGAAGATATTGCCCCACGCGCCCAAAGGTCAACAATCGGCGCATCTATTAGAGACCAGATCGAATATGAGCGCGATTACACAAAGGGCCAGTTAAGCCAAGATGCGCAATCAATGGGCCTAAATTCCATAGCGCAAAAGTACGACTTCTCACAGCCGGTTAAACAGCAGTTGATTCAAGCAGTAAAACCACGCTCAGGCCTTGCAGACAACAGCGCTTTACCGAGAGGTATTCTTAGCGACATTCAGGCAATGGGAGATAGTGTATCTGTTACTGATTTGATGGCGTTACGGTCACGCATAACTGATGATATTCGTACTTACACTGCACGACCAGATGGACGACGCAAAGTTGAATATCTTGAGACCTTGAAAAGCGCACTTGATAGCGTTTCAGATCAAATTGTTCGGAAAGCTGGCGACAGTCGAATTGCTGATAATATGCAAACGTTCCGGCAGCGCTATCGCGATCAAGTAGTGCAACCTTTTGAACAAGGCGCTATTGGTAAAGTCCGCAAAAAAGATCTGGCAGGCGCATACCGCATACCGGACGAAGAAGTAGCAAAAGAGTTTTTCAATGGCTGGTCACAGACGGCGGCGAAGCAGTTTCGCGAAACATTCAAGAACGCCCCTAATGCCAATTCCACGATGGAAGCGGCTGCTATTGATGATCTTTTCTCTAGTGCGGTTTTAGACGGCCAGATTGATCCGAACAGGCTAGCTATGTGGACACGTCGTAACGCTGGCGTGCTGCAAGAATTTCCTGATATTGCTGGACGAGTGAAAGGCTTACAGGATGCCGTAGATAGCATTGCTAAGCGCCGTGCAATTCTTACAAGTCGTCGTCGGAAAATCGAGGAAAGCTATTTATCGCGTGAGCTTTCAAAGTTAGACAATCCAACAGGCAGCACGACACCAGAATCCGTGATTGATGCGGCGATTAAAAACCCTGCACGCATGCGCAAGCTGCTCAGTTCGGTAAAGACAACCGAGAGCAAAGACGCAATAGCGAGGCACGTTTGGGAAACAGCACTTTCGCAAACTGATCCTTCTGCGTTCATCAAGCGAAACGGCTTTTCTGTTCAAGCAGCACTTGGCAAAGACAAGTACACAGCAGCCACACGCCTTGCTCGTGCAATAGAGAAAAATAAACTCGTTCGCCCACCTGCAGGCCGTGCCATGGACACAAACCCAATGGCCGCGCTTGAGAACAGTTTAGGGACTGGCCTCAATCAAATGTCGTCGCGTGTCTTTGCGGTTAAAAGCGGCCGAACCTCTGCCCGCTACGCATTTGCAGATATTGCGGGCCGTGCATTCCGAACCATGACAGCGAACCAAGCCCGTCAAACCTTGCAGGACGCAATCTACGATCCGCAAGTAGCAATTGATTTAGCGAACGCTCTTGAAATGAACGCTTTAAGCCAGCCAGCAGCAAAGCGTCTTTACACATTTCTTTTGTCGAACGGCATAGTCGCCGCAAACGGTGGGGATCGCCATAATGATAACTGAAACAGACAGATTAAGCCGTGAATTTTTCACAGAGGCAGCCTGCGCAAATGCAGACTGCTTAGAGTTGCCATTCAGTTATTTTGAAGAATATGCGCTCAAATTTATCGAGCTTGAAACATCCAGCTTTGAAGATGGGCTTATACTGTTGGTTGTCGCAAAGTCACTGGTTTCTGCTGAACTCGTCGCAAGGCAAAACCGCCACCTAGCAAGCACGCTTGAGCAGTTAGAAACGGTCAACCAACAACTTGACTGGATCAGCAACGCAGCCTTCGCACTTATGGAAAAAGGGCTGCAAATCGTCACTAAAAATACAGACGTACCTACAGCCCCATTCCAATACGTGCCTGCCGAACTCACACCAATTCTACAATAGATCAGAGACACCGATTATGCGCTCAAAAGAATATTATGATAAGCTCCTATCTAATCCGAATGTGCAACGTGGTCTTGCAGTCATTCGAGCAACAGAGGGAACAGCACGATATAACGACCCCTATGCGGTTGCATTTGGAGGAAGGAAATTCGATCCCACTAGCGGACACCCACGCCAGCTTTACAGTTTCCGCACCAATACAGGAAAACCTCAGAAAACATCAGCTGCAGGAGCGTACCAGTTTTTAAGTAAGACATGGCAAAACGTAGCTAAAGCACTCGATTTAAAAGACATGTCCCCTCGCAATCAAGATATTGCGGCCATTGCACTCATAGATGGACGTAATGGTCTAAAGCCACTCGTAGATGGTGACATAAAAACATTTGTTAAAAAGGTTGGCCCTGAATGGGCTTCGCTTCCAACAGCTCCCAAGTCTTACGATCAGCCAACAAAGAGCTGGTCTTATGTACAGGATGTTTGGGATAGCGCCCCGACAAATAATTACGCCACTCAGCCCGAACTTGCATCACTGCCGGAGCCAGCTACTCGACCTGTCGCATTCGATGAAACCACCCAAAATACTGAAAACCCCTTTAATGGGCTACTTGCTACACCTGCTCATGCCGGAAGACTAACGCAATCGGATGTAGGATTGCTAGAAAGACCATCGCCAGTTGCGCCGTCAACAGGCTTACTGGCCTCACAATACAATCAATACCAGCCAGCCAAAGCAACGCAATCAACAGCCGGTTATATGGCGCAACAGCAGGCCAAGGTTGCAGCGAATGAACTTAGCCAGCTACCAGAACAGGCACAGCCAAGCGCAGGCATGTTGGCGGATCAATATGCACAATATCAACGCGGTACAGTGCCACAAATCCCGCAAGCAAATAACTTTGATGCACGATTTAATGCACCTGTAGCGGAGCCAGCAACACAAGCGGGCATATTGGCACCCGATCCACAGACAACGGCATCAGTAACGCCAAAAGTCGCGGCTAATCCTGAAAGCATGACACCTGAAGAGTTCCAAGTCTATCAAGAAGATTTGGCAATGTCGCAGCCTGTTTTGCAGCCTGAACCGCCATTAAACGCAACACCGCTTACAGCTTACACGCCGCAAGCGCAGCCAATGGCAAGCCCATTCGATACGGCACCTATGGCACCAACCAATCAAGCGCCAGCCGCACCACCACCGCCTCGCGGTAACGATGTGTGGAACGGCCAAGCAATGTCTGGCGTGGCAAATGGCGGCTATGAGCTTAACAGACAAGCCAACGGCGATGTGTATCGCTATTCGCCTGAATATAACCGCACAGACATCCTCGACGCATCTGGTGGCTATAAGAGCCAGCAAAAGGGCCGCATTGACGGTCCGGTCACTGACACAATCGAAGCGCAGCCAAAGCAAGGCTTTAGCAACCCAATATCACCAGCACAAACAAACCTTGGCAATACGGTTCGGGGTGTTGCTGGTTCCGTTGCGGGCGGCATGGCGGGGTCTCTACTTGGTCCAGCGGGCGGGCTAATCGGCTCATTGTTAGGTGCACGCATTGCACAAGGCAAGGGCTTACTCGGCTCTCAAATGACACCAGCGCGAGGCGTTGCGGTCAATCAATTTCCAAACGCACCAACAATCAATCAAGCAAGCAATGTTGCGAAGGGCCGTAATAACAGCGGTGGCAGAAGTTACAACGATATGCGTAACGATGGCTTCAGCGATAGAGTTTCGACAGCCGCATCACAAGGCAAAGGAGGCCTGTTTTAGGGGTATCAACATGCGAACTATCTGGTTTCTATCTGGGATAGATTTAGAAGCACACCGCGCTAGAGCGGGACTAACACAGCAACAATTAGCAATCAAAGCTGAGTGCCATGTGCAAACCGTGCGCTTTTGGGAAGGGCAGCGAAGCCGTGAAGATTGCGGCGGTCTTTACTCTAAAGCAGTGCAACGCATGGCACGCGCAATGAACTTGGAACCGCTCGGAGAAAGCCCCGTTCAAAGCCCAAATGGTCGCATTAGCCGTGAAGATTTGGAAGCTGTTGGGCTTGGCTGGTTTTATGACAAAAGCGAACCTAAGTCGCCTCGTCATTGTAATGCACGTAGACCTGACGGCAGCAAATGCAGAAAGCGGCCTATAGCGGGCAAACAGCGTTGCGCCCAACATGGTGGCCTATCAACAGGCCCCAAAACGGCAGAAGGTAGAAAATGCATATCTGACGCACGGCGCAAACAATAGACCCGCCTATCGACTGACAGTCTTTATTTGAATTTTGTATTAATTTGTTAAATTTAAGTCACTTAGCGGCTAAACTCTTCTAAAGTAGACGTTTCTAGAGGACAGACCATCCGTTTAGCGGCTGACGCTGTAATAACAGCATAAAAACAGCGCAGGCCAATAAAGGAATTCATAGGAGCCGATCTGATAATACAGGTAATTAACAGTGCAAGTTCACCCTCAGCAAGATTACCGCACATGAGAAGATTTTTCGGGAGTCACAAGGAGCTAAAGAACCTGATAAAACCTCATATTGCCATGAGGATAATTTGCCTGAGCAGAAACGGTAGAACGCTAAGGTTTCGCAAAGGGTTATGATGCTGGCAAGAGACACCTTATCTCAAGGCTACTTCAAGGGCTGCTATAGAAACTACACGGCTCAAAAAACGCTTACAAAACTATGCCTTAAGTGAAAATGAAACTAAAACAAACAGCATTCTCGGAGCAATACGCGCCCACACGCGAGACGGCACCGCCACCCACACGTGAAGATGCGCACATTCCGTAAATCTGACTCATAGAATCGGTTTGTGGGGTAAAATGAATACACCTACCTGATGCATGAAAAACGGCTCACAGAGCGTCTGAGAGTCAGGCAATCGACATAAGCCATTTACTAGCAAGATAGAAATAGATCAGCGGACTAACCTGCAGATTGAGTTTCACGCTGATAGACAAGTGAAGCGCCAAGCAAAGGAACGTCTACCGCCACCCCTGATATATCAATATCAAACAGGCGCTGTATTTCATTGGCTATGGTCTGCAGCAAATCAAGCAAATCATTAGTGACGGTTTCAAGAGTGATGCCACAACCAAGTTGCCGCTTGGCAATGTCTGAGAACTGCCTCTGCAGGAAAGGTAAGCCTTGATCGCGTCTATCAATCCGCTCGACATAACCCAAAGCGACATGATCCACTAAATCCACATGGCGGCTAACTGGAAAAGCTTTAATTTGGGCTGACATGGCGATTAACTCCTTGAGCAGTTATGCTCATTATAGGCACTTTGTGCACTAATACTAGCATGAGCGAATGATAATTGCGCTGAAATGAATTTTTATGGTGATTTATTGCGCAATCATACGCCAAACCAATAACCTATTGCGCAAACTGCATTGATAATCGCTGCAAACGCCATACTTGCTGTGGTAGGCTTCCACAGCGCAACAGTGGCAGACACAATCCCCAAGGCTGTGATCGCAATTAGCATCATTCAGTGGCTTCTGATTTTAGATCGCAACCGCTATCTGGGCTATCGTTCTTACAAGCCCCCAATACATGAAGAGATCGAAGATAAGCGTCTCGCTCTCCGCAGGCCTGAGCCGTATCAACATTCCAGCTATTGCCTTTACAAATTAGCACGCGTTCAGACCACAAACGATGCAGCGCTAGATTAGGCGTGTCAGACTGCAAATAGGCCTCATCGTCAGAGATACGCTCAAATTGGTAAATTTCACCGCTTTCAGTATGAATGATATAATGAACATCACCATCCCGCATAGTGAACTCTGGCCACACACGTTCAGCATCCAAATAAACTGAACCATTGCATGTGATACTCAGAGTGAAGGAACTCTTTGCAGTGAAACTCACTAAGTATCGCTCAGCGATATCCCCTTGTGCGGCACCATTGCAGGGGGCGACCCCCGCAATTCCCCAGTTAATTTCACAGAGTCCATCGAAAACCGTTTTCGCGTCGCTATTAGCGTAAGAACAGTATCCTTTTCGCTCAATGGTAGTTGATGCGACAGCAGGCACTACATGAAAGCCAACAATATTCACGGCTGCTAACAAACATAATCGTAAGCTATTTAAATTACTCATTCTGCTTCTGAACATCATCGCTCCTTTTCGCGAGCCGCACACCAGCACCACCGCCATTTTCAGAAATAAACTGAACTCCTGCATTCTCTAATGCTGCTTGAATAGCATCCACTGTCCTCTCTTTTAATTCTTCACCACGTTCAAGCTTTGAAACTGTCGCCTGAGCAACCTTCGCAAGCTCGGCCAAGTCACGAACACCAAGATCGAGGGCGGCCCTTGCCATTTTACATTGCTTCGCAGAAATCATAACACTGTTATCTTTTTGTATTGACGTTACATAATTATAAAACTATAACATGGTTATGTTTTAAAGCCAAGCAAGGAGAATTCAGTTGTTCAATCGCTCGGAAATTATGAAAGACGCGCATCGCAGCGCAAAGCATATGATGCAGACTGCAGGCTGGGCGCAGTATGGATATCGTTATGTGTTTCAATACGCGCTTGGCTGTGCATGGCGCAGAGCGAAAGTTGCAGCGCTTACAGAGCAGCAACGCCAAATTGCAGCAGTAAAATCAGAGATTGCTAATCTTGAATATTTGCCTTTGCGTCAAAACGCAGCTGCACGTCGCAGCGCCCTTCAAAATAAACTTTCAACACTGGCTGCATAAGCAGCTGGCACAATACGAGGAGAATAAAATGCACCTTATGACACGTAGGAAAGCGCTTGCTGCCCTGACAGCTACAGCAGCCGGAGCAGTAGCAAGCAAAGCAGTCGCTGAGCCTGTAGATCACGCCGCGCTAGTACATCACCATTTAACTGAGCTGACAAAAGCGCTGCATGCGATAGGCGGCTATCCCGTGGAGGCCAGTTACAACTTGTCGATGGAGAATGGATATAGGCCAGAGGTTCATTTTACAAAATTCTTTTCAGACGCACCTAAGCCGAATGACGCTCTTTCTAACAAGATCGACAATAGCATGAACAGAATGAAGCAAATAGGTTCGCTGGACACTGAGCCTTCTGATCCTCGTGACAAAGAAATCTATCGCCTTATGCGCCCTGTGCATCTGCGCAAACAAACAGAAGTCAAAATTACAGTTGGCTAACTGCGCAATCCACAACAACAATAGAAAGGAAATGATATGTCTAAATCAAGCGATCCTATAGTAACGCTCTTCAACCAAATGGGAGAATTAGAGCGCATGTATGACGAGCTGGATGAAACTCTCAGCACATCGAAGATAAAAGACTGGCGCACTGAATCTGAGAAAGATCACTGTTACGATCAAATCTTGAGCTTACGTCAGCAGCTATCATTCATGGAGCCAACAACATTGGAGGGTGCGACAGCACTAATGATTGTGCGCCAAATATTTAATGCATTGGTGGAAGGCAACGACGATGAAGGCAGCTTCCTAAGAGACTCTGACAGTCGAGCCGCTGATCGTTGTCATTATGCTGCACTAAGGTTTCTCGCGACAGAGGAGCAACGCAGTATACCATCTGCCAACAATAAACTTGATCCTTGGTCACGCCGCCCATTTGCTAAGGCTGCTTAGATGGTCTGACCTGCAAAATCTATATCCAGCTACTCCTTAGCTCGTACAGCCGCCGTGATCCTGATTGGGTTGCGGCGGTTTTTCGTCTTCCCACTTAGCATATTTGGACGCGCCCACAGTGCACTTGACTCTGAGCCTCACCTAGCAGCAAATCCACCATCGGATAAGTTGGGGGGCTTATGAAAAAAATAATTATCATACTGGCTATAATGTCATTATCAGCCTGCACGCACTCAGGCGAAGTTTACGATTCAAAAAAGCATACAAAAGAAGACCTTTCGAAGGGGCGCACCGCCGCCGCTATAGGCGGCACCATCCTAGCGGTGGCTGCGGTTATAGCGGCTTCGCAAGGTGGAGCGGGTTATTCTCCTAGCTACGTTCAAGATTATGATTGGGATTGGGACTATCAACCCATGAACAGACAATGGGCTTGTAGAGGAACCACTACAGGTAGGTATGCACCGCTGTACAAATGCGCAACCGACATGAAAAATGATAGTCGCTGGCCGGGGTAAAGCTTCCCGTATTCAAAGCGCATCTTAGTCAATTATTCACTTACAACATTGATAATGTTTACGTAAAATCTAGAGATACATATTTATGGCAAATTCAGAATTTGAAATAGCATTTGAGAAGGTTTCGAAAAGCCATGCAACCAATACGAAAACCGTAGCATTTCTCCATCACTTTGTCTTTCCAGTCATAATTGGTATACTTGGTTGGGCATCTCCATTTCTATGGGCTAAATCGCCAATGATATCGTTAGGGTGCTGGCTTATGCTCTTACTTGTCTATGGCCTATCATGGTGGCGCGGACACCCACACTATGACGATATATTAGACCTATTGAATAAAAAGCTGAAAGACGAAAAAACTATCGCCAAAAACAATATGGAAATTGACGATCTGAGTACTTTGTACACTGATATGTACACCAACAACGTGACTTCCTTTGTATTACGGAGAATGAGTGTCGCATACATTAAGGAGATAACTGCAAAAAAAGGAAAAGTTCAAAAACCTGATTTTGAAGAAATGATATCTGAAATTTGCGCCCCAATTTATCTGAGCGGAGATTCGCTATTCGGATTTGAGATTTCAGAAAAATGGAGCGTTTCACTGTATTTACATCACGCGAAGAATGATCTGTTAGTCCCAGTTTGGAGGGAAAAGTCCGCAACTCACCCTTCGAATGGCCTTGGTAGAGTATGGCGACAGGGGGAAGGTCACGTTGGCAAGGCATTTATCGACAGAAGGCCCATTTTGACAGGTAATGCAAATGACGAAGGTGTAGCTCAATTATGTCGTGCAAGAGGTTCTAAACTGGCACCTTATGACGTTAATGCTTATGTATCTTTTGCAAGCATCCCCTTGACCCTCACCAGCGATGATAAGCTTAATCCGCTCGGCATCCTTGTCGCATCCAGTGATAAATTAGGGCGGTTCTCGGAGGAGGATACAGCAGAAATTTTAATGCACTACTCAGAAACTATAGCAGCGATTTTGGAACTAAGTGCCATAGATATAGATTGCTTTATTGAACAAATAGTAGATAAATATGAAGAAATCGAAGGAGTGGAAAATGTCGAATCAGTTAAAAAAAGTTCGAAGCAATAAAAAAAGACTGAATACGCAAGTGGCTATAAAAACGGTCGAATTTGAAAGCCTTCGGCTCGGAGTTGCATTAGCGTCTAGTGTAGGCAACAGATCAAACGACAGAAAAGAGTTTGCAAATAGCTTAGTTCAGGAATCCAAAGACAGGGCTAAAAAATTTATATCACGAGAACTGGCTCACCACGCTCGATAGCCTGCATATTAAACTAGAACTAAAAACGACTTCTGAGACATGCTTGATCGCATAGGGAAATGAAACGCAACTTTGTTTATATGGTCAATCTGACCAAATTGTTTGAATTCTCTCTATCAGATATGATTTCATTAATTCGGATTGCCCAAGAATCAAGCGCACGCCGTTTTTCACTCAGATAACCATTGCGATCATAGACACTCGTCACCGCAGCGCTATTTCCAGTATCGCTGGTATGGTTCAACACCTTAGATACGGTAAAGCGTGGGAAGCCTAGCCGCTCGCTCGTGAGGTTTGTTGCACCAGTGCGCCTGAGATCATGCGGCCTGATATCTCCTAATTCCAAAACGTTCCGCATCCGCACAAAAGCATGCGTGAGCGCCTGTCCATCGATGGGCTTATTTGCATCACGAGGAGAAGGGAAAACAAAGTCACTATCGACACTTCGAACATTCAAAGCTTTATCAATCAGCTCAATTGCAAGAACAGACAACGGCACGACATGATCTCGTTTGTTCTTTGTACGGGCAGAAGGTAAAACCCAAATGCGTTGGTCGCGATCTATCTCTGACAGCTTCATACCAGTAACCTCAGAGCGACGCTGCAATGTGACCATAGCTAACTGAATGGCGTAAGCCACACCAGCAGAAACGGTCAAACCCTCAACCTCAATTGGAGGCGTCATTGTTTGCCAAATCGTGCGTAATTCATCGTCGCTCAGAACTCGCTCTCGCGGCTCATGGCTGGCTACAGTGACATGCTGGCACGGGTTCTTGTCTACAAGCTCCTGCCTCTCTGCAAAAGAATAAATGCCATGTAGAATTACCTTGCAATGTCTCGCCGCACTTTTTGAAGTATTGTCAGCGAGATCATTTACAAAAGCCTGAACCATGGAGCGACTAACGTCTGCTAGCTTTCTAGAGCCGAGCTTAGTGAGAATATGTTTATTAAAATATAGCAATTCAGTGCGAAGCGTTGAAACACGCTTAGGCTTTGCATTTTGTCGATGTCTACCGACCTTACATTCTTGAAAATACCATTCCCCAACTTGCTGAACTGTCTCGCGCTTAAATTCCTCAATAGCCGCGTCTTTAGCCTTGGCGGCTATTGCTACCGGATCACCGCCAGCAGATACAAACGCTCGCTCTTTAACCACCCTGCTTCGCGCATCAGATAACGAGACATCATTAGTTCTACCAAGCGACATCCGTTTTTGTTGGCCTGCTTTGGTTCGATAACGAAACGTCCATGATTTAGCACCTGCTGGCGATATACGTAACGCAAGACCATTTTCGCGCTCGTCTGCGTATTCGGTGACTTTACCATCTATAGGCTTAGCGTTTCGAACAAATGCGTCGGTCAACTTCAATCGCGGCATTTTTAAAGCCCCTATGGTCACAAACTCTATTCATGGTCACATCATGGTCACATAATGTGCGCAACTGTATGGCATCACATGAAACCATATGATAGACATAAACCCATGATTTGCAGTGGTAAAGGCTATTTTATGAAATTGAGTGAAAAGATATGAAACTAGCCGAGCACAATAATCATAATCCGCGTGTCGGGGGTTCAAGTCCCTCTCCCGCTACCACCATATACATCATCAGATGCTATGAAACCATCATGACCAATTAACGCGTTTAACTTACCCTGCAGATGAACCTCAACACTTCCCGCGCCCTCTCGCCCCTCATATACAGTAACCTGCTCAATAAGCTCTCTTATCGCCTCAACACCCGTCAAATCACCTGCATTAATCTGGTCTTGCAAAACCGTGTGCAAATCAGTCAGCTGCTTTTGGTACTTGATCAGCAGCGAGGGGTGGAGTTCTATTGGCGCTTCAACGATTTCCAATTGCTCGAGTTCAAGAGAAATCTGTTCAATTTCTTCCGCTAACGTCGCTACCTTTGCTCCGAACAGCTTCATGTCCAGAGAACCATCGGCAACACCATCAATCAATCGGGTCTGGTTTGCCATTTTACGTTGCATTTTAGCAGTTAAATCACGTTTATGGCCAACGGCTTTCTGCGCAATACTTTTTTGCTCTGCATGAAAGGCTTCTAAAAATGCAGTAGTCACCTCTGGACGCAACAGTTCGGCTTGGAGCACATCTACCACTGTTTGCTCAACCATATCCAGATAGAAAGATTTTGGCGCTTAAGAACCAATTGGCTTTCAACCCGAAAAAGCAAACCTCCTAACACTTTGCGACGTCGATGAAACGAACCGGTATCCGCCAGCATTGCTGCGGTGTTCGCGCCTGATTTCATAAAACGGTCCAGTACAGACAAGCCTTCGCGGCTGAACTGGTCATATGACCATAATGGCAAACCTGAAGCCGTCAGGACGTTCGTGAGCTCGATGTCTTGATCATTGCGATAATCTATACTTTCGTAAGACTGCACTTCGTACTGGCTAAGCAGCGCAACAAGAATAGGTAAAACTTCTCCGGTACGGCTGTGCCCATTGCGGCAAACATCAATCACCTCGCAATCGACGCCGGACGCCGCCAGTGCACTAAATAACTTCATTGGACTAGCATATGCAGTCTTCCGCCCATTCAAGCCGTACCGGTTTTGATGCATGATAGTCGTGATGGCAATGGCACGCCCCAGAAGCGACCCATAAGTAGCAATTCTTTCCAATCGTTGCTCCGTTACCTCCGTACCTATCGTGAACCGTGCCAGTTCCAAATCTGGATGGCTATTTACTGCGATTAGAAGATCGTCAGCCGCACGCGACTTCCGTGCATTACACATAGATAACACAAATGCGATTGCGGCTTCAGCGTCGCTGCCATATATACGACGACGGCTTGATACACTGAATGTTCCTATGATCGCTTTGATCGTTTAGAAATCTCCATGCCCAATATCTTCGAAACATGTGCCAGCTAATCGTCGCCATAGCCGGTCCGGCTTTAGTTCAAGCAGTGTAACTGCCGCCCTTAATGCAATTTCAGGCTCATTCCGCCTTATGGCTTTTTGCAAAGCGCTCATCGCAAGCCACTCTGAAACAGGAAATGGCTTTAATTGTCTCTCAGATGGCTTGACGGCAAATAAGCTTGCTTGCGCGGCGTTGTCATTATGTGTCGCTGGCGACATTTGAACCTCCATTTTTGTTGGAGGGGGCGATACAACTGCCCTTCAAAGAGCGAAGCACATTCTAGGTGAACCTAACAGGATGTAACTGAAATTATTTACTATTTTTCTTTCAGCCAAATATTTTAAACGGGGTTTAGGCGTACATTGAAAAGGTGTCTCTCTTAGTGTCTCAGATACATCCTCATTTGCTATACGCAGTTAAGAAGAACGGGATAGTTTTTGATGATGTATTTGCATGAAACGGTCTCCCGCTACCAAAATTCCAAATTCCCGCTACCAAAATTATCGCGGGAAATTTGCGAAATAACTCAATGAAATCAACGGTCCATTTAATGTCTCGGTAGCGAGTCATTATCTGTACCCAGCGATGTAACCAGTAGGTTCGCTCGATAGAGAGCAGAGCTTATGAACTACCTTATACGAAGAGACGCGACCTACTATGCACAAGTCAGACTGACTTATTCGGCCAGATTCGTGTTGAAAACTGATGTTTACCACCAAAGTCTGAGGACAAAGGATTTCGAAAAAGCCAAGATCAGACTGCGCTATGTGCTCAGTTGGATTGCAGATTTGGAAATGAAGAATACGAGCGAAATGGATGACTACAAACTTTACCGTCATAATTGGACGGGTAACGCTCGGACCATTGCTGATTATTTGAAAGATGAATGGCCTGTCGATGAAGAGCGGCTTTGGCAGCGCGGCAACTTCGAAATTATGGTCAATAATTATAAGAGAAAAATGCAGATTTCTTCAGGTTTCAGTCCAAACGAATTTGTTCCCGGATTTTCAGATCAATTTCTAAAATTTATAAAGATGCAATATGGATCCCCACATAAACCATCCTTTCTGCAACAGTAGTAGGACTGGCGGCACAGCGAGCAAAGAGAATTTGCGATAGGTCATTTTTAGTTTATTAAGATCCCTATGCAGTTTATTTATCCTATAAATTTTGTAGGCCACGATGAGTGGATGGAAAGCGGATACGCGCTCAATCTTTCCAGTGGCGATGTTATTACCCGCGACGGTGTAGTTCTCGGGAAATGGCGTGTAGCGGCCTATAATCCAGAATTTGACCATGAGGGCGGGCAATATGAATTCATCGCAGATGGGCAAGACAGCATTAGCTTTTCGGAAGGTTTTGGAGTTCTAGATTCTAGGGCTAATCGTGGATTCGCGTTGTCAAATCTAACCCGTAAGATCAAGCAATTGTATGATGCTGAACATTAATGCAATTGTCGCATAAGTAGGCATATGGAACGCTACTAAACTGATGGCTTTTTTTAACAGTCAAGGTCAGCTATGCGGACTTTTGAGACGTGGCTAAAAGTCGCTATTAGTATGTTCCATATATTCAATTTATGCGACTAGAATGCTGTAGTGGCAACTTACAGATGCGACAGTTCAGCAAGGTAGACATGCGACACTCCAAGGCTTCCCTTTTGAGAAGTTTTGCAGGACCAACGCATGG
>NZ_JIAX01000015.1:0-101093 GCF_000620605.1 Ahrensia sp. 13_GOM-1096m
TCCCTCAAGGCCCACCGTCGAATAATGCTCAAAAATCCCATGTCTATCACTCCAATTACCCCCGACAAATCTGGTCAAGGGCAAGGTTGCACATGGGTCATTTCTCAGTGACAATTCTGACCTCTACCGGGTCAGTTCTGAGTGACATTCAACAGGTGAGCAGATCGAAAAGGCTTTTGTTGCTGTCGATACGGCACGGAAAACACTCGACGATCTTGAAGCAAAAACGGGTGAGGTCGATGCGTTAGCCGAGCGGGTTGAGGCCGTCAAGAATGCCATGAAAGCCCGTGATCTTGAAACGGCTTGGCACAATGCGGAGCGCGACAGCCGGACTGCGTTGAATTCTGTGACCAAGGCCGAAGGTGAGCTCAACACCGCCAACGGGGCGAGGAAGGAAATGGCCCAAAAACTGGTCGAGGCGCAGTCGGGAGAAGCGCGACGGCAGCAGGTTCAGGCCGACCTGACAAAGTTGGAGGTGATTGAGAAGCAGGTCGGGCAAGCAGCGGAGCTACAACAGGCGTTTGATGAGGATGCAAAGAACGAAGCTTCGGCGACGAAGGTGCTGTCAGAGGCCGTCGACACACGCGAAAGGCTCCAGTCCCGGCGTGGCGCGACCGATCTGGCGCTTGACCAAGTGCGAAAGACCGAGGCGGAGCGAGGAAAGCTGAAAATTGGTCTGGTTGAGGTCAACCGGGAACTGGTCAAAGCAGCGGCGCATGCAAAAGCAAACGGAGCTGTCGCAGAGGCCAAACGAAAGGTCGAAGCGGTCTCGAGCGAACTGGCTACCAAAACCGAAGCGGCGCAAGCCGCTGATGCGGCCTTGGTTGAGACCGAGGCAAGGCTTTCGCACACGCAAGCGATCATTCTGGCCGAAAAGCTGACCGAAGGGGCGCCATGCCCTGTCTGTGGTTCCCACGATCACCCAACTCCGGCCCACGGTACGCCCGAACAATCTGGTTTGACCGAAGCATTTCGTGGAGCTCAGGCTCAGGCGAGAACGGCAGCTGAAGCCAGGGTTCGGGCGGAAAGCGAACTCGGCAGTTGCCGAACACAGCTCGACGAAAAGAAACGGGCGCTGGAAGAGCAGGAACGACCTGAGCGCACGTTGGCGGAACTCGAAGCTGAACTCGCTCGGCTGGAGGGGACAATCGACGCTCTTGGGGAAGCCGTCGATCTTGATGCGATGGCAGAGCAGCTGGCGGATTTGAAGCGGAAAGTGACCGAGGCCGAGACTGCCGAGGCCAAGGCACGTACTGCGGCAGGTCAAGCTGCGACCACGCTCGCCGCGTCGCGCGCCAAACACGATACAGTGGTCGGTGCCCTGCCGGAAGGGCTGCACACGCCCGAGGCTGTCGTCGCACGGCGGGATGCTTTGCAACACGAACAAAGTCAACTCTACCAGGCACTGGAATTGGCGATTCAGGGGGATCGACTAGCGAGCGAAGCGCTCACCCGTGCGCAAGAGCAGCTCGAAGCAGCGAAGCGGGCCCGCGATGCGCAGGCACAGCGCGCGGAAAAGGCGAAAGGTGATTTTGGTGCTAGGCTGGCTGGAGTTGAGCTGGATGTTGCAAGATACGAAGCTTGCAAGGTGCATTTTCCAACGTACGACGCCGACCATAAGACTGTGACCGATCATCGTGAAAGTCTGATCGCGGCGCGCACGACATGGCAGAACGCAAGGGCCGTCTGTGGGGATCGCGAGCGCCCGGACCTCGTCCCACTTCAACTGGCACTAGATAATGCTACCCAGGAATTGAACGCCGCCAACGATGCGTTCTCCACGGCCAGAACGGATGTATCGTCTCTGGCCAAGTTCAAGGAATCTTTGGCCGAAGCCTTGGCCGAAACAGAGCGGCTTGAGACCGAAACCGGGCCGCTTCGGGGGCTGGCTGAATTGGCCAATGGCAAGAACGATTTCAAGATGACGCTAGAGACCTTCGCGATCGGCGCCATGTTCGATCAGGTGCTCGAGGCAGCCAACATGAGACTCGATCCCATGACGCGCGGGCGGTATCGGCTGACACGCGCGCTGGAGGCATCGGGTGGGCGTGGCAAACGCGGGCTCGAAATCGACGTCTTTGATATCAACACAGGCAAAGCGCGCTCCAGTACAGCCATTTCCGGAGGTGAGACATTCATCGCGGCATTGGCTTTGGCGCTTGGCCTTGCCGATGTGGTCGAGAGTCTGTCGGGGAAAATCCGTATGGACACGATCTTTATCGACGAGGGATTTGGCAGCCTCGACACCGAGAATGGAGCGGGCACTTTAGACCAGGTGCTGCAGGTTCTGGCTGCTCTGACCGAAGGCAACCGAACCGTGGGGCTGATTTCGCACGTTGGGCTGGTGCAGGAGGCCATACCGCAAGGGTTCTACGTTCGATCGACTCCGAGCGGCAGTCAGGTGGAAGAAAGAAGAGGACTGGGATGACGAATGAGACATGTGTAAATTACTTATCGATGGCGATGCCTTCGTAAACAATCTCAAGTGTTTCAACCGCGATTTCATTGCCTTCAGATTTTAGATCTGAACCTGTGATTTTTGTGGGCCAGGCATTGGTCAGTTTCCATACCATTGTTGGCTTGCCGGTCTCGTCCAAAAGTTTGATCGTAACGCTCTCGCGCTTGATGGTGTTCATTTTGATTTGGTTATGCCAATCAAAGAATTTGCTACCTTTGACAAAAACACCCTTCTTCAGAGTCACCACTTTGGTCTTAGCGATTCCCGGTATCTTGATGACATCGAATTTGTTCGTGTCGCCCTTGCGGTATTCGGTGACCTGAGTTTCGGTCTCGAGACCCGAAACCTCCCGAAAAGGGATGTTCTGCCCCATATTTCCTATATCGAATGCAAAGTAGAACTTGGGTTGCGGTCAGACCGCATCTTGTATTTCACCACTCTTCAATCTCTCCTTCGTACTTCGCACTGCAATTTCCGCATTGGTTGACTGGCCCTTACACTTGGATCGTCATTGGCTCAGGTTCTCCAATGTGAGATCAAGCTCTGGCAGCTCTCTGAGAGATTGAAGATCAAACATCGTCAGAAACTCCGGTGTCGTCACGAATGTATGCGGCGCACCGCGCCTTGGCGCGCGCGGACCGTCTGCGATCAATTTCAAATACCGCAATCTTGCAATCAGATCGCGGCTGACCTCTTTGCCAAAGATGTCGGCCAGGCCGGCACGATCAATCGGCTGATGGTAAGCGACCGCACACAGCACGGCCATCTCCATCTCGTTGAACTCGGCGCGCGGATTACCCAGATCGGCGGCCGCCTTGATCGCATCCGCAAAGCGAACCTTCGTGCGGAACATCCAGCCGGTCGAAATTTGGGCCAGCTCATAGGGTCGCGATTTCAGTTCGGCTTGAATGTCGTCGATGAGCAGATCAATTGAGACCGAAGCTCCAACAAGTTTCTGCAACTCATCTCGTGGCACCGGAGAGCCGCTGGCAAACAGTACCGCTTCGATCCGCCCCATCCATTCGCGCCAGCGTAGATCGGCCGGCAGATCCTCGAGTTCCCGATCAAACAGAACATCTTCCGCGTGGGACTGTATTTGCTCTGCGAGCGCGCTCATGGAGCCAATCCGTAAAGACGGAAGGTTGGACGGCCCGTCAGTTCCTTGACGACGCCAAATTCAACCAGGCGATCACAGAGGCGACGCGCGGCCCGTCCGGTCATCGGCGTGCGGGTTCCGCGTATGAGCGGTGACAGCATGCCGGATGGCGCGACCGCATCTTCAGCCAGGAACAGCGCAACGGCATCCTCTGATCCACGAGTTCGGAGTTTGGGGGCAACTGAGCGAAGCGCTTCAGCCCGAGCGTTCAGTTGTACGGTCAGTCGGAAAGCGGTTTGGGCACTTTTGGTGATTGCTGCTTCGATCGTTGTTTCAGGTTCGCACTTCCTTTCTTTGGTCCCATCCCGAAGGTCGCGCAATTTGGCTTTCGTCAAATGAAGGGCTGAGAGCGGATACAGGCGATCCCAGCCAAAGAACTTGGCTATAACGACATCCGCGAGAAAGCATGCCAGCCGCTCCGCCCGATCATCCGCCTTGAGAACCTTGCACATGATCTCAACAGCCGCAGCCATTGGCCCTAGCCGGATGGAGGTCGTTACGGCGGTTTCAAGCCACTCTTTAGTCCGATCATCGCCGTTTGCTAACGCAGCAACGTTATCGATCCAATTCTTGTCTCCAAGACGCACACGACCTGCCCGCCGCCAAAAGTCAAGTACATCGCCATCCGGTCCCCAATGCCGCACGCCCTCTTCATCTGGCGGAGTTAGATGATAAGCGTCGCGGATATCAGCCTCTTGGGCCATGCGGCCTTCCAGTTTGGAGGTTGCGACAGCCGCCTTCATGGCAAGGTTGTTGCTGAGCAACGCCTTAGGGATTGAGTCACCCGATTGCTGTAGGATCATATCCAGCATGGCGAAGGATGCGCCCGACAAAAAGGCAACGTTCTGAGGCGTTTCGCCCGCGCGCGCCGTGAGCCAGCCGGGCATTTTTGCTAGGGTGATTTGGTCGTCAGCGATAGTGGCAGGCTGATAGGTCATGGCACAACACTATCTCATGGCGGCGCTTATGCCTACCAGATAATGTGCAAACCGCCCCACCTTGCGATCTTTTTTTACGTCCAATAATGTTGCATTATCGGACGTAGAAAGATACTGTCTAAGTATGGCTATAAAATCAAACGAAAATGCCGAAATTTCGAGCTCAGAAGGCTCTAACACGACAATCGCCTCTCAGTGCGACGAGACAGACGCACTGCTTGAGATTGATTTGGATGATCTTTTCTCAGTTGCAGGGGAAAAGCCTGAAACAACGGCAAACATCAATCTGCCGGCAAATGTTGCTGCATCCGGCTCCTTGGAACGTCTGGTTGAGACAGCCCGCAACTATGCGGAACAAGCGACGGCCGAGAACACCAATAAGGCTTATGCCAAAGATTGGGCGCATTTTACCAGCTGGTGCCGGCGGCGTGGCGCAGAGCCACTGAGCGGCCAACACGTTCCGGATCCTCAGCTCATTGGCTTATACGTTACAGATTGCGCAGCACCACAAAACGGCGCCCCTCCCCTCTCGGTCTCGACCATTGAGCGCCGCCTATCGGGCCTTGCCTGGAACTATCAGCAGCGTGGGCTAACACTAGATCGCAGAGACAGGCATATAGCGACGGTGCTCGCCGGGATTAGGCGCGCGCACAGCAAACCACCCGCTCAAAAAGAGCCTATCTCACCGGACGAGCTGCTCGAAATGGTCGCCACGCTCACCTTTGGCCTGCGCGATATGCGCGATCGAGCCATTTTGCTGCTGGGCTATGCTGGTGGTTTTAGGCGCTCTGAAATTGTTGGCCTCGATGTAGGCCGCGATGAAACCGACGACGGCAAAGGTTGGGTTGAGATAGAAGACGGCGGCGCAATCATCATCCAGCGCACGAAGACTGGGTGGAAAGAAGCGGAAATCGCCCGCGGCTCTTCAGAACAAACTTGCCCTGTTCACGCGCTCGAGCAATGGCTTCACTTTGCCAAAATTGTCCATGGACCGATTTTCCGCCGAGTGACACGCGACAACGCGGGCGTGCAATCAGATCGCCTATCCGACAAACATGTCGCGCGGCTCATCAAGCGTACGATGCTGGAAGCAGGCCTTCGGCCCGAACTGCCCGACAACGAAAGGGTCAAAATTTTTTCCGGACATTCATTGCGCGCTGGGCTCGCATCTTATGCTGAAGTCGATGAGCGCTACATTCAAAAGCAGCTTGGCCATGCATCAGCTGAAATGACCCGCAGATATCAAAGAAGACGTGACAGGTTCACAGTTAATCTAACCGTCGCGGCAGGTCTTTAACTATAGATCATGCAATCAGGGGTCGTTTGCAGGAGGGGGCTAAATGACACTCTAAGCCCTGTTCGGGTTAGCCGCCGTTCGTCCCAACGCGGCGAAAGAGGAAAAAGAGCCCAACTAAGACATTCGATTGGGTTTTGTGAGTGCTATTTGCGACAACCAAGTCGTTGGTATTGCTTAGCCAGAAAAATTGCGAAAACAATGATTACTGCGACTAGGCTAAAATGAAAGTTGCGCTGACGGCTACTATTCGTGAAAATCTTTCTGCCCGATGGTGCAGTCTGCCTTCTCTGTTGGCTGGGAAAATGCAACTTTCATAATCGGAGATGAAACAAAGGCGATTTCTTGAATGAGTTTACGCCGAATTGTTGTTGCTATCTCTTCCATCGAATTAGTTTGCACGACGAAAGAGCCTGGACCGCCAATGACACAGTCGAGGTAATAGTCAGCGAGATTGGGTCGTGTGGCATAACCTGTAGGCGATGGTTGGATGAGTAATGGAAGTCCGTTAATAATAATTCCCTCCGCCAAGACAGCATCGCGGGCCACCGTCACGTATGGACCCAGAGTATTGGGACCATCTCCAGAGATGTCGATTACTTGATTTGTGCCATCAAAACCATTGCCATTAAACAGGCCAGACGCAAACAATAACCCATTGGAAATCGACGTGCCATTTCCACTTGTCAACGGTTTGGAGTCAAGTTCTGAGACAAAACTGCGAGCACTTACTTCACCATCAATTAGTCGCCATGGCACGATTACCGTCTGAAGATTATCGTCAGCCCACTCTACATAAGTGAGAGCAATGCGACCCAGCAAACCTGAACCAATAGCCTTTACTACCGAGGGGTCAGTCAATGCAGCAACATAGCCTGACCTTTGGATTAACTGCTCTTCGACATCCATTGAACTGGAAACATCAACTGCAAGGACGAGTTCTATATCAACTTCTAACTCTGACGCATGCAAAATACCTGTTTGTAAGCAAAGCCAACCAACAAAGAGAGCCAAAGTCTTTATCAAATTGCGAGACGCAAGATTAGAAATGGGAAAGATTTGCATAGCAAAATTAGTCACCTCTGTTGACAAAAAGCCACCAAACGAAACCTGTCATACTTGCTATCCATAGGCAAATGACGATTGCCGCTGCAAGTCTGTTTGGTGGCAGTCGTTCATGGTCGTCAGCCATAGCGCGGAATTGTGCCATCAATATTTTGGGTATCAAATATACAGCGAGAGTTATTCCCAAGGGAACGATTACGATGTCATCAAGATATCCGATAACAGGAATGAAATCAGGAATTAGGTCGATCGGACTTAAAGCATAGGCGACTACTGCCACCGATATTAGCTTGGCAGACAAGGGCGTCCGAGTGTCTTTTGCAGCAATGTAGAGCGCTACAATGTCTGTCTTGATTGAACGCGCCCATAATTTTGCTTTTTTGAACATTGGCACAATTTAATCCAACGCATTATTGTTGGCGAGTGCTTTTTATTGTTGAATAACTGATTGCAGGGAAATCAGCCCTGATTACGACATCGGAAATTTCGTTAGTTTGTCCGCTTAACGGGCTTGGTGAAACTGGAGAGGCGTTTGTTTTGATGCAAACTGCGGTACGCAATATATTTCCGTGCGGCCCACTAAACTGTGGTTCCAGCACCTCTCCGTGACGCTATTTGCACAGCCAAAAGTTTCTATTGCGTTGACCGACGTTCTTTTTTCAAAACACCCATCAATGTGCCCTCGTCTCGCTCAATCGGCCAAAGAAGCTACGATCTAAGTGTAAATCACCTGCCTTAGCACGCTGAACGAGTGCTCTGAGATATCCACCTGCTGACTGAACTAGGCCCTCAGACTGCTTGTCATAAATCAACGCGATGGCCGCTGCCGCTTTAGCTGGGCCCATGATCTGGTTAGCCACGTTCCATGCATCCTCAGAAATCCCAACAATACCACGCATTTTAGCGGCCGCCCGATGTACATCGTTCCAATCCCTTAGATAGGTCCCCCCAAGCGCGCGCGCCATTTGAGCAAATTCAGGACAAGCTATCATCAGCATAGGTATATCCACCTCAGAGCCACGTTTCTGGCCGTGAGTGCTCCAGTTTATATCCATATCAACCTTTTCATTCCCATCAACTTGGTCAGTTATTGAATGATCTGGCTCGATGTTCGCGACGTGCTTTTTTTCAAAGCTATTACTAGATACAGATTTAGGTTGGTTTGTAGTTAGTAAGTGGGTATCGTTTTTAAGACTCGTGGGTGTATCTTTATTATTAAAAGAGACCACATTAGAACTCGTTTTGGACTCCTGATTTGAAGGCTTAGCGTCAGATTCTGCCGGCCAATCAAATGCCGCTTCGAAGGCGTCTTCAACACGTACTTTGAACTCTTTGATAATATCCACGTAATCAAGCAGCCTGTCAGTCGCTACAGCGCGGCTGGGAAGTCCTTGGATCACCATCACATATTCTTCCTGCAAGTCTTTCCAGGGCCCTCTAAGAGCGGATTCTAAGGCTTTCTCAATCTTAGCGCGTATCACACGGCGTGTGACTGTGATTGTATTGCGTAGAGACGCACAAAATTGCCGTTCTTCTTGAAGATGCGCATACAGAGCTTCAAACTCGGCCGTGCGCGCTGCAAGAGGTGCTAGATCGAAACCATAGGCCTCTGTTATATAACCTTCCTCATTTCGACGCCCCCAACGTTTGCCGTTTGGGCTGTCTTTCATCCAGATAATGCCCGCTTCGCATAAGCGGCGGATATGGCGACGCAATGTGGGTAGAGAGAACCCCGTCTGTTCCATCAGGAAATTGTTCGAGACCCAAACAATAGGTCGCTTCCCCTGCTCCCAGTCTTGCTTCTGGGTCACTGCACCGAACGTGTCGAGAAGTAAGAGGTCTTGTGCCTTTAGACCGATCGCTGCGGCCACTTTTTTAGCTGCGACAATCGCTTGTGATTTAGGTACAGAAAGCTTTTCGCCGGCTCGTGCATGCTTTTCAGCCTCGACGAGTCCCGGCGTTGGCTTGCGCCATCCGTTATGTGTCATGTGATTTATTGACCTCCTTTAGTTGAAAGAAGGCAAAAGATCCCCATTCACCGAATCGGTGTTAAATGCATTGACAGTGATTCGCGGGAGAGGTATCTACAAGGTGCTTAAATCTTTAGATGAGCTCTCATTCCGCCAGGTTTGGGGGCTTTTCTTTTGCCGTTAGAACACTACGATTTTCCTTTCTTTTGTTCTTCAAACGCTGTGTAGAGCGCCTCAAGATTTTCAGAAAGGTATTCACCAAAACCCTCCGCATCGGTGGATTTCAGGGAAATGCTGTATGCTTTATCGGAGCGGTTGAGTGAGGCTTTTATCCTGCCCTCACCTGCTTCCCATGTTCGCTTTTGTGAAGAAGAGGACTTTACTTTTATGCGAGAAGCCCCCTTTTCTTTAAGCAAGTTAAGCAGCTGTTCAAATCGATCATCGGAATTCGCATCCAGAAACGGCTTGGTTTCGAGCAAAGTTGCTGCTTTTTTCTTGTTTGCAGGAATGATGATGAGCTTTTTTAATTCCTCCCAACGGTCGCGGCCGACTGACTTGGCAGTGCCAACAGCTTCGAGGAATTCGACCGAGATCTTTTGAGAAACCGACAACATCCGCGATAACAGAGTTGCATCAATTGTAAGGGCCGCCATCGCCACATCTTTGCTATACCCTTGATCAAGAATGCTTTTAGCGTAAAGCGCCTTCTCAATGAAAGAGAGGTCTTGTCTGGCTGTGTTTTCTTGTCCCTGGGCAATCACATGAGCGATGTCTTCAAGCTCTCGTATGACAGCGCGTACTTCAATTTTCAAAGCTCGCGCCACGCGCACCCGTCTGTGGCCAAAGACAACCATGTAGCGACCGGGCTTTGTAGGGTGGGGCTTTAGAAGAACAGGCGTTTCCTGACCATGTTCAGCAATCATTGATTTTAGATCTTCGAACGCCTGGTCGTCTCCGCTAAGGCGATCCCGCAAGAAGGAGGCATCAATGAGCGAGGGATCAATTTTCACAACGGTTTCACCATCGGTCAGACGTTTGGCGTTATCGGCCAAATCTTCCAATGACATCTTCATAGATTTAGAGGCACCCGTTTGTGCATAGCTTGAGCGCGATTTCTTCTGCGCGGTGTTTGGCTCTTCGCCCATAACACTATCTAAAAGGCCTTTGCGTGCCATAACGCCCTACCCTCTCACCAAAACATTGAATTTACATCGGAAATTCGAATTCTGCACGGCTGTCAATTTTCTCATACCTTGCGCCCCCATGCTTGGTGCACCAAAGATGCAACTTCTTCATTCACGCTGTTGAGAGCCTCAATTGCACGATCATATGTTTTGCGCACAAACTGAGATCGATCTACTTCATAGAGCGTTTGCTTGGTTATGCCGGCATCGGATATCGCTGTTGACTTCACCATTTGAGGCCCGAGCATTTGGTTTGGAAACATTGCCTGCATGAAACCTACCATTTGCTGTTGTGGCCCATCAGTCGGTTCATACCTGGTCACCAGGTATCGGAACCATTGCAGCTTCATGTCTGCACCTGCTTCACGAATCGTTCCCATAATGCCGCCCAGCATCAAGAGAAATTGGCTCATGGACATGATATCCAACATTTGAGGATGAACTGTGATGAGGACTGAAGTCGAAGCTGTAAGAGCCGTCAGCGTCAGATAGCCAAGCTGTGGAGGGCAATCGATAACGACAATATCGTAATCACCATCTACTTCTTTGAGAGCCTGCGATATCCGCGTAAAAAACTGACGCCCTTCAGGTGTCTCAGGATTAGATGCAGCAACGGGCGTGTCGTACTCGTATTCCTGCAATTCCAAATTGGCTGGAATGATATCAAGACCTGGAAAATTAGTCGCGAGGATAACATCCTTTATAGATCGCTTTTCGTCGTCGTATCGCAAACACTCATAGAGTGATGGTACATTGTCCAGTTCCGGTTGGATGCCATGAAGTGCGGTGAGTGATGCCTGCGGATCTAGATCGATTGCAAGTACGCGGTGCCCAGTCAGAGCAAGGTGCTGCGCCAAATGAGCCGCTGTCGTTGTTTTACCAGAACCACCCTTAAAGTTTACGACTGATACAACTTGTAGACCTTCACCTTCACGTCTGTGCGGAACATATTGCTTTGCACCGGATCGTCCATGCTTGTCGAGATATTGTCTCAACTCCAACATCTGTTCGGCAGTGTAGGAGCGGCGCCCGGAATTCGAAGTTGTGGGAACGGGGCCTTTGCCCTCAAGATGAAGTTTCTTGATGTTGGATTGGGTAACGCCTAAGAAATAAGCGGTCTCAGCGAGAGTGAACTGGCGTAGGTTCTTTTTCGCGTTTGGAGGGTACTGCTCCATACGCAGCATATTGAGCTTGTCGGAAATCAATTCGCCCTGTTGGAGAATGATTTGATCAAAGTTCAGGCCACTGTTGTCTGTACCGTCAACCATGGAACGCATTCCAACAAACTCCAAATATCGCTTTTTTATGCATTTTTTATATTGAAGCGTTATTTACTCCGATTCTATTGTCGGGACAACCGATTTATAGTTAACGGAAAGTTAACGGCAGCGTGAGCCTTTTGGGGTTTTGGAAAGAGTGCCAGCGATAAAGAGCGTGATCATAGATTATCGTCCGCGCAAAACGTAAGTGCGATTCGCTTTACTGTCTGATTATATTGCGATTTTCTGAATTCTGCACGGCTGTCAATTTCTATCCACGCAGGTCATTGCGAAGCAGGCGGACATGCCGCTTACAAATCGTAGCCATCATTTTTCAAACTTCTCGTCTGCGCGCGTTCGAGATTTCGAGTGACCGTCTTAAGTTGATTGTCAGAAACGCCACCGGCATTTGCAACCGATAAGGCTTTTTCAGAAGCCCGTTTAATTTCTGTAACGGTTTCGGCTTTCCCAAGCTCCGATTGAGCTGCTTCAAAACCAGCCTTGGAAGCCCATAGTGGCGCATCGAAAAACTCCGCTCGATCTCTACTGATATCTGCCACCTTGCGAAACGCTTCGTGACTTGAGTTGTCCAGCAATTGAGTATGGTCGACTTTTGTCATGATCGTAGGAAGCTGCTCCATCGATCGTCGATAACGGCGCTGGAGATCTTCATCAGGGATATCGCGTCCGCCCATCGCTACTCGAGCCTCTACGCGCGCTCTAGCCAATTCTGGCGAATGCAATCCAATATATTTCAGATCAACTCGAAAGCCATTATCTCGCGCCATATCAATCAATCCATATATCGAATTGCCTGAAAGTGTCGTCTCGACAGCAAAGGATCGTTTGCTATCGAGATATTCTTTTCCCAGCTCCGATGCTCGCTTGCCGACTTTTGTGCCCAATGCCTCTGGATTTGTGGGATTGAGAGAACGCGCAGCGGCATCTGAATCGATGACTGGCTGGCCGAGCCATTGAGATGCAGCCATGAGCGTACTCTTACCTGCACCATTAGGTCCCGCAATGATGGTTAGGATTGGAGTCGGTTCTCTATCGAGCGTAGGGCCTGAACGATTGAAACCTGGAAGTCGTCTGAGTTGATTGGCTGATTGATCAAGTTGCAATTCGCCTTCTCGAATGAATGGACGTAGGTATTTCGTCAGGTGATCTTTGTCTGGTTGATCGAGCTCAGCCGTTAGCGCTTTGAGATAGTCCGATTTGTTCGTTTCTTCCCAAGCGATGTGGAAACCCGATCGTCGGGCCAATTCTGAGGCAATTGCGGTAATGGTTCTGCCATTGCCTTCGAGAAAGGGATGGGCATAGGCAAGTTCACCGATGATCTTGCCAGGATCATTCCGAAAAGTTTCTTGGTTGTTTGCGTTGCTAAGCGCGTGACCTACGCCGCGCGGAACATAAGGAGCAAACTGGAAGTCTATGTCACCTTTACCAATAGCTAAATGGGCTGCATTTTGGGAACGATCTTGCCCAGCCCAAGGATAAACATCCGAAAAGAGAATGCGATGGGTATCCCGCACACTCTCTAGATTCACCTCGGGCGCATTTTGCAAAGCGTCTAGAGCTCTTAAAATATTACCCGCGAATGCGTTGTGTTCAAGGCGTCGCACGATGGCTGGATCTTTTACACCTGCATGGTTTCGGAGATATCCGCGTGTTTCAAAATCATTGAAGGGGTCGAAAGCCATCAGCTATTGAAAACTTCCTCCAGATAACGCGCATGGAGTTTGGTCAGTGCGATACCATCAACGGCTTCAATTCGCCTAAGACCAATGACCAGCAATTCAATTTCATCAGAGATCACCTCGTCTCCAGCATTAGAACTGACCGCCTCAGTCCATTCATCCAGATCAGATCTGACGCCATGAACACCATGCAGGAATGCCAATTCTCGTATTTCGAACTCAGCATTGTTCGGAGGGGAGGGAAACTTATCGCCAGCTGCAAACGGACGAGTGCCATTCTTATCTTCAATGACGTGATGGCCATTTACATCTATGTAGGTGATGGCTCCACCCAGGCGCAAACGATGAGCTAAGTGTTCCTCGATCCGCCTGCTTTCGGCCTCATGTTGTTGAGGGTCAATGCTCTCCAATCGTGAAGCGATTTCAGCTGGTTCAATTAGAACGTTGCCTTGGCTTTCGTGATCCTTTGGCATTGACTATTTCCTTGATATTTCAACAGCATGTGTATCGTATTTTTTAAATCCGAGCAACGATAGCAATGCTAAACTAAGTTAAGTGAACCATTTGAAAAGCCGGTCGCAAGGACCGGCTTTTACTAAATTGTGTTTTGCCGCTTACGCGGCCTCTTTCTTTTCAGGGCCCCAAGGGATGACTGCTTGGACACTGTCCTCATCTTGACCGGCCGCTTTGCCTAGATTGGCGTTAAATGCGTAATCGCGGATCGAGAGCGTAAAGTAGTCAGCACCGGTTTCTTGGTTCTGCTTTTTCCAAACACCGCCACATTCAACGAGTTTGCCGCGGGGCGAGCGGGCAAAGACACGATGAGTAGGTGCCATGGGGTTGTCGCTGTTGTTTGGCTCGATGGTGATGTCGACGTCAAATGTCAGAGTTGAAATTGAGCCTGTTCCTTTGGAAGTTTCGATGTTGTCGTTTTGAAATTTGATGATGTTGGTATTCATTGCCGTTCTCCTTGATGGCGTTGCGAATGATGGTCATAGGGCAGGGGGCTTAGACACAGCCCCACCGAAGGGAACCGGAGGCGCAGCGGAGCGTAGAGGGGCAGGCAACAACCTTTTTGTCTCGCGAGGAATGACCGCTTGCGGGAAGGGGAAAAAGGTAGATGGCAACCTTTGGGGCAGGGGTGACACCTGCGACCAACATTCTTTGAAGCAAAGGCCTCACTGGAGAATGACTTCGAATACCTTCGTCTGCAATTCGATCAAGACAAAGCTCCAATAAGGCAAGGCACAACACACTCGTTGCAATTGACAACTGAACGCATCATATGATAAGAAGAATATAATCTTATGAGGCTATACATGTCACAACCGGCACTCCAAGCACCAATCATTCGTCAGCTGGCTCCGTTGAGTGAGAAAGATCAAATCTCAGCTGTGGTGAAGGCTGTTGTCCGAACCGCCGAACACTGGGAGCTCACCAATGCAGAGGCCGCTTCATTGTTTGATGTTCCTACAGCAACCTGGAGTCGCATGAAATCTGGTTCCTACAAGGGAACATTGGATCAAGACAAAGTCACCAGAGCCAGTCTCATGATCGGATTGTTCAAAGGACTTCGTTTGCTTTTCAATGGGCCTCTGACTTATGGCTGGCCGAAGACTAAGAACTCTGGACCAGACTATGGCGGCCGCACGCCAGTAGAAACCATGATTGCCGGCGGTATTCCTGCAATGATGCGCGCTCGACAGCACATCGATACTCTGCGAGGTGGTATGTGATCGATGCCACTCAGGTGCCTCTCGCTCCTTTCAGTGAGAGGGATACAATTAGGCTCATATCAACGGCCTATATCGATGAACCTGCAATCGCACCGCTTGTTGATGATGATGATGAACTAGCTTTCTTGGAAGCATTCGAAGGCCTGACATCTACCCGTCAAAATTCGACAATGCCATTGCCTATAGGCGTCTTCCCACAAGAGCTGTTAAGCGAGCGGGATGGCTATGGATGGTCCTATGTAAACGCTGCTTTTTGTTATACGCGGTCGACGGGTAACCGCTTCAATGGACCTGACAGAGGTGCTTGGTATGCCACTTGGGGGCAGGGAGCAATTCAGACCGCGCACGCCGAAGTGTCATGGCACCTCACGAAAGAGTTAGAAGCGACCGACGTGTTTGACAACATGACATCTTATCGCGAACTTCTTGCCGGCTTCATCGTCGATATGCACGACTTACGCGAATTTGCTGACAATCAAGTTTTTGCCTCTGAACCTGAAGCAGCCTATCCAAAGGGGCAATTACTAGCTTCGGCACTGAGACAAGACGGGTCGGCTGGAATCTTGTACCCGTCCGTCAGAAATGAATGTGGGCTTTGTCTTGCCGCGTTTCGCCCTCGCGTCGTTCAAAACGTTCGGCAAGGCGACCGATGGCTCTTTGAATGGCGTGGTTCAGCTAACCCCTCGATATCGAAATGGAATTGATAGAAGGTTTAAGCATTCTTTATAAAGGTCGGCTCAGCGGACAAACCGACTTCACTTTATTTTTAGCTCAAGTTCTCAAATAGATATTTGTTGCGGTGCGAGATACGAAGCGCAAAATTGCCAAGAGGATATTTTTTTCGCCTGTTCTTTTGGTGGGCAAAATTTTCAACGCTTGAAAATGCCTGAGCTACGAAAATCCTACAATACCAATACCGAACTATGTATGTGTGTGAGCCACCTGCAATATTGGGGCTCTCCGGCTAGTGAATCATCGCGCCGGTGGCCATCCCCAAATGATGCGGTTGATGATGCGCGCCTGTAGCCATGATGCCGAAGAAGCCTAGTGCTTTAATCTTTTCGCGCGGTAGGCTTTCCGATGATTTGACAATCATTTCCACGCGACTTTCTTTTACCTGCGCTTCGATATCCCAGCCAAAGCTCGTTCGTAATTCCGCTGAGTGGGCAGGCACCATGCTTTTGGCAGCATCTATCGCCGCTGCGCTGCCAGTTACTTCAAAAATAACTTGGTTTTGGGTTTCAACTTGGGTGACGACAGCTTCAGTCGTGAGCATTTCCATGTCGACCAAATGATCGCGTAACGCGGTGATATTGACTTTGGACCAATCTGTACTGGGGTCGTCTTCTAAGATTTTCACAATCTCTGCAATAGCGGCAAATGCCGACTGACCTGGCTCAGTGGGTACACCGGCCATTACCATATTGTCAGACGATGAATGTCCAGCATGACCACTATGTTCATTTTGAGCCGTTGCATATGTGTTGTAGCCTACGATGGCGAGCGCTGCAGACACAAATAATGCTGAATAGATGATAGGTTTACGCATGGGGTACTCCTTGGGTGTTGAGCGAACCTAGACTGCGTACAAAAAATAAAATATGATTTCAGTCATAATGAGCCATTTTATTATCCCTTCTCCATTTGATCTAATCGCCGCGCCTGAACGGCGGATAATCGATCTTGAACTCGGCGAAACAGTGTTTAGGCAAGGTGATGAAACAAAGGGGCTGTACTGCGTTATAGAAGGCTCACTTGAGTTGATCCGTAATCACCAAAACGGTCATTCAGTCGTCATTTACAAAGCGGGGCAGGGCGAGACATTCGCGGAAGCTTCTCTCTATTCGGATTTCTACCATTGCGATGCTCGGGCAACTGAGCCGAGCAAAGTTGTTCTGCTAAGCAAAAATTCCGTTCTCGCGGCGATCCGAACGGATTACGCGTTCGCCGAGAAACTGATGAAACGATTAGGGTCGCAAATCCAAGGATACCGGCGTCGATTGGAATTGCTAACTATTAATGACGCAACTGAGCGCACTTTTGCGGCTATTACCGATCAAATGCTGACTGGTTCCATCATGCAGTTGTCGCGTGAGATTGGCCTTAGCCATGAGGCAGTATACCGTTCTCTAGCAGAACTGGTAAGACAGAAGCGCCTCGTCAAAACAGGGCGTGGCCGATACGATGTCACTTGATCGTCCAGATTAAAGCCAGACCAATTCCGGCGGCTATATCATAAGCAGCGCACATTGGGATGTACCAGCGCGGAAATTTCAAATCAGATAATTGAAAATGGTGAGCTGCATCCCATAGGCCGTGCGCAACATAGCCTGCAGCGATCCATACTGGATTTGTCAACAAAGCGATCACCGCAAACCCAGCAAATGCGAGCGCGACGCTCAGCTGAAGCACGATCTGCCCGATGCGATCTGCGACAACAGCGAAACCAACATAGATTCCGGCGATTACAGCCAAAAGTACAGCGGCAACAGCAAAAGACGCGTCCTGCGGAAGAAAGAAGTGAAGGGGAACCGAGATTATCGCGAGCAGTCCTGCAATTGGTATCGGATGCTTCTTTAGTTGATGGTCGCTCATAGCTCTCTTCGCTCACTCGATCTTTAAGTCCGCCATCTTTCGATATTTCACTTCATCAAGTATTTTATAAGTGCGAAGATTGCTAAGATAACCAAGAGGCCAAATAGCGCCATCCCGATACCGCCAAATCCCATCATGCCGTTTCCCATTGTTTCATTCATTGTTGAGTTACCTCCGCTGTTACAGCACCTGCAATTTGGCGACGTGTTATTCCCAATGCGAGAAGTGGTACGATAATCCATTGGAGAAGGGGACTAAGTCCGGTTCCAAATGGTGGCACCAAAGGCATTAGTTCAGAATAGGTCCAACGCAAGGTGATGTTTGTGTAGTAATATTCAAAGCCGACAGTCAGTGCGATCCCAACGCTCAAGAAAAGCATAAGCTGCCAAGCTTTAGGAGACGCATACCAGTCGCGTGATCTCGCTGCTATGCTCGTCACAATAAAGGCCGTAAGCGCAAAACCTACATCACCAAACGTGGCGGACATACACAGCTTTATGCCGTCCCAATGGTTCATTTCGATCATGCCCGCGTAAGTCGGTGCTTGAACGAACTCCCACACGAAATGCAGCAAAAACGAAAATACCGCGATGTTGAATTCTGGTGTGTTTATTATTGCTTTTAATGGTTTACTCATGAGGCCTCCAATTGTGTGGTACCGCTTCCAGTGGGTAGAAGGTCAAATCTTTTTTTTCAAATTAATGCGCTTTCCACTTGACCTTACAACCGGTGGACACCTTACGATTGCTAAGAACGACGCCATTAGCCGAAACGCGTTGGCTTAATTCGAAACCTGTTAGAAAGCGCCCATGACATTTAGCTTCATAATTCTTGGTCTAATTGCGGGTGTACTTTCCGCTTTTGTGTGGATTATTGTTTTCCCTCACATAGGCGACTAACAAAGTTGAAGAAGCGCCCCTTATGGTGCAAAACTATGCCAATAACTGACGTCCCAATGCGGTCAATTTGAATGTTTGATGCTCCCTTCAGATGCTATCCAAGCTGAAAGGTAGACTCTTTCAAAAATGAAAACGGCGGAAATTGCGATAACCGCATAGGCTACGATTGCAGGGTCGCTTTGCAACTTCATCACTGTGAAAGCTAATAGTACTACCGCATCAAATGCTATGGCGGCCAATAGCACGACCGCAGATGCACCAATTTCCTGCCGGCGAAAACGATAAACACCCCACTGAACGACCATGTCCATAACCAAATAAAAGAAAGCGCCAAGGGATGCGATACGGCCTAGGTCAAAGAACACGGCTAAAACGGAAGCAATAACTACGGTGTAAATCAGCGTGTGACGCTGGATCGTCCCTTTCATGCCAAAATGGCTATGCGGGATCATCTTCATATCTGTGAGCATAGCGAGCATCCGCGATACTGCAAAAACGCTTGCCAGTACGCCAGATGCGGTTGCCACTGCCGCAAGTAGAACCGTCAAATAAAATCCTGTTTGTCCAAGCGCGGGCTCGGCCGCCTCTGCAAGCGAATAATCTCGCGCGGAGATAATTTCATCAATGGTAAGGCTCGACCCAACACCGAACGCAACCAATAAATAGACGGCAACGCAAATTGCTATCGAAACAATGATTGCTCGTCCCACGTTTTTGTTGGGCTCTACGATTTCTCCGCCGCTATTGGTAATGGTCGTGAATCCTTTGAATGCCAAAATTGCTAGAGCGACTGAGGCGATGAAGCCGGTGATTGTAAATGCTTGGCTCGACTGCGAAGCAGCAGCAAATTGGAAGCCACTCGACCAAAGAGCAGCTATACCGAACAACGCAATTCCGCCAATTTTTATGGCTGCCATTATAACCGAAAAGAGGCCAACTGACTTGTTGCCAGCTATGTTCACGAGAAAAGCAAAAGCAATGACCCCGACTGCGAGTATCGGTACTAACGGGCCATCTGTGATATCGAAGGGGCGAAGTACATAACTTGCGAACGTGCGAGCCACTAAGCTTTCAGCAATCACCATACTCAGCGCCATCAACAATGCAGCGCCAGCAGCGATCGCGCCAGATCCATAGCATTTTTGCAATATCATTGCGATGCCACCTGACGACGGCCACTTATTTGACATTTTAATATAACCGTACGCACTCACACTTGAGATGAACGCACCTACTATAAAAGCCAATGGAAATAGGGGGCCGGCAAGTTCGGCGATTTGCCCTGTCAGCGCAAATATCCCCGCTCCAATCATCACGCCGGTTCCCATTGCAACCGCGCTGCTCAATGTAATTGAGCTTTTACTGCCTTCGTGTGCCGATTGGTTATGTTGCATAACTTTAAAGTTCTCTTTCAATATCGTGCATTGGTACTTCGCCAATAGAGCCTCACGCCGCGTTGCTACGGCTTACAGTGGGCGGAAGGTCAAGCGGATTAAAAGAATAGCCCTTTAGACCCCATCCAGAGACCCATAACGACCATCATTACGTTCTCTGTAAGCGAGACAAAGCCGAGCGGCACATTAGAGCCACCACCAACGCATGCGCACTTTAATTCACGCCTGTCTATGTAAACCGCCTTGAAAACTGATGCCGCGCCAATTGAACCTATGAACAAAGCGATGGGCACAGAGACAAATGGTAAGATACCGCCAACCATTAATATGCCAGCGATTGCCTCACCAAACGGATAAACGCGGCCATACGGTACCCAGCGGCGTGCCAGTAGGTCGTAATTTAAAAACATAGTCGAGAAACTCTCGATGTCCTGCAGCTTTTGCACAGCGAGAAAACACATCGAAATCGCAATAAACCATTCCACAACACGCATTGTCAGCATCATGTCAAGCAATCCAATGCCAAGCGCAGCGGCCATCATTGCGGCGACGGCAAATATTGCGATGACAGGCTGATAGGTCGTCTCGTCTTCGTTGCGCACTTCTTGGCCAAAGTGTTCGCGTAACGCCTCATGGCCGCCAATGCGCTCTCCCTCGATAAATGTTTGCGGCGTCGTTTCGACACCATGCTTTCGTTTGAACGCGTCAGTCTCCTCGCGCGTTGTCAGATGATTGTCATCAACCTCAAACCCATTTTTTTCGAGCAGATGTTTGGATTTTAAGCCATAAGGGCAGACATGATCTGCCATGACCATACGGTGAAGCTCAGCGGTCTTGGTCATCATTACTTCCCATCAATTTCTGGCGTCGCAGCAGGACCGCCGTTAAGATCAGCGATCAGGGCTTTCATCTCAGCAATCTCAAGTTCTTGTGCTTTGATAATATCGTCAGCCAGTTTTTGAACACGCGGGTCGCTGATGTTTGCGCGGCTACTAGTAAGGATTGCAATTGAGTGGTGTGGTATCATCGCTTTCATCCACGATACGTCTGCGACCGTGTCCTGACTGCGCACCAAGTAAAGCGATCCAACAAAAATAATTACCGCGCTAGCGAAGATCGCAATGTTCATCTTAGTATTGGTATACATGCCGAGCATAAATGCGAGCATCACAATCGCCATCACAGAGCCCATGTAAAGCGCCATATAGGCGCGTGTTTCACTGAAAAACACATGGTCTAGTGCATAGGTATTTAGGTACATAAGCCCCAGCATGATTATGGTCGAAGTCACAATCATTGCGAAGAAGCGTGAGTAAGCCATTGTCATCTCCTTTTTGCCTTACGCGGTTACAACAACATTCCAGCGCTGGAGGGTTCCAAAGAAAATAAAAAATATCGCTTGACCTTCCATCAGCCGGAAGCCTTACGGTCGATACAAACTTGGAGATAGGACGATGGAAAAAGCAGACCACAGCGATCATAAGGCTGATAAGAGCAGTTGTTGCGGCGGTGATCACAGTGGTCATAACCACAATCACTCTGAACATGATGCCAAGGCTGTTGAGACAGCTTTACCTGCAGATATTCTGAAAAATGCGACCGTGCTGCAAGACGGTGCGGTAAAAGATCCGGTTTGCGGCATGACTGTTAAACTGGATGCGGGAAAGCCAACGCTTTCACATAAGAGTGACGATTTTCATTTTTGTAGCCAAGGCTGTCACGACAAGTTTGGAAATGATCCCTATTTTTATCTCTCCGGCAACAAAGCCAAAAAGAAGCAGACTGCGCCCAAGAATGCCATGTTTACCTGCCCGATGGACCCAGAGATTGTTCAGGAAGGGCCGGGCACATGCCCGATTTGTGGCATGGCGTTGGAGCCGATGGACGGTGTTGCTGAAGGCCCTAACCATGAGCTAATCGATTTCACGCGCAGACTGTGGGTGAGTATCGGAGCAGCGGTTCCTCTTCTAATTATGACAATGGGCCCGATGCTCGGGCTACCTATTCGCGAATGGCTAGGCGAGAAGGTCAGTTTGTATCTAGAGTTCGCTTTAGCAACACCAGTGATCGTGTGGGCCGCAGCTCCGTTTTTCCATCGCGGTTGGACTTCCATCAAAACATGGAACCTCAACATGTGGACGCTAATCATGATCGGTGTCGGGGCGGCTTATCTCTATTCTGCTATCGCGACGTTCTTGCCCGGATTATTCCCTGCTGGCTTGCAAATGCCAGGCGGCCACATGCCTGTTTATTATGAGGCTGCAGTTGTCATTGTCGCATTGGTATTCGTTGGGCAGGTCTTGGAACTGCGCGCCCGGGAACGCACCGGCGATGCGATCCGCGCTCTGCTAGATTTAGCGCCTAAGATGGCGCGCCGTATCACGCCAGATGGTGATGAATATGATGCACCGCTGGAAAACATCATTGAAGGCGATCACATGCGCGTTCGTCCCGGCGAAGCGATCCCTGTGGATTCAATTGTTTTGGAAGGGCGCACATCGGTCGATGAAAGCATGTTGACCGGAGAACCGCTGCCCGTTGAGAAATCAGAGGGTGATGCGGTTACAGGCGGCACGATTAACAAGAATGGATCGCTTATCATACAGGCGGCGCGCGTCGGTGACGAGACGGTACTCGCGCGTATTGTTTCGATGGTCTCGTCGGCGCAGCGTTCGCGTGCAGCTATCCAAGGTCTGGCAGACAGAGTCGCGTCTTACTTTGTGCCGACGGTTGTCATCATCGCGGTGCTTACGTTTTTCATTTGGTTGGTCTTTGGTCCCGATCCGTCCTTTGTATTTGCAATTGTATCGGCCGTTTCCGTGCTTATTATCGCATGTCCCTGTGCGCTTGGTTTGGCGACACCCATGTCGATCATGACGGCCACGGGGCGTGGCGCCCAAGCGGGTGTTCTTATCAAAGATGCCGAAGCGTTGGAACGTATGGCCAAGGTTGATATATTGGTGGTCGATAAAACTGGAACGCTCACCGAGGGCAAGCCCACGCTAACTGATGTGGTCACTTTTGGTAATGTATCCGAGGAAGCCATGCTCGCAATGGTGAGGGGTATAGAAGCAGGATCCGAACATCCATTGGCCGAAGCCATTGTGGAAGGCATTGAGGCGAAAGAGATCGCAGCGGCACCAATAGCCGAATTTGAGGCAATTACTGGCAAAGGCGTCCAAGGAACTTCTGGTAAAAAGAAAATCGCGTTGGGCAATGCCGCGATGATGAAGGCCGCTGGTGCAAATCACACAGCTGCCGACAAACAGGCCGATGCACTGCGTGTACAAGGCAAGACGGCAATGTATGTCGCAATCGATGGAAAGCTAGCAGGTTTGATCGCTGTTGCCGATCCTATAAAAGCGACATCCCGCGATGCGATAGCTGCGCTGCATGAAGCAGGTTTAAAAATCATCATGGCGACCGGCGATAATGAGAAAACAGCGCGCGCTGTTGCTGATCAACTTGGTATTGATGAAGTGAGAGCAGGCGTATTGCCGGAAGATAAGAAGGCGCTTGTCGACGAACTTCATGCGCAAGGTCACAAGGTGGCTATGGCTGGCGACGGTGTAAACGATGCGCCTGCACTTGCTGCTGCAGAGGTTGGCATCGCGATGGGAACAGGTGCTGATGTGGCCGTTGAGAGCGCGGGTGTGACACTGCTGAAAGGCGATCTCACAGGCATTGTACGTGCAAGAAAACTCTCTGTAGCAACGTTGAGTAACATCAAACAGAATCTGTTTTTTGCGTTTGCATATAATACCGCAGGCATACCGATTGCGGCAGGTATACTCTACCCGCTTACCGGCACACTTTTGTCGCCGATGATTGCTGCCGCTGCGATGAGTTTGTCATCGGTGTCTGTAGTAGCAAACTCTCTAAGGCTTCGATCCGTTAAACTCTAACAGTAGTCAAATGCCCATAATTGGAGGCAGATATGATGACGAAAATAGCAGTAGAAGGAAATAAATTAGACCAAGAACCCGAAGGTACGCGTCGGGACTTCATCTACGTAGCGACCGGTATGATGGGCGCTTTTGGTCTAGCGGCGACAGCCTGGCCATTTATTGATCAAATGAACCCCGCTGCTGATGTTTTAAGCTTGGCATCAGTAGAAATAGATGTGTCATCAATTGAACCGGGGCAAAGAGTGACGGTTACTTGGCGCGGCCAACCCGTTTTTATTGACCGACGAATGCCTGAAACCATAAACGAAATGCAAACTGTCGATATTTCTCAATTGCGCGATCCGCAAACAGATCAAATGCGGGTCGAGTAGGACGAGTGGCTTGTTGTTGTCGGTGTTTGTACGCATTTAGGCTGCATTCCGCTTGGCCAAAATAACGGCGATGAACGTGGCGATTGGGGTGGTTGGTTCTGCCCATGTCATGGTTGGCACTATGATAAATCCGGGCGCATAATGAAGGGTCCAGCGCCAAAGAATCTCGTTGTTCCTCCATATGCTTTTAAATCTGAGACATTGATCGCAATTGGATGATGGAAGAAATCGCATAAATTTAGCTTGACCTTACAGCAGGTGGAAGCAGTAGGAGCTTTGTCATGAGTCGTATTAAATCAGATCATGATAAACTACTTGGGACGAGATATGATCCCAAGAATGTCGACGGAGTAAGCGTGAGTTTCGTTTCAATAGCCCGTAAGATTGGCTTCAACGAACAAGAAATTGATGAGTTAAATGAGATCTACAGCGCAGAACTAGAGGAGGCAAAACATGAATATAGGTGAAGCATCCGAGACAACTGGTCTGCCGGCTAAGACCATACGTTACTACGAGGATATCAAACTCGTGAAACCAGCGCGCGCCGCCAATGGCTACCGCGATTATGCCGATGCGGACATTCATCGCTTGGCGTTTGTCCAACGTTCTCGCAGCTTGGGTTTTACAATTGAAGAATGTCGCTCACTATTGTCACTGTATGAGGATAAAGAGCGCGCAAGTTCAGACGTGAAAGATCTTGCACTGGAAAAAATAACCGAGATTGACCGCAAACTAAAAGAAATAAAATCGCTGCGATCAACACTCAAACAATTGGCTGATCATTGCCACGGCGACGGACGTCCCGATTGTCCAATCATCAACGACATTGCAGGACATATGGATAAATGAACCCCAAATATTTAGTTCTCGGATTTTTTGGTTTGGCGGCTGTCGTGTTCATCGGCAAACAATTTATACCTGCTGAACAAAATCCTCATTCAGTCCAGGCGACCTCTGGTGAGCAGGGTGCTCCCTTGGCCAATGTGAATGTTCCTGAATTATCGGCCGTTGCAGAAACTGGACAAATTGCTTTTGAGGCTAATTGCGCGAGCTGCCACGGCGTAAACGCCGCAGGGCAAGACGGCGTTGCACCGCCATTGGTTCATAAAATCTATGAGCCAAATCATCATGGTGATGCATCGTTCTTGCTTGCCGTCAAGAATGGCGTGCGGGCTCACCATTGGCGCTTTGGTAACATGCCGCAAATTAAAAGCGTTGAAGACGAAGAAGTGGCTCAAATCGTGGCTTATGTTCGCGAGTTGCAACGCGCAAACGGTATCCAATAACGGCCTACATATACTCAATTGAAAATCTGGCGCGAGCCGAATTAGGAGAAGAACATGAAGATGAAATCGATACTTTTTAGCGTCTTTGCAGTCTTGTTTTCAACGTTTGCGTCGCTTGCGCATTCGCCAATGAAATCGACATCGCCGGAAAATAAGGCAACGTTAGATACTGCGCCGGAGATGTTGCATCTTAACTTTGCAAAGCCCGCGCGAGTTCTAAAAGTAGTGATGACGCACTCGACCGCAGATGCATCGAATGAGATGCGGATGGAACTTCCGACAAAAGAAGCGGTAGAAGAAATGCATCTCACGCCTGAATTCATGGGAGCAGGAAATTACAAAATTGAATGGCGGGCGCTCGGCGAAGACGGTCATGTAATCAAAGGCGATTTCACTTTTGATGTGTCAGGATAAGCCAAATTGGAAAATGTCGTTTCTCTCTGGAGCACTCTAAACGCTACGGCCTTCACCTCTTGGGGGATTGCCGCAAGCCTCACCAAATTTGTGATTTACATCAGCAGCTTGATGGCCGTCGGGTTATTGCTTTTTCGCATGGCATTGCCGCGTGCTGGAGATGAAATATCTAATACCTTAAGGCCATTGGCTTTGATTGTTATCGCAGTGGCAGCCTTATCCACGATAGCTCGTGTGCTCGTACAAGCCGGTCGTATGATGGACGACGGCATCGCTGGCATGCTTGATCCAGAGATCATTGCGATTAGTCTTGAAGGCCCACTGGGCCAGTCAACCTATATACGATTAGGTGGACTGCTGTTGCTTTTGATTGCTGTGCTATCACGTGCAGTGCGTGCGCCAGCTACTCTTTTTGGCGTTATAATGGTCGCCGCATCGTTCGCTTTAACCGGACATGCCATACGTGACCCACAATGGCTTCTCGGTGGTCTGATCACATTTCATCTATTGGCAGTGAGTTATTGGTTTGGCGCATTGCCACCGCTTTACAGATTGGCACACCCGAGCAAGGACGCCGGTCATGCCGCGGAAGTAGCAGATAAATTTGGCAAACAGGCAAGCATCATTGTCCCTATGCTAATAGCTGCGGGCGTTACGTTCTCATGGTTTATTCTTGGCGGTCCCGCAAAACTATTTGGCACAAATTATGGTATCATCCTGTTGGTCAAACTTGGGATCGTTTCAATAATTTTATTGTTTGCAGCAATAAATAAACTCAAATTTGTTCCAGATCTTGCCGAATCCGTACCGGGCGCAGCAATTCGCTTTCGTCGTTCGTTGCGATGGGAAGGTTTTGTCTTTCTATTAGTTTTTGCAGTTACCGCCGTTCTAACAACCTCATTTACAGTTCCCATATAAGGTCACGATTTATGATTTCTCGCCGTAATGTTTTGTTTGGATTTGCAGGTGCAGCCGCAGCTGCTCAACTGCCAACCCTTGCGCTTGCAAAGGTTGATGATGGGTATTTTGAGCTAATAGCTGGCCCATCAAAGCAGAAATTGTATAGGCCAGATGGCGCAGAATCTGATCTATGGACTTATAATGGTTCAGCCCCAGGGCCAGAAATCCGAGTAAAAAAGGGTGAGCGCGTCCAGGTTAAGTTCACCAATAATTTGGAAGAGCCAACCTCAGTTCATTGGCATGGCATACGCATTGAAAATGCAATGGACGGAGTATCAGGCCTCACTCAAGAACCGGTTCAGCCGGGCGACAGTTTTGTCTACGATTTCGTTGCGCCTGACGCTGGTACCTATTGGTACCATGCCCACAATAAAAGTTGGAACCAAGTTGCACGCGGCCTATATGGTCCGCTTATAATAGATGATGTCGAACCGGCGTTCGATGCCGCGCATGATCTGACACTGATGATTGATGATTGGCGTTTGGCCGGAGAGGGTACGCTCGACGCAGCGAGCCTTGGGTCTCTCATGGATTGGAGCCATGGCGGGAGATTGGGTAACTGGCTGACTGTAAATGGCAAAGCGGTACCAAAAATAAGATTGAACCGTAATGAAAATTACCGCTTGCGAATTATAAACGCCGCAAATGCACGTGTGTTTGAAATCGATCCAAACAGCTTCAACGCAAAGGTGCTCGGTTATGATGGGCAACTGCTGTCTGAACCTCAAACTTTAAACTACAGCCCATTGATGCTTGGTCCAGCACAACGTGTGGATCTCTTAATCATATCAGATAATGATTTCACGCTTGATGAAATTTCTGGCGATGATCCATTTTCGATGATTGAGTTTGAAGTCTCTGGTGATGGAATACCGTCACCAAATCAGATCAAGTTGGTTCCCAATTCCATACCCGTGCCTGATTTGCAGAACGCCAAGAAATTTACGTTGAACATGGCTGGCGGCGCGATGGGCGGCTTTGTGGAGATGGTCTACAATGGCAAAATATTGGAAGGCGAGGCTTTCAGAACAACGAAACAAGCTTGGGCCTTTAACGGCGTCGCCAATCTCGCGGAGGATCCATTCTTTGATGTGGCGGCGGGTGAAACAGTAATAATCGAAACCATCAACAACACAGGATGGGTTCATGCCATGCATGTGCATGGACATCATTTTAAAATTCTCGATCGATCTGGTGCTGAAATAGATGAGGGCGAGATGTGGAGAGACACATTCTTGATTGGTCCTGAACAAACAACCCAAATAGCATTTGTTGCAGATAATAAAGGCAAGTGGCTCTATCATTGTCATATGCTGGAGCATGCCGCAGCGGGTATGAACACCTGGTTTAACATTAGCTAGATTTGGCAGTATCTTTAAAGCCTGTCGATTTCGACACGAAAATATGACTTGCTAAAAATTATAATTGAGACATATCAGAATTATGAGAATGAGAAAAAATGGTCGAATGAGATTCGTAGCTGCGCAGCTTATCGCTGTGGCACTGCTTTTCTTGGCGCCTTTTTCTCAGGCAATAGCGAGTCAAACGATTGACGCTGTTGCTACGCATCACATTGATATGCAGCATGGTGATAACAGCACGATGCAGGCAACAATCGATTGTGATCAGGGATTTGAACACTCTGGCAACACCGATGGTGATGATTGCCGCGACATTTGTGAACGTATATGCGCACAACAATTCTCTGAGTATTTTACGAATATATATGTGACGGGTCGCTATTCGAAAGATGTAGCGGCCGGTTGGACTTATGAAGCCGCAACCTCATTCGGCGGTGTTATCGAAGACCGTCCTCCGCGCACGAACTAATTTTCAATTAACTGCAGGGCCTAAGTCCTGCTTATTTTGTTCGCAACGCCAGATGGTTAGACCATCGGCGCGGAGATTACGATGCGTGGTCGATATATAGCACTCTCAATTCTAGCCCTAGCTTCTGGCGTCGCCGGAGGAATAGCAGCCGAACGCTTCTATTTTAATGCTGAACAAAGCATGGCGGATGCTGGCCCAAATATTTTATATTGGGTAGCGCCGATGGATCCTAACTTTAGGAAAGATAGTCCTGGTAAGTCACCGATGGGGATGGATCTAATCCCTGTTTATGACGGACAGGAGGCCAGTGGCGATCCTGCCGAAGTCACACTTTCGGGGCAGGAAATCAATGCAATTGGTGTGCGTACCGCTGTTGCGCAGATTTCCAATATCTCGCACCAAATAGAGACGGTCGGCTTTGTCAGCTATAACGAACAACGCACCGCGCACGTCCACACACGTGTAGACGGATGGATTGAAGCACTTGATGTGCGCTCAATTGGTGAAATCGTCAAAGAAGGAGATCGTCTATTTCAGATGTTTTCTCAGGAATTCGCCATCGCGAGTTTCGATTTCATCAATATCTACAACACAGGCAACAAGCGCGCGATTGAGTCTGCTCGAAGCAAATTGCGCAGCCACGGTGCTTCGGATCGCCAGATAGATGAAATTGCCAAATCAGGTGCGATGACCCGTGTCATTGATATTTATGCTCCACAAGATGGTGTCGTTATAAATTTAGAAGCCGCTGAAGGTATGTATCTGCAGCCAAACATTCAGGCGGTGTCACTGACCGATCTGTCAAGCGTTTGGCTAATCGTCGATATCTTTGAACGTGATATTGGTCGGCTATCCGAGGATATGGAAGCTGTTGCAAGTTTTGACCATATAACGGGCAAGACCTTCAAGGGAACCATCGAGTATTTCTATCCGGCGTTAGATCAATCCACCAGAACGCTCCCCGTTAGATTGCGATTTGACAATTCTGAAGGCCTATTAAAGCCCAACATGTTTGGCAGAGTTAGTTTGACGCCGAAAGAAACGCGGACTGCTGTAACACTTCCATCCGAAGCGATTATTCGCACTGGCCGCGCTGAGCGCGTCATTGTGAAAACCGGAGATGGCACCTTCAAACCGCGTCTAGTGACGACAGGGCTTAGAAATAGCTTTGGCGAAGGCGGACGAACCGAAATTGTTCAAGGCTTAAGCGTAGGAGAGCAAGTTGTTGCGTCAGCCCAGTTCTTGATTGATAGCGAAAGCTCGCTTTCTGCTGGTTTGATGCGTATGGCGCCAACTGATGAGGAACCTGCGAAAGGTGCTGGCATGTTGTTGGCACTAGATACCGATCGCCGCATTGCAACGATCAAGCATGACGAACTTTCCTCATTGGATTGGCCTGCGATGGAAACAGCTTTCCCGATAGCTGCTGGCATAGACGTCGACAGACTTGATGTGGGTTCCCAGGTAGCATTTAGAATTGCACGTGGCGCGGACGGTGTTTTGAGCGCACTCGAACTTGGGCCTGATGATGGAGTAGCCGCAACGGGCAATGGCATGGTGAAAGCCATCACATCCGACGGAAAACTGACGATGGCGCATGATGCCATTCCTGATATCGGATGGCCGCCAATGCAAATGGACATGGCGGTCACAGGATTTGATCCTGAAACCGTGCCCATTGATCAACCTGTAGAGTTTGACCTTACAAAAGCAGATGATGGCAATTTTATCATCGTGGCAGTCAGAGCGAAATCCGCAGAGGACAAAGAATCAAACGACGCCGGTAATATGACTGAGACAGCAGTTAAAGAGATGTCGTCTGAAATGTCATTGCCAGCAATTCAGGTGTCAGGAACTATCAACTCTGTTGATCAGGCCGCGGGCATAGCCAACATCACACACGGTCCAATGACGGCTATTGGTTTGCCGGGCATGACTATGGACTTCAAAATTGCACCCGATTTGGACGCAGCTCAGTTAAAAACTGGTTCTGAAATGATGCTTACATTCGATAGGCCCGACCCAGCTTCTATTGTGTTAGCAGCGGCAGACCCAGTAGCAAAACCGATGATTGTCGCCGGGACTATAAACGAAATTGACCCAGTGAAACGTACGGCAAATATCACGCATGGCCCAATGACAGAAATTGGAATGCCGGGCATGACGATGGATTTCTCCATCAGCCCAGATTTGAATGTCGACGACCTGCCCATTTCAGCCGAAACCATGTTGTTGTTTTCTAAAAACGCAGATTTCTCTTTGACCCTGATCGGTCTTGAGAAAGAAAATGCGGTGACACAATGATTGAAGCAATTATTCGTGGATCAATAGCAAATCGGTTTATCGTCCTTGCACTCGCAATAATGATGGCATTCGCTGGCGTATGGGCCATTCGCAATACACCTGTCGATGCGATACCCGACCTTTCAGACGTTCAAGTTATCATCAAAACGTCTTATCCCGGACAGGCACCTCAAGTTGTTGAGGACCAAATTTCATATCCAATCGCTACAGCTATGCTTTCTGTTCCAGGCGCTACAGATGTTCGTGGATTTTCTTTCTTTGGCGACAGCTACGTTTATGTCGTTTTTGAAGATGGGACGGATTTGTACTGGGCTAGAACGCGTGTGCTTGAATATCTTGGCCAGATTACTTCACGTTTGCCCGATGGTGTTACCCCTGAACTCGGCCCCGACGCGACAGGTGTTGGCTGGATATATCAGTATGCACTCATTGATCGAACCGGCGGTCATGACCTGTCGCAATTGCGCACGCTGCAAGACTGGTTTTTAAAATACGAATTGCAGACGATTGAGGGTGTGTCAGAAGTCGCCACCATTGGCGGCATGGTCAAACAGTACCAAGTTGTCGTCGATCCCAACAAGTTGCGCGCATATGGCCTCACACTTGAGAAGATAAGATCATCAATTCAAAACGCAAACCGTGAGACGGGTGGTAGCGTCGTGGAGATGGGCGAAGCTGAATTTATGGTTCGCTCCACTGGATATGTTGATGAAATTTCTGACCTCTCCAGTGCGCCTCTAATGGTCAATTCTCGCGGTGCGGCTATCACACTCGGTGATGTGGCCGAGATCCGGCTAGGACCAGAAATGCGGCGCGGCGTTGGCGAATTCAATGGCGAAGGCGATGCCGTTGGCGGCGTTGTTATCATGCGTTGGGGTGGAAATGCTCTTACGACGATAAAAGCAGTAGAAGCAAAGATAGAAACACTAAAACCTAGTTTGCCTGCAGGTGTTGAAATCGTCACCACCTACAATCGTGCCGGGGTGATCGAAAGAGCCATTGATAATCTTCGAAAGAAATTGACCGAAGAGTTCTTTGTTGTTGTTTTAGTATGCGCTGCTTTTCTTCTTCATGTCCGCTCGTCTCTCGTGATTGTGTTGTCGCTTCCGCTTGGCATTTTCGTCGCGTTCATCGTTATGAAACTGCAAGGTGTAAATGCCAACATCATGTCACTAGGAGGGATTGCGATTGCCATCGGCGCAATGGTTGATGCTGCAATTGTCATGATTGAAGCTATGCATCGGCGCATTGAGAAGGAAAAACTAACGAACGAAAATCGATGGAGAATAGTAGCTGAGTGCGCAAGTGAGGTTGGCCCTGCGTTATTTTACTCACTGGCGATCATTACAGTTTCTTTTCTCCCAGTCTTTGTTCTGGAAAGCCAAGAGGGGCGACTATTTAAGCCGCTCGCATTTACCAAAACCTATGCGATGGGTGCCGCCGCAATTCTGTCGATTACGCTCGTACCGGTTTTGATGGGCTACTTCGTGCGGGGCAAAATCCTACCGGAGCACAAAAACCCGCTCAACAAAGCGGTTATCGTTACCTATCGTCCGTTTTTGGATGCAGCGGTTGCATGGCCGTGGGCGACAACCTTGCTGGCTGGACTGTTGGTCGCTTCTATGGCTTGGCCTTTGCAGCGTCTTGGAACGGAATTTATGCCCGAACTGAACGAAGGCGACTTCTTGTATATGCCAACGCTTTATCCAGGCGTTTCGATTGGAAAGGCACGAGAGGTTCTACAGCAATCTGACCGACTGATTGCAACTATCCCAGAGGTAAAAACTGTTCATGGCAAATTGGGAAGGGCGATAACAGCTACAGATCCTGCGCCACTCACAATGATTGAGACTACTATCCAGTTGCATCCTGAAAAGGATTGGCGGCCGGGAATGACGATGGATGGCATCCGCACTGAGCTCGACCGTGTTGTGAAAATTCCCGGGGTCACGAATGTCTGGATCCAGCCGATAAAGAACCGGATTGATATGCTTGCGACAGGCATCAAAACACCCGTCGGTGTCAAAATATCTGGTGCTGATCTTTCGGTTATCGAAAAAATTGGTATCGAGGTTGAAAAGGCTGTTGCAGATATAGAAGGCACAACATCTGCTTACGCTGAGCGACCTATTGGTGGGCGTTTCATCGAAATCAATGTCAAACGAGAAGACGCTGCTCGATACAATATGAGTGTGCGTGAAATTCAGGACGTGGTGCAAACTGCTATTGGGGGCATGCAGGTTTCGGAAAGCGTTGAAGGTCTAGAACGGTTTCCAATCAATCTCAGATACCCGCAGGAGTGGCGTGACAGTCCCGAGCGTCTTCGTGATCTGCCTATTGTAACGCCGTCCGGGGCTCAAATTCCGTTGTCAGCTCTTGCTGATGTCGGCATTGTGGATGGGCCGGGTATGATCCGATCAGAAAATGCTCGGCGCACTGGCTTTGTATTTATCGACATTGCTGGTCGCGATCTTGGTGGATATGTGAATGAAGCTATCGACAAGGTGGCTGAAGAGGTCACGCTTCCTCCGGGCTACTCGATTACATGGTCTGGGCAATATGAATACATTCAACGAATGCAGGAACGGCTTAAACTCGTAGCACCCGCTACATTACTCATTATCACTTTGATGCTCTTTATGGCTTTTAGCCGGGTGACCGAAGTGGCGATCATTCTGGCGGCTTTACCTGTGGCTTTGGCCGGTGGTGTCTGGTTTATTTGGTACTTGAATTTTGATATCTCTGTTGCCGTACTTGTTGGCTTTATTGCCCTAGCAGGCGTTGCGGTTGAGACAGCTATCATCATGCTGCTTTATCTCAACTTAGCTTGGGAAAAACGGCGCAAGATGGCCGTCGAAGAGCGACGTTCGCTTACCACAACTGATGTCGAAGACGCGGTATTTGAAGGTGCACTTTTGCGGGTGCGGCCAAAAATCATGACGGTCGCAACCATCTTTGCCGGTCTCATCCCGATTATGTACGGGACCGGAACAGGTTCCGAAATTATGCAGCGTATCGCAGCTCCAATGGTCGGTGGCATGGCTACTGCAACACTGCTTACGCTCTTCGTCATTCCAGCGGTCTTTGTCATCTGGAAACGATTGGCTCTGCCAAGGGTCAATCGTGAACTCACAAAGCTCTCGGTAACAAATAAGGAGCCGGAATCTTTGCCTACCCCTCTACCAACCCCCGGTGAATAATCGCCGAACAATAGGATGGACTACATTTTGAAAAAGCGACTTATTATCGGCGCCGTCGTTATGGGAATTGCAGCCTTAACAACCGCCGTAGTTGTAGCACAAACCACTCACAACATGGACCATTCCAAGATGGACATGAGTTCCGAGGCTGTTGAAGGCGCAGTTCACGCAGAAGTTGTAGTGAACTCACTTGGTGACGGCCCTGTGAATGTTTCTCATGGACCAATCCCTGAAATCGGTTGGCCTGCGATGACAATGGATATGCCTTTGTCACCAAATGCAGAAATGATGGACACTGTTAATCCTGGTGACACAGTCACTATGATGTTGGTCAAGGGTGAGGACGGCATCTATGCCGTGCAAGCTCTCATACCGACTGAATAAAACACCTAAGCGTGGCGCGCGAAATAGTGCGCCACGCGCATTTCTTCGAAGCAAAAAGTTTATGGCAATTTAATTAGAAAAAGTGTACGATATTAGCATGCGTAGGTTTGTAGCAACATTGTTGGTTCTTGTTTTGACGATGGTTTCGCTGCCGTTGCAAACGGTAGGTGTCAATGCATCTGCTGAAAACCATCTGATGGAATCTGTTTCCCATGATGGAGCGGAAAACAAACTTGCTGATTGCTGTGAAATGCCTATGAATTCAATGCATCATGGAAGTGTCCACTGTTCAATGGACTATCAGACATTGGTCTATTATTCTAATATATCTTTTGGTTCAGACACCGTGCAGTTCTCCCCATCTGGCAGCGATCAGCGCGTTGTTGAGACGACTTCGAGCCACTTCCGCCCGCCTATTTTCAACTAATCAAACCTAGCTGGCGCCTTTATTGGCGTCTTTTCTGATTAGTGAAAAAAGGGTATATCATGCTTACGAAACGTAGTTTTGTGCTTGGCCTTGGGGTCATGGCACTTGCTCCTATCGCCCCGGCGATGGCGCATAAAAAATTCAATTTAGATAAGAAATATCAGCCACAGACTGTGCGATTTAAAGGTTATTCGGCCGGTACTATTGTTGTCGATCCACGTAATCATTTTCTTTATTTGCAGCTGCCGGGCGGCAAAGCTCGCCGCTATGGTGTCGGGGTCGGTAAGGCTGGCAGAGCTTTCCGGGGCACTGCGACAATTGCAAGAAAGGCAAAATGGCCTCGTTGGACACCAACACAAAATATGATCCGGCGGGAGCCAGAAAAATATGCAAAATTCGCAGGTGGTGTAGCGGGCGGAGCGCGCAATCCACTGGGCGCTCGGGCGCTTTATCTCTATCGAGGAAAAAGAGATACGATGTACCGAATCCACGGCACGACCGACCCATCCTCGATTGGACGATCCGTTTCAAATGGCTGCATTCGTATGATCAATGCACATGTTGAGGATCTGTATGAACGCGTGCCAATCGGCTCAAAAGTGGTGGTGCTATGATTGAGCAAACAAAAGAAAAAATGTCGCCATACACTTACACAAGCGGCGTACCGGCAATTAAAAAATCAACGCAAACTAAAGAGCAACAGAACCGCAAAGTCATGAATTTATTCATGATGGCTTGCTGCGTTCCAATGGTCATCGGTGGCGCGCTTATCTTTTATTCGATCCCAGCGGAGCTTGGTTTGGGAGCACGCCTCTACGCACTTGCGCCGTTAGCAGGCTGCGTAGCTTTGCACTTCGTAGTGCATAAATTCATGGGCAAATCTTGCCACAGCAAAACAGACCAAAAGGACACAAAATGACAAAATCAAAACTTATTACTTCGTTGGTTCTCGCTGCTTTTTCAACATTGTCAGCTGGTGCGATTGCACACGCAGCAAGCGGTCACGATGATAAAACCATTACTGTTTTCAAAACGCCTTGGTGTGGCTGCTGCCAAGTCTGGGTGGAAGCAATGGAAAAGGCTGGGTATATTGTCGAAGTCAACGACATGGATGATTTGTCGAATATCAAACAGCAGGCAGGCGTCGCTAAGGATTTAGAGGCTTGTCATACAGCGGTCTTAGGTGGCGAGAGAAAATATGTGCTGGAAGGCCATGTACCTCTAGCTGCAGTTGAAAAACTGCAATCGGAAAAGCCGGCTATCAAGGGGATTTCTACACCTGGGATGCCAATGGGTTCACTAGGTATGGGCTACGACGAAAACGCCCAATACACAGTCTATGCGTTTACTATAGATTCTGCCGTTGAGCCGACCGTCTTTTATGAAGCTGGCCGTGGCAAATGACATTGATGAACAAAACGATCCATAGACGACGTTTTGTAACTGGGTCGGCAAGCCTGTTGGGGCTTGCCGTAACCGGCTGCACAACCACAGATGTCTTTTCGGACAAACCTGTTGAGCCCAAAGAGCCTTCAATTCCACCAAACTATGTCGCTGCATATGGACCAATGCCGCAGGAGCAATTTCCATTACCATCCGTCGACTTAAACAAAGTTCCACGAAAATTCTGGCGTCGGCAAATCGATTACACGACGCCATATCCAGTGGGGACGATCATCGTCGATACGAGTACCTTTTTTCTTTACCTGGTCGAAGAGGGTGGCACTGCGATGCGTTATGGTGTCGGTCTCGGCCGTGCCGGCTTTTCGTGGTCTGGGGAAGGACGGATCGCTTGGAAGCAGGAGTGGCCAAAGTGGACACCACCTGCTGAAATGATCGAACGTGAACCTGAACTCGAAAAATGGAGCGCTGCCAATGGTGGGATGCCGCCAGGCTTGGATAATCCACTTGGTGCTCGCGCGCTTTATATATTCGAGGGAAACGTCGACACACTTTATCGTATTCATGGTTCGCCAGAATACTGGTCAATAGGCACCGCGGTCTCCAGCGGCTGCGTTCGATTGATGAACCAAGACATCATTGATCTTTATGCACGGGTGCCCAAGGGCTCAACGCTGATTGTCGTTTAGGGTGGAACGGTAAAATGAATAGGAATTTCCGTTTCACGCTGTTCGCTTTACTTTGTGCAGCAATCGTTGCCGCTGCGGTCAGCTTTTGGTTGCTTCCAAGTCGCGCTGACACTGTAGGCATTCTTTTACCCGACAACGGCGAGTTCGTTTCTATTGGTAAGCGCGTATACCGCGAAAGCTGTGCGTCCTGTCATGGTGTGAATTTGGAGGGGCAGGTTGCCGACTGGAGAAGCCCTGGTGCAGACGGGAAGATGCCGGCACCACCTCACGATGAAACTGGCCATACCTGGCATCATCCTGATCAAGTCTTGTTCAACATTACCAAGCTTGGCGTTGTTAAAGCGGCCAACTTGAAAAACTACGAGTCTGCGATGCCAGCCTATGAGGGTGTATTGTCCGATAAAGAAATCATCGCCGTGCTTTCGTACATCAAAAGCACATGGTCCGAGGAAACGCGAGCTAGCCACGATGAAATGAACAAATCCTACCAAGCAAAGGAATAAATATGATCGCCGACCTCCAAAATGTTGCGCGCGAAAAAACCGCATCCGTTACACTGGCACTTGGCACGGCAGCGCTCGCAGTGGTTGGCTCAGCATGGGCCTTTCAGTTCGCAGGCTATCTGCCTTGCCAACTCTGTCTATGGCAGAGAATACCATATTATGTTGCGATACCATTGCTATTAGGGGCCGGATTGATTGCGTTCGGCGGCAGCCTAAGCAAACGAGCGCTTCGAGCTATCCTTTTGGTTGCGGGTCTCATATTTGTCGGCAGTACATTACTTGCGATGTATCACTCAGGCGTAGAATGGGGTTTCTGGCCTGGACCCACAAGCTGCGGTGCTGGAGGCAATTTCTCCACTACTGATGCTAACGACTTGCTAGGCGCGTTATCCACCACTCGTCCTCCATCTTGTAATGAAGCTGCTGGGCGATTTTTTGGCCTTTCATTTGCCGGTTGGAACGTCGTGGCCAGCATCGGCTTGTCAGCGGCTTGTTTTCTAGCCGCTACGTCAGTTTCAAACAAATCAAGCAACGCAAAGTGAGTTCATCATGAGAGCCAACACTAAAGCTATCACACGATCCAACATGATCATCCATCTCTTACGCGGCGCGCTCGTGATTTTTGCCCTTGCCTGGATGTATGTCCCCGCAACAGCCGATGAGCAAATGAGCGAAGACCAAATCAAGCAATTAGCGCTTGAAGCAATCATGGAAAATCCCGAAATAATCCAACAGGCTTTCGAGCGATTGGAAGAGATCGCTCAAGAGCGCCAAGATGCGCAGCTAGCATCTATTTTATCGGATCGACGCGATGAGTTGGAGCGTGATCCCAATGCACCAATATTAGGTAATCCTGACGGCGATGTAACGATCGTCGAATTTTTTGACTATAATTGTCCCTACTGCAGACGTGTAAAGCCAGAGATTGCAGCGCTGTTGGAGCGCGATGACAATGTGCGTCTCGTGTATCGCGAATGGCCGATTCTTGGACCAGGTTCGGTGTTTGCCGCGCGCGCTGCGTTGGCTTCGCAGCAACAAGGGAAATACGAGGAGTTTCATTGGGCTTTGATGTCACTGGAAGGCCGGGCGGAAGAAGAGGCTATATTGGAGACCGCAGCTTCAATCGGGTTGGACATTGAGCAACTGCAAGCTGACATGAATGCTCCAGAGATCGATAATCATATCGCTGTCTCAATGAGCCTTGCTGAAGGTCTAAACATCACTGGCACACCAACATTCATTATCGGAAATTCAATAGCACCAGGCTTGGTCGAGACAGACCGTTTGGTTCAAATGGTCGATGAAGCAAGGCTTGAGAGCCAGTAGTCATATAGTTTTATGGAGATTTCGTATGCCGACTGAGTTACGTTTAATATTGCTTGACCTTCCATCTGCTGGAAGGCGTACGAATGGTTTCGGCGGACGGCTTTGCCGATCAAGAATTGGAATTTATGGTGCCTGAAAAGTCTTCAAAGATGATCTGGTTAAAGGTAACGATCACGCTCATTGCAATCACGATACTGGGGTATTTGTGGGCGTCAGGTCTTATTGGCTCGTTATTCAATAGTGTAAATTCCAATAACATCGCAGCCTGGTTTGAGCGTGCGGGAAATTGGGGCCCGTTGATTATCATTGGATTTATGGTGGCCGCAGTCGTTGCCAGTCCAATTCCAACTGCGCCGATTGCGATTGCAGCCGGTGCTGCCTACGGGCAAACGGTTGGCACGATTTATGTTATCATAGGCGCTTTCATTGGTGCGATGATCGCATTCTATTTATCCAAGTGGCTTGGACGAAATGCTATTCAAAAGTGGTTTGGTGAAAAAGCAGACAAGGGACTTCTAGGCTCACAGAATGCGCTAACCGCGACAATCTTTTTTAGTCGGTTGTTACCCTTCGTTTCATTCGACATGATTAGCTATGTAGCTGGGCTAAGTGTCATCAAAACATGGCGGTTTGCTTTGGCTACGCTCATCGGCGTTATTCCTACGGCGTTTCTCATGGCACATCTGGGAGAAATGGCAATTGATGGCGATACCGATATCGCTATGTGGTTCTCAGCGCTTCTTGGGATAGCGGTTGCGATACCGTTACTGTTGCTCGTCTATCGGAAAATTCGTCCAGCGATCGCTTGATATCGCGGATGGGCAATTATGCTCATGCCACTCGCAACTAAGCCTTGACCTTCCATCTGGTGGAACGCCTACGCTCTGTTTCAAACACATAAAGGAAATCGATCATGAAACGTCGAAATTTTCTACTCGGTGGAGGCGCGCTAATCGCACTTGGTGGTGCATATGCGCTAGCCGCAAATTCCGGGAACTTGAAAGTAGACTTGAGCAAGCGCACGGCCCTGAAGATGCCGCCGCTTCTGGACACGACAAACAGCGGCAAGCTCAACCTGACGGCACAATCGGGGAAAACTGCCTTCTTCGAGAATATGGTGTCTGACACAATTGGGTTTAATCAAAGCTATCTTGGTCCAACAATCCGCATGAAAAACGGCGCACTTCAGGCTGAGGTCAACAACGAGTTGCGGAACCCAGTGACAGTCCATTGGCACGGACTCTTGGTGCCCGGTGAACATGATGGTGGCCCACACATTCCCATAATGTCTGGCGAAAGTTGGATGCCGCAAATGCAAATTAATCAGCAGCCTGCAACCGCTTTCTACCACACCCACATTCATGGCCGGACCGCTTCAGACGTTTACGCGGGTTTGGGAGGGATTATTCATGTGACCGATGACCGTGATGAAGATCGCGCCATTCCGAGTGAGTATGGTGTTGATGACTTGACGATGGTTATTCAGGATCGCAGGTTCACGAGCCGGGGCCAACTTAGCTATGATTTATCTATGATGGACGCAATGCATGGCTTTACGGCTGACACCATTTTGGTGAACGGGCAGGTGAATGCTGTGGCTTCTGTCCCCAAGGGGATTGTGAGGCTGCGCCTGATCAATGGATCGAACGCACGCATTTACACCCTGTCGGCCGACGACGATCGTTCGCTCCATCTGATCGCTACAGATGGCGGGTACTTGGACAAACCAAGAGCCATTGATACGCTTCGGCTTTCTCCTGGCGAGCGCGCAGAGCTACTTGTTGATTTTGGCAACGGGAACTCCATGACAATGATCTCAGCAGGTGATCCAAACACCGGGCCAGGGGGCATGATGGGACGTGTTCGCGGGGTGATCGATAATGTGGTTGATCGTTCCTTCGTCGTTATGCCCTTTGTTGTCGACGAAAGGTTACCTGCTGAATTCGCGGCTCTGCCTGATCAATTAAATGGTGATGAACCAAACTTGGAAAACAAGGAAATTGCCGTTCGACAATTCTCGCTCGACATGAACACGGGGTCTGGCGGAATGATGGGTGGTGGCATGATGGGCGGCGGTATGATGTCAAACATGGGCATCAACGGTCAGAGCTTTGATATGTCTCGTATGGATTTGAGCATCAAACTCGGCACAGTCGAAAAATGGATCGTTTCAACTTCAATGCTTGCTCATCCGTTTCATATTCATGGTGTCGCTTTTCAAGTGCTGAGCGAAAATAGTGGCAAGCCGAAACCAGAAAGCATCGGTTGGAAAGATACCGTCGTTGTGGACGGAGTCACCGAATTGCTAGTTAAGTTTGATATGCCGGCAAGTCAGGAAAACCCATTCATGTATCATTGCCATATTCTTGAACACGAGGATCGAGGTATGATGGGTCAATTTATAGTGTCGTGAGCCGTGATACATAAAAGCCCTTTTGTCGGCAATCGAGTGTCTGGGCCTATTTAAGCGCTGTCCAGACACTACCCTTGTGATTTAGTGTGTCATTTGACCCGTTGCTATTCCAAAATGGTGTGGCTGATGATGAGCACCGATCGCCATCATCCCAAAAAATAAGTGGAAGAAATTTTGACGCTCATCAATAACCACGGCACGGCTGTTTATCTTTTCCTGTTTGGATATTGCGCACTCAAGAGTGGCTCACTCCCCTTATTCGGTGGATACGCAGCTCAATTCGGAGCGTTGGATTTGTCTCTCGTGGTTGCAGTTTCGTTTGCTGGAGGATATTTGGGAGATGAACTACGTTTCTTCGTCGCAAAGCGATATGGCGCTGGTTTCCTTAAATCTCGCCCCAAGCTAAAATTGAGAGCGGATAAGGCAATAACTTTGCTTGATCGCTATGGCTTGGCATATATTTTCATCTATCGCTATCCAAAGGGCATGCGCACCATAGGTGCTTTGCCTGTGGGTCTAACAGAAATCTCGTGGCAAAAATTCACAGTTTTGAATTGCGCGTCCGCACTCTTGTGGGCAACACTAATGGTTGGGGCCGGCTACTTCTTGGGGTCCGCAATTGAAAGGGCTGTAGAGCAGGGTTGGGGCGCCTTCAGTTTCGTTCTTCTTCTCATTGTAGTTTTGATTATTGCGCTCTTGTGGCGCCGAATATTCAAAATTCCGGAGGCAGTGGTCGAAAGCTAGTTCAAGTACGTTATTTAAGAACCTAGCTGTTAAGACTTCTTACTCGGATTTCGTCACCGAACCCACTAGCGTGTCGTCAGTTGTTTCTATACTAACCCAATGCCCTTGGTGCCTTATAGACTGGCGCTTAAGGTACGTGTAGGGCGTCTGATCCCAAGACTTCACTTGATTTGTTAAGTTATCAAGTACGAAGTCGCCTCGGTCGGTTCTTGCCGTGAGAACTGCATGACCTTCTCCATCAGGACGTCGTACAACAGTGATTAGTAGAGAAGATGGCGAAACGCCTTCGTTGATTAGCATCTGTCGTTTTAACAGTACGTAGTCTTCGCAATCACCCGCTTGATCAGGGAATGTCCAAACTTCTTCACGGCCATAAATATCTAGGTCGCTTTTTGGTTCTATGACCATGTTAATAGCTGAGTTTATGTTCACCATGGATGACCAAATATCTTTGGTTAGCTTCACTGGTTTAATGTCGATACCTCGAAGCTGTTTGCATTCATCAGGATAGGCGAGACAAAACTCATAGTGGCCAATCGGTTGCGAAGTGAGTTTTCCAGTTTGCATAGGGGTTGCTATGGCTGTTGTCGAAAAGAGGATGGCAAATAATATGGAACTGGCCATTCCATATATATTGACGGTTTTCTTCACATCATCTCTCCAAACATTTTGTTAATAGAAAGTTAATCATTATCGATGCTTGGAATCAACAAACGAAGTCACTTGATTAAGAAATGGTTAATAACTCGACGCTCGTTCGGTGGTGACGTGTAGTGCACTTAAAAAAGTGGATTGAGCAGAGCCTAATAGATGCATCGGCTAGATCTGCTATGGTTCAGAATTATTTCTGGTTCGCTCTTGCACCTCACCCTACTAGAGATTTTATAGTCGCTCAGCGTAAGATAAATTATTTATTTTAATTGAAAGAAGTGGCTTTTAGATGAGCTGGCGAAATCTATATCTCACATTATTCATGTTGGTGTCTGTCATTTGTATCGATCAGATTAGCAAGCTTATAATTGTTGAAGTCATCATGCACCCGCCGCGTGTTATTGCCGTATTGCCAAATTTAAACTTTGTTTTGAGCCATAACACTGGAGTGAGTTTTGGGTTGTTTGCAAGTCAGTTTCAAAGTTCACAAATATTGTTGATTGCTCTTACATCAATCATTTCAGTCTTTGTATTTATTTGGGGTGGCATTTTTAACCGTACGACAGCAGAAGCTTTATGTGCGGGGCTAATTTCTGGCGGTGCTGTCGGCAACATTATAGACCGGAGCCTGCGAGGCGCGGTGACTGACTTTATCGATATTCAGATAGCAGGACTATCTTGGCCTGCTTTCAATTTAGCCGATATGGCTATTGTGCTGGGCTCTATATTTCTTGTCATGACTTCAGCGAGCTCTCATATTGAGCAGGAACACAAAAATGATGTTTGAGAAAAAAGTGGATGATTCAGCTAATCCGACCACAGGTGCAGAGCTCATCAATAAACGGCGCAAATCGAATTTTCTTTTTTTGTTTTTACTTTTCCTTTTTGCAGGAGTAATTTTCACCATTAGTTTTACACATTTACAAAAAGAGTCGAATGAGAATTTAATCGAAAAATTTAAGCCCGATTAGCGCAGTTAGGCCTGCTATTTTCACAAATTCACGACTCCAACCTGTTCCCACGTCTTAGCTCCGCTGTACTTGAGCGCCATCAGTTTTGCACTAAGCTAACCCATGTATTAGGATTGGATCCAGATTGGCGTTTCAAATAATAGAGTTCCGCGTCTTTCCAAAGCATCACATTTTGCTCGACGTTATCCAGAATGTAATCACCCCTATCGGTCACAACAGTAAGGACCGCATGTCCACCGCCTTGGGCATCGCGTGCGACGGTGATCAATAACGAGCCAAGTGGATAGCCCATCTCGTTAAGAACTTTGCGCTTTTGAAGTACGTAATCCTCGCAATCACCCACGTTTTTTGGGTATTCCCAAAGTTCTTCAACGCCGAAGATTTCCGGATCAGTCAACGGTTTGACTGTTCGGTTCACCTGATAGTTCACATCGACGATTTCTGTCCAACGCTGTTGTGTCAATTCGATGTAAGAACCGCCGGAAGGACGCGCGCAGCGCGCTTGATAGCGCTTACAATACTCGTAGTAACCAATAGGTATCGTTGTTGCTCCGAAAGCCTGCATGCTGAACGCTGTCTCAGGCTGGCTAGGGTTTAAGTGCAGTGCGTTGGCATTTGCCGAAATTATTGACAAGATTAAGATTGCAGTCATCAGTGAAGCGCGCAGCATTTGGTCCATCCTCCATTTAGCCAGTCAATATATGACTATCATAAAGGGCTGAAATCTCTGTAAAATCAGATACTTGGATTAAAAGTAAATGCGATTAAAACACAAATAATATTGGCAGTAGTTTGTTTACTCTGTGTAGCCTTAATTTCTGGCCGCGTCATCAGAATGCAGAAATTTCTTTATAGCAGAAATTGTCTGCTCACTTACATGATGCTCAATACCTTCAGCATCAATGCTCGCAACTTCAGCTGGTACGCCCAGCGCTACTAAAAACGTTTTAACTAAGACATGACGCTCCCGACAGTGCTTCGCCAGCTTAGTTCCCTTGTCGGTAAGGAATACGCCGCGATAGGGCCTTTGCACAATCATTTCTTCTGCGGCAAGCCGTTTGAGCATCTTGGAAACAGTCGGCTGAGCAACGCCAAGTTCTCGTGCTATATCAACTTGCCGTGCCTCGCCATGTTTAGAAATCAAATCTGCAATGAGCTCGACGTAATCTTCAACAAGTTCCAAGCGGCGATTGTGACGCGTTTGGCGAAATCCATGAACTTGCAAGTCAGTTTCGTTGAACTTCTCTGAAGTTGTTGCCGTTTTCTTCAATGTGCTCATTTTTGGTCATCTCATAATGTAAAACGCCAGAGATAGTCTAGCAGTCATCACAGTACGCAATCATGCCAATGCTACGCAAGTTGGTTAAGTCCATAATAATATAGCCATTGCTATGTTTTAAGTAAAAGGCTAATTAAGATCTTTGGCCAACGCAGCAATCCTGTTGGCGCAATGAATCAAAAACAACGCCAGCAAAGAATTGGCTATTTATCAGGGAGTTGACGTGAACGGTTCCGAGATTTTCAGTGCAATAGATGGCATGTCACCAATAGCGCTTGGTTTTTTTGGTAGCTTAGCCGCTGGTCTCATGACGAGTGTTGGAGCTTTACCAGTCCTGTTTGGCAAAACACCATCACGGAAGTGGCGCGATGTCTCGCTCGGTTTTGCTGCCGGGGTTATGCTGGCCGCATCGTTTTTCTCATTAATTATTCCAGCATTGGATATTGCAGAAATCCGTTACGGCGATGGGTCGATACCAGCGTTTATTGTATGCATTGCTATCTTGATAGGGATGGGTGCTGTAGCCTTGTTGAATGAACTGATCCCACATGAGCATTTTAGCTCAGGGCGGGAGGGTCCAGAGGCTGCTTCGCTAAGACGAGTTTGGCTCTTTATAATTGCGATTACCATCCACAATGCCCCTGAGGGTCTTGCCGTGGGTGTTTCCTTCGGCGCAGAGGGCTTTGAGGGTGGATTTCCCGTCGCATTGGGTATTGGATTGCAGAATGCGCCGGAAGGTCTTGCTGTTGCAGTTGCTTTGCTTGGCGAAAAATATACGGCGAAACGCGCATTCTCGATTGCGGCGCTTACAGGTCTTGTGGAGCCTGTCACCGGCCTGTTTGGCGCTAGCGTCATCGTGTTTGCGCAACCCTTGTTGCCGTGGGGTTTAGCCTTTGCCGCTGGCGCGATGCTTTATGTCATCAGCCATGAGATTATCCCGGAAACGCACCGAAGCGGTCATCAAAATCATGCAACGATGGGGCTTGCTATTGGCTTGGTCATCATGCTGTTTTTGGATGTATGGCTCGGATAACTATCGGTTTAAAAACTGATGCGATTAATTATTCGTGTCCAATTTTGGAAAGATTTTTGTGCCGGTGTTCCAAATTTTCGAATTCTAGCGTTGAGTGTCGAATACCAAATTCCTCAACAAGCAACGTCTTTATGTCAGACTTGATGGATTCAAGCTTGCTGATTTGATCGCTCGTGATGACAACATGGGTGTCGAGCGCGGCTTCTCCTTCTTCCATTTGCCATAAATGCGCATGGTGCAATTCTTTGACACCATCAATCTGCTTTATCAAACTAATCACCTTTTCGGCATCAATATCGGGGGGGCTTCCCAGCATAAGTGTTCTTATTGGCCCACCGATTTCGGTGAAAGACAAATACAAGATATAGGCTGCAATACCGATGGTAATGGCGGGATCCACCCAACGGATATCGTAGAGAAGTATTAACGAGCCGCCAATAATAACTGCGACCGATGCCAGTGCGTCAGATAGATTATGTAGAAATAGAGCACGTATGTTCACGCTACCCTTCTGCATTGAATAGGTTAGCAATGCTGTCAGCGCGTCAATGATCAACGCTACTCCACCCAAAACCACAACTGTACAACCTGCGATTTCTGGCGGATCAATGAGCCGCATTGCGCCTTCATAGACCAGATAAAACCCAATAATTATAAGTGAGGTATAATTTATCAGAGCGGCTACAATCTCTACTCGCCCGTATCCATAAGTCATTTTTGAATCAGCTGGACGACGCGCTATTTTGCGCGCGACGAAAGCGATGACGAGCGATGCCATATCTGAGAAATTATGGATGGCGTCAGCTATAAGCGCCAGACTACCCGAATAAATTCCGCCAATTATCTGGACGACAGTGAGTAACGCATTAGCAAATATAGCAATTCCAACGCGCTTATCTCCAGAGTCAGCGTCAAGATGTGAATGATCATGCGGCAATTCTCTTACCCCTCATATTTTGGCTTCATTTGCGAAAAGCAAACAGCCGATCCCAGAAACGCATGCAACAGGCACAATCGTTATCACTTCTTGAGTTATAAGGCGCTAACACTCGAATTTGTTCCAATTGTTTGTTGTGAAGAAATCTCTTGAACCTCTACCTACCTGAGGTTTTATAAGCGTCATTGATTGCCTAATAGTTTCCCGCGTCGTTTTGCGCTCAAGGCCAAAGCTTCCAATGCCGGCAGATTGATCTAGGTAATGAACGCCAGAGGAGATTGGTATGTCGAGCGTTATTAATGAGCAAGTGAGTAACGAACGGACCTTCGCATATCTTTTTGCGGCTTGGACAATCGCTCTCACCGCTTCATTGGCCGTTCTCTTTATCGGAGAAGTTCTTGGTCAGGCTCCTTGTGATCTTTGTTGGTTTCAGCGCGTATTTATGCTCCCGCTTCCTTTGATACTAGGCATCGCACTATGGCGATCAGATTGGGGAGTTTGGCTCTATGCAATACCCATGGCTGGGTTCGGCTTGCTGATCGCAATTTACCACACGCTTTTATATGCCGGCATCATTCCAGCGCCTATTGTCCCTTGTACAGCCAGCGGGCCGTCATGTACCGGTGAATCGATGCTGATATTAGGATTGCCTATTCCAGCGTTAGCTATCGGCGCTTTCACAATAATTCTTATATTTCTATTAGCTCTTCGGAAGGTAACAAAATGAATCGGAAAACTTTAGTTACAGCTACCCTCGTCTTAGCACTCGGAGCATTTGCGGTGGGTGGCTGGCTAGTCTCTCAGCAGGACAATTCACAACCGCAACTGTCGATGGAAAACCAAGCATCCGAGGCTGTTTCCGAGTCAAATGAAGTTAACGGCCTAATTCAAGAAGCACTGGTGCGTCCATATTCACCAATTATGGGGCCAGAAGATGCGTCCGTGACTATCGTTGAGTTTTTCGATCCGGCATGTGAGGCGTGCCGTGCATTTTACCCTATCTTGAAAGACATAATGGCCGAGTACCCCGAAGAGGTAAAAGTTGTAGTGAGATATACGGCATTTCACGGCGAGGGATCTGAATTGGCAATTCTAATATTGGAGGCCGCACGTATTCAAAACATTTTTGTTCCTGTCAAAGAAGCGCTGCTAAACAATCAAGATGAGTGGGCCTCCCATGGCACGCCTGATACCAGAAAAATACTACAGATTGCTGCTGATGCGGGACTTAATATGGAGGAGGCGCTCAGGCAAATTAAGTCTCCCAGCATCGTAGGTATCCTCAATCAAGATAAAGCTGATGTGCAGACTGTTGGCGTCAGCCAGACACCGACATTTTTTGTCGACGGAAAACCTTTGGCTGAGTTTGGTGCAAAACAACTAATTGCGCAGGTACGTGCAGCTGTTGAGCAATCACGCGAAGTAAGTAAGTGAGGGTGACAACGATTATGAAGCATCTAATGTTATGTATGAAGGTCTTTACAACATTCATTGCCATAATTCTCCCCAGCGTTTTGTCGGCTCAAGAAGCTGTTCAGAGTGAGCTAGTTCAAATTTCCTCACCGTGGGCTAGAGCCAGTGTTGGGACCATGAGGCCAACTGCAGCATATTTGACCGTTGTCAATACAGGTGAGCAGATCATCACTATTACTGGTGTTGTATCTGAAGTTGCTGTTCGAAGTTCAATCCACGAAACGTCGGTAAGCGCCGACGGTGTAGGAACGATGAAACCTGTGGAAGAGGTGCATTTATCGCCCGGTGGAACATTAGAGTTTAAGCCTGGAAGTTATCACATTATGCTTATGGAGCTTAATGAGCCGCTTTTGGAAGGGGCTTCCACTTCTTTGTCTCTCATCTTTGATGATGGCTCGCAGAAGCTGTTCAATGTTCCAATTTTGAGTATCGGCGCTCGTAGCGCAGACGCCAAATGACGTCAGCTTTTAAGTCCGCCGGTATTGCTATCTGTTTTGTAGCCGTCCTCATCGCCTTTGGGTGGTGGCAGGTTGATGGACCCGGCAAAAAAGACGGGCCCAGATACGTACCAGTTTCGTTGGCCAATATGGACTTTCAGATGACAGATCATCTGGGGCTTACAGTTCACCCACGAGAACTGGTCGGTTTGCCTACAATGGTGTTCTTCGGTTTCACCTACTGCCCGGATATTTGCCCAACCACGTTGAATGACATATCGTCATGGATAGCAGCGCTAGGCGATGACGCGAAGTCCTTGAACGTGGTTTTTATCACAGTAGACCCTGAGCGCGATAATGTGGACGCCGTGGCAGAATATCTCAGTTATTTCAATCCAATAGTTAAAGGCTGGGTCGGCAATCAGGCGCAAATTCGTGAAGCAGCGAGGTTATTCGGAATAACCTACAAGCGTGTTGAAACAGACGACGGCGAATATACGATGGATCATACATCAGGTGTATATCTCTTTCGTGCAGATGGCCGCTTTGCGCGCACAATCGATTATCATGAATCCAGAGAACAGGCTTTGCCGAAAATCAAACGAACCATTCTCGAACGTTAGAATACCAGACCAGATTGGTATTCTAACGTCAATCAGCGGCACCGCTGTCGTTGATATCGATAGATAGGAAGTAGAAATGAAATCCAATTCCGGCGTCAGCCGCTTCGTGGTCCTGCTGTCCCTGATATTGTCAGCTGGGGCAGGCCATACAGCATCGGACGCAAAATTGATGTTGAATGATAAGATAGCGCTTGAACATCTCGAAATAATAAGACCGTTGCGAGGTGCTCCGAATGCACAAGCGTATTTCACCATTTGGAACGGCACCGAACAGGGTATCTACTTAGCCAGAATTACCGATCAATCCGGTCTAGTATTCACTCTTCAAAAATCAAAAGAACTAAATGGAGACTTACAATGGCAGAACGCCTCTATGCCAAAAGTAATACCACCTAAAAGCGAATTTACCGCTAAAGAGGGCTTATTCCGCCTCATTGTCGATGCTGCTGTACTCAATAATGTCAAAGCCGATAAGCTCCGTATGCTGTTTCAACTTGTCGACGGGCAGCCAGTCGAAGCATCCGCAATGGTTTTACCGTTTGGCACCGATCCCACAGATCATCACCACGGATTGCTTGATGGTGAATGAATTGGCAAAACAGTAATTGTGCCTAAACTGCAACAGAATTTATCTGCAAAAACTCAAAAATCTATTTCACGCAAATGTTTACTGCGTGTTGACTTTAATCGCGGTATAAAGACTGCATGGTTTTAAAAGGCTCAAATGTTCTATTGTGTGCGCTCATGCTTCTAACATGTATGTTTTTTTCTATGCATGCGGCAAAGGCGGCCTTTGAGCATCCGTCCATCAAAGATGTTGGGCATGCTTCGACCGTTTTAGCTGAAACAGATTTTGCAAGACCGCAGTCACTTGATATTGATGCCAACAGTAACGAACACTGCTTAACGCACGCAGTATTCATGGTGCCTGAAGAAATGGGACAGAATTTCGTCATCACATCACATATTGAAAATATGATGAGTTTTGAAATCGTGCTTTCTGAAAACTATTTCAAATTGCTACGCCCACCAAAAGTATAATTCGAGTTCATTAATACCGGCTCGCCCGTATGACTTTCATTTACTTTTGGAGACATTTAATGCTTTCTCGCAGATCTATTCTATGCGGCGTAGCCGCAACAACACTATCATTGAATCCAATCAGCGCGTTTGCGCATGAAAAAGATGCCAATGTAGCTTCTAAATATCGGCCACAAACCGTAAAATACTCTGGCTATAAGCCGGGTACTATCGTGGTCGATACTAAAAACCATTTTCTCTATCTTCAACTTCGAAACGGTAAGGCGCGGCGTTATGGTATCGGGGTAGGCCGCGCGGGTCTTAGGTTCAAAGGTAATGCGACTATTGCACGAAAAGCAAAGTGGCCACGTTGGACGCCAACTCAAAACATGATCAAGCGCGAACCACAGAAATATGAAAAATTTGCTGGTGGCGTGCCTGGCGGACCAAAAAATCCGTTGGGCGCAAGAGCTCTCTATTTATACAAAAACGGAAGAGACACGTTATACCGAATTCATGGGACCACTCAGCCCTCGTCAATCGGTCAGTCTGTTTCTAATGGATGCATTCGTATGATCAACGCCCATGTTGAAGACTTATACGAGCGTGTTTCACTCGGGGCGCAAGTAGTTGTTACCTAGACATTAGAACCGATCAAAATTCATTTAATAGCCGTAACCTCGGTGTTGGTTGCGGCACAGTTCAAAGTTTATATCATGATTAAAAGACGCCAATTTTTAACCGGTTCGGCTGCATTGTCTATTATGCCGCTTGCCGCATGCTCAACGACCACAGACGCTGTCGATCCGGCAGTGAAAAGTGAGCCGAGTATTCCTGCAAATTATAAGTCAATGTACGGCCCGTTACCTCAAGAACGGTTTCCTATTCCCGGGATCGATCTTGGCCGTGTTCCAAGTAAGTTTTGGCGCCGGGAGGTGAGTTTTCCCACCAAATATCCTGTTGGCACAATCATTGTTGATACGAGGTCATATTACCTACATTTGGTGCAACCAAATGGGAAGGCGATGCGCTACGGTGTGGGCCTGGGGCGTCAAGGTTTCGAATGGTCTGGAGAAGGCGTAATTCAATGGAAACAAAAGTGGCCAAAGTGGACACCGCCAGCAGAAATGATTGCAAGGCAGCCTGAACTTGAAAAGTGGAGTGCGGCGAATGGTGGTCAGCCGCCAGGATTAGGCAATGCCTTGGGAGCAAGAGCGCTCTACATTTTCCAAGATGGAAAAGACACACTTTATCGTATTCATGGCACGCCGGAATTTTGGACGATCGGGAAGTCCGTATCCAGCGGTTGTGTCAGAATGATAAACCATGATGTCATTGACCTCTATGGGCGTGCGTCCGGAAAAAATCGACTTGTTGTACTGTGATTTGTTTAATAACGCAGCTGATTACAGTGCATAAAAAGGGCGATCTGATATGAATATTCGGAACGGACTGCGTATTTCTCTGCTGCTGTTAACGACCGCCGCTATATCAGGATGTGTGAGCAGTACACTCGATCTTTCTAATCGGGGGTCTGTTTCTATTCCATCAAAAGCTAGAACAGACATGCGTGAGAGAGGCATGTCCATAAGCTCTCCTGTTTTGGTCAGAATTTTCAAAAAGGAAAGCGAACTAGAGCTTTGGAAACAAGATAGCACGGGCAAGTATGCACTTCTGCGCACGTATCCAATGTGTCGGTGGTCTGGACAGCTAGGTCCCAAAAAGGCCGAGGGTGATCGCCAAGCACCTGAAGGGTTTTACGAGGTAAACTATAGCCGGCTTAACCCCAACTCGCAGTTCTACCTATCCTTCGATTTGGGGTTTCCTAACAAACTTGAAAAGGCAAAAGGATATACGGGCTCCGCACTAATGGTGCATGGAGCCTGTTCGTCTTCTGGCTGTTTTGCGATCTCAGATGAATATGTTGCAGAACTATATTCTATTGTACGTGATGCGCTCAAAGGCGGGCAAACTGCGTTTCAAGTTCAGTCCTATCCATTCCGAATGGAACCGGAGAACTTAGCAGTTTATAGCAGCAACCCAAATTATGACTTCTGGCTGGACTTAAAAAAAGGATATGATCACTTCGAGGTCACTAAACAGCCGCCCAAGTTCAACTTTTGCGAAGGAGGTTATCGATTTGGCTCGCCCGTAGAGGGGCAGTTGCCCGCTAGTGCCATGGGAAGCTGCCCGACGTTTGCACCAGAACCAGAAATGGTGGCATCAAAGACGGCCAACGACTTAAGCAAGGTGGCAACACTGTTGGACGATGGATACACGAAAACCTACGCATATTCTGATGGCGGAATGCACCCGACTTATCGCAGTATATTGTCACAGAAGGGAGCTGATTTTTTGTCAAAGCGCACATCCTCAACTCAGGTTCCCGTCAGCAGGCCAAAGGCAGCATTGTCCGATCCGTTCTTACCCAAATGAATGAGAATTTAGGCGACAAATAGCCACGAGAGCGGGATGATGAGCGCCAAGAGTATCGGTTGATGTAGGAGGTAAATTGGCAAGCTTTTTTGTCCTGCCCAGGCGATAAACTTCACAATTGGGTTGTTTCTCGTCTTTGACGATAGTGCACTACTTCGTTTCGGCAAATTTACGAATTTTGCAAAGGCAACGCCTAAAATGCTGAGGCCAACCCACGGAAAAAGTGGCACAAAATCGTTGCTGCTTGGGGCAAGGTTATAAAGCCCAGTCCATGCAAGCCAGCGTGTATCAAAAGTTTCAAAGCTAAACCATTGCGGAAGTAGCAATGATATCACTCCTGCAAATATGATCAAAAGTACGGGCAGTTTTAGAAATAGAAAGCTAATCAAACTCGCCACGGTGATGGCATGCAAGATTCCGTAGTAGATAAAACTATTTGGGAATGCGAACCAAGTCACTGCACTAATAACAAACGCTGCCAACGCGACTACTAGCAGCCGTTTGAGAAACGCCCTTTTTTTGAAAGTTCGCGCGTGCGCTAAGACGAGGCTGCATCCCACAAGAAACATGAAAGTTCCCGCCAACAAGTTACCAAATCCCAGCCAAATTGGATGGAAGGCAAAGCCTGAAATAAATCCGGTAAATTCGAGATCCCATACGATGTGAAAGGCAACCACGCCGAGGATTGCCATTCCACGTATTATGTCGACTTCGACGAGCCGTGCAGATTTATCTGTCATTTGGAGGGAAATAATCCAAGCAAAACTTCGACATATTTTTTAGTTCGCTGAGTCATATGAATTGAATATCTCTGTAGTGTTATCCATCTTGAATAAGACGACATCATATTGTTCACGTTCGTCCTCTGTCCCCATTCCTGGTGATCCAAAAGGCATGCCAGCTACGCCGATGCCAAGCGCGTCTGGGCGTTCTGAAATCAATCTCCGAATATCTGCCGAAGGCACATGGCCTTCAATTATATAGCCATCAATCTCTGCGGTGTGACATGAGGCAAGCTCCTGCGGGACACCTTTTTTAAGTTTCAATTGGATTAGGTCTGCAGGATGCAGCTCTTCGGAAGTCACTTCAAACCCTTGATCGGCAAGCAAATCAGCCCAAGCTGAACAACAACCGCAACCGCGACCTTTGATGACATGAAGCTTTGGCGAAGTGTTGCTCACCGCTTTCGTAGCAGAAACACAAAAGACTGCTGCCGATCCCATAATCAAACTACGTCGAGTCATTACCATTTCGAGGCCCTTTTTTCTTAAGCTAATGCTGTTGCAGCGAGCAGTTAAAATAGCATGCTCCAATACATCTCAGAACATAGTTCAAATCTTGTGTCCACATCTGCTGCTTCTCGTTGTTAGTTGGCATCGTTTTTAGATGGATTATATCCTAGCAGTCTCAATGCATTTATCGTCACAAGTACAGTCGCACCCGTATCCGCCAAAATTGCAATCCAGAGTCCTGTCATACCGAGCACGGTTGTTACAAGAAACACAGCCTTCAACCCGAGAGCTATAGCAACATTTTGCCTGATATTGGCCATGGTTGCACGCGACATACGGATCATCGCTGGTATGTCAGTAACCCGGTCTCGCAAAATCGCCGCGTCGGCCGTTTCGAGCGCTACATCTGTCCCCGATCCCATTGCGACGCCTACCGCTGCTTGCTTTAATGCAGGTGCATCATTGATGCCGTCACCGATCATCATAACACTGCCGGTAAGGTTCAATGTACGGATATGCTCTAACTTGTCTTCCGGCAGCATTCCTGCGCGAAATTCCATCCCCAATCCACCCGCAATTGCAGCAGCCGTGCGCTCGTTATCGCCAGTCAAGATTATCGGGGTTATGCCAAGTTCCTTGATTTGAGCGATCGCGTCAGGAGCGTCTTTACGCGGTTCGTCACGCATGGCGATCAAGCCAAGCGGTTCATTTTTCCGGTAAACTACAACGACAGTTTTGCCCTGCCTCTCGTGAGAGGCTGCAATTTCCATTACTTCGTCGCTGATCACCTTGTTAGAAAGTGCATATTTGGGGCTCGTGACCCAAGCTGGTATGCCATTTACTATTGCTTCCACTCCCTTGCCCATCAGCGCTTTGGCGCCTGAAGATTGGGGTAGGGATATGTTTTCTGCTTCGGCCTTTTGCAAAATGGCTGTTGCCAGAGGATGGCTGGAGCCCGTTTCTACGCCAGCAGCGATTTCCAAGATTACATCGTTTGTGTGATCACCGAGCCTTACAATGTCGGTCACAGCAGGCCGGCCGTAGGTCAAGGTGCCCGTTTTATCAAAGGCAATTTTATCCGTTTTCGCGGCTGCTTCAATAACAGCGCCACCTTTAAATAGGAGACCTTTTTTCGCACCAGATGACAAAGCAGAAGCAATGGAAGCCGGTACTGAAATGACGAGCGCGCATGGACAGCCGATTAAAAGCAAAGCCAGACCACGATAAATCCATGTATCCCATGCTTCTCCAAAAACTAGGGGAGGGATGACAATAACAAGGGCGGACGCGATAACGATGGCAGGCATATACCAGCGACTGAAACGATCAATAAAACGTTCGGTCGGTGCGCGAGCGGACTCTGCTTCTTCTACGAGCTGAATAATGCGAGATATCGTATTGTCTTGCGCCGTTTTCGTTACAGTTATCCGCAAAGCTGCGTCCGTGTTGATGGATCCAGCGAAGACTTCATCGCCAGGCTCTTTCGCAACAGGTATGCTTTCCCCGGTGACAGGACTTTCATCTAAACCGCCGAACCCTGATATAATCTCACCATCAGCAGGAACGCGATCACCTGGGCGCACCAAGACAATTTCACCAACCTTCAATGCTGCTACAGGGACTTCCTTTGTCGTTCCATCTATCTCAAGAAGGGCTGTCTTCGGCACCAACTGCGCCAGCGCGCGAATGCCATCACGTGCTTTGTTTGCAGCGACACCCTCAAGTAGCTCGCCAACAGCAAACAGGAACACGACCAGGGCGGCTTCTTCTGCAGCATCGATGAACAAAGCGCCTGTTGCAGCTATTGTCATCAACATTTCTATAGTGAAAAATTGACCCGTTGCCAAAGCAGCAAAAGCTCTACGCGCAACCGGAATTAACCCGATTAAACAAGCTGCTACAAACCCCCATTTTCCTAGTTCTGCACCTGCACTAAGCTCAACGACCCAAGCAATCGCGAGAAGGAGGCCGGTGCCGATAACCAATTGGCCCTTGGCTGTTTGATACCAGTTCTTGCCGCGATCTTCGGGCTTATCATGCGTATGCCGTGCCGAATCTGAATGTTCATCATGATCATGGTCTTCGCCATGGGCTTCTGCATTTTCAACTAAATTAGAGTTGACCTGTTTCTGCCGGGTTACGCCATAGCCCAGCTTTTTAATTGTGCTCTCAATTGCCTCAGGATTTCCCGCATCGTTATCAAGATCAACTTTCAGTTTCTCTGACATGATGGATATATTGACCGTGCCAACGCCTGGCAATCGCTCGACAGCTTTGGTAATTTTGGAAGCGCAAGAGGCGCAGTCCATACCTGAGACAGTCCACTCGTATTTTTCCAACTTCATATTCTAATTCTCCAACTTTTGGTATGTCATCCATTTCTACGACCTCTAGCTGCTTGAGGTTCAAGCAAAAAATCGAAAATGACTGAACTTAATGATCGCTTATGAACCAGGGTCCCGGCGGTCGTTCCGCTCAAACTAGCTTCGCCCAAGAGTTTCGGAGCGCGGCTATTCCAGTTTAGCAATCTCTTTGGACTAAATGTAACGCGGTACTCGCAATCGATATGACCGATAATCTTCGCCATAGACCTTTTCCAACCATGGCTCTTCGGCAAAAGGTGCAACTGCCAAGACCGCGAAGCCGATCGCTAGAACAGGTAAAGCCCACAGCGAAGCTGTCAAAACTCCCCAACCCAACAAGATTGTGATGTCGGCAACATATTGTGGATTACGAGACCAGCGATAGAGGCCATCCGTTTTAAGTCCCGTGGCTTCGCCACTTGTAGCATCCATACCAATTTTAAATACGCCATTCCAAACAGCGATATTACCTAATACGATAAGTGGCACGCCGATGCCCCATCTAATTGCTGCAGGCCACTCGAAGCGGTTCCAATCTAAAGCACCAAGCACGAAGGCCGCGGCAAATATCAGAATAGTCATCAACCAGACGCGAAATTTGATGGCTTTGGTTGCATGTTCAGGTGGCCAAGTTCGCTTTTCAGGGTATATGGCGGACAATACCAGCATACCAAGCATATAAGCGCCCGCTATCAATCCTGCGGCCAGAGTAGCGATATAAATTTCAATGGTCATCATCAAACCCCTTTCTTAAAAAATAGCCAGCGCGGAACGCGTGCTGCATATTCGTCAAATGCTTCGCCAAACTTCTCGCGAAGACTTCGCTCTTCATCGCGGATCTGAAATCGGTCTATGGAGGTGTAAAAAATTGCAACAGCGATGAATGAGCTCAGTGCGCCCAGCCAAAGTACAAAGGCTAACACTAAAAGCAGCATGCCAACATACATTGGGTTTCGGCTTATGCCGAAGATGCCATCGATCACGAGTGTAGATGCATCATTGGGTGATTGCGGGTTTACAGTGGTTTTATGCCGTATGAAGCTAAAGACGGCTGGCAGCAGGAATGCCACTCCCGCAAGGACTTCAAGAGCGACTAGCCAGTTTGGTGAGTAGAAATTCAAAATTGGTATATACGCACTAAGACTGCCCGCTAATGCGAAGCAGAACGCCAGTTGGGCAACGGGAGGGATTCTCATTTAAAGTCTTTCATATTTCATTCCCACGCTTTATAAACCCTCTAGTAGCTATAGGTTCAAGAGGTTTTTTAAATGTATTCAATTGGCGAACTCTCCAAACGGACAGGTGTAAAAATTCCAACTATCCGATATTATGAAGAAATGGGTTTGATTGACGCGCCAGAGCGTTCTGAGGGTAATCAACGCCGATATACGAAAGACGGGTTAAGCCGTCTGTCATTCATCCAGCACTCCCGTGATCTTGGCTTTTCCATTGAAGATATCAAAGACTTACTCAATTTGAGCCAACATCCTGAAAAGCCTTGCCATGATGCGCACAATATCGCCGTACAACATCTTGCGGATGTGCAGAAAAGGATTTCCAAACTAAAACGGCTGGAACGAGAGCTAAAGCGGCTGTCGAAATGCGGTGCGGGCAATATCGCCGATTGCGCTGTAATTGAAACGCTTGCTGATCATGGTCTTTGTGAGACTGAGCATTGATGACACGGCGAGTAGGCTCAGGTTGCCTCGCAGACCTCTAAAATGGTTTCGATATGGCAATGTTTGTTTGTATTGTTAGTCAGAATTCACATAACTGACGGCAGCGCATCTCAATCGGTGTGAAATAATATCGAAGTCTCGTTCACCTGCTGCAATAGCAGCGTCAACCATACCATGGCACATTGCAATGACATCCTGAGCAACGGTTTCTGCCTGAACAATTTTGTGGCGTTTCAACACGCCTAAGACAAGTTGAAACATATTTGATTTCAAAGCCTGCGTTTCCGCATCCATTGGAAGTTGTGCTTCTGCTTGCTCTAATATTTCCGTCAGTTCTGGTGTGCGCAGATGATGTTTAATGCTTGCATTCACCAATGCGCTAATCACTTCAGACAAATTATTTATGTCGGCAGATCGTTGAGCTGAAATCAAATCCGAAAGCATATATCTGCGCATATCACGAACCAATGCTGCCAAGATGGCCTCTTTTCCAGGAAAAAATTGATATAGCGATCTGACAGATACCCCGGCTCGCTGCGCAACGGCACAAGAGCCATTGATACGCTTCGGCTTTCTCCTGGCGAGCGCGCAGAGCTACTTGTTGATTTTGGCAACGGGAACTCCATGACAATGATCTCAGCAGGTGAAACAAACACCGGGCCAGGGGGCATGATGGGTGATGGCATGATGGGCGACGGTATGATGTCAAACATGGGCATCAACGGTCAGAGCTTTGATATGTCTCGTATGGATTTGAGCATCAAACTCGGCACAGTCGAAAAATGGATTGTTTCAACTTCAATGCTTGCTCATCCGTTTCATATTCATGGTGTCGCTTTTCAAGTGCTGAGCGAAAATAGTGGCAAGCCGAAACCAGAAAGCCTCGGTTGGAAAGATACCGTCATTGTGGACGGAGTCACCGAATTGCTAGTTAAGTTTGATATGCCGACAAGTCAGGAAAACCCATTCATCTATCATTGCCATATTCTTGAACACGAGGATCGAGGTATGATGGGTCAATTTACAGTGTCGTGATGCCGACTTCCGGTGAAAATCAAATTTGGTCATTAGCTTGTATTTTCCAACAACTATTTGCATCATCTAAACTGCTCATTTTATTGAACTTGAAAGCCATTTTAAAAAGTGGATCTGCGCAAAGTTCTAAACATTTATCTTATGCGACAAATCGAGAAAAAGACTTCAATGGTTCGTTAAGCTATTGTATATTATTTGTTAATGATGAAAAATTTCGCTCTCAGCAAATTATCTAGATTGTTCCTTGCGCTCGCATTGACGCTTGGAATGCTGATTTCTGCTGTAAGCGTTTCGGTCTCACATTTGCCCGTAAACGCAGAACTGGCCGAACAAACTAGACATGCTGAGTTGTCGGTTGAAGTCGGTGATCATGGCCATAGTCATGATGACGGTGAGATTGAAGAGCAGCGCGCTAGCCATGACCATGGCCACAACCCTGCGGATCATTCTCATGAAACGCCCCATCTTTTAGCAGATTTCTATTCAACTGGGCCAGAAACGGCTCGTATCCACTTCATCGAGATTCCACAATCAAATGAACTTGGTGCTTTGGCTAGACTAGATCGCCCTCCGAAATCTATTTCTTTAATCTGATCTCGGTTGCCATTGCAGTCAAAATATCTAACAGAGAAATAGGAAATAACATGCACAACTTACTTCGTGAGGGGTTGCCATTTAAGCAGTTCGCTTTGTGGCGGCTTCCTCTAGTTATATTGCTCGTTCTGGCCATTCTTCCGCTCATGGAACAAGTCGCTTGGGCCCACGCTGTCACAGAAGGTGACAAGGGCTACATTCAAGAAATCTCGGGTGTGAAATTCATTCCGTTCATGTATTTGGGAGCCAAGCACATGATTACGGGATATGACCACCTGCTGTTTTTGGCAGGGGTTATCTTCTTCCTCTATAGGATGAAGCATATCGGCATATACGTGACTTTGTTTGCTATCGGGCACTCAACGACGATGATCCTTGGTGTTTATTACAACATCACCATGAGCTCATATATTATTGATGCAATCATCGGCCTTTCGGTCGTCTATAAAGCCCTCGATAACATGGGCGCATATCAGCGTTGGTTTGGTTTCCAGCCCAATACCAAGGCTGCGACACTAATCTTTGGCCTGTTTCATGGCTTTGGCCTGGCGACCAAAGTGCAGGACTATGAAATCGCACAAGATGGCCTGCTCACAAACCTGATCGCCTTCAACATCGGTGTCGAGGTCGGGCAGCTTCTAGCTCTTGCAGCAATCCTGATTTCGATAACCTATTGGCGTCGGTCGGGCAGCTTTTGGAAACACGCTTACACAGCCAATGTCGTGATGATGACCGCGGGATTTATCCTCGTCGGCATGCACCTGACAGGCTTTTTTGCAGCTACTAATTCTTAAAAGGAATAACGATGTACAATTCAGATATACCAACCCGCGCCGAGCTGCCATCATCGCGCCAGCTTTTCAGATCAACAGTCATCGCATTTGCCGCGGCATTGGCAATTCTTGTCACTATCGTACTCCCGTCCGAGTATGCAGTCGATCCAACAGGCGTTGGCAAGATGCTTAACCTCAGAGAAATGGGAGAAATAAGACAGCAGCTTGCGGATGAAGCCGAGGCAGACCGTCAGGCCAACGCAAACACACCGGTCACTAATCTTGCTATCGGTGAACAGCGAATGGTCTCTATCGAACGCCAATTGACGGAAATCCGCCAACTCTTGGCTACGCGCCAAGATACAGCGACACAGGCTGCGATAGAGGAACAAATCGCCGTGTTGCCACAGGTGATCGCGCCTGAGCCAGTAGCTCCATCGGGCTGGCAAGACGATATATCTATCACGCTTCAGCCTGGCGAGGGTGTAGAATACAAACTCGTTATGGAGCAAGGCAAAACAGCTGAATTTGAGTGGACCGCAAATGGTGGTGTTCTTAACTTCGACACGCATGGAGATGGTGATGGCAACTCTATATCCTATGAGCGGGGCCGTGCAGTTCCGGAACAGTCAGGTACTCTTGAGGCTGCTTTCAGCGGTAACCATGGCTGGTTTTGGCGCAACCGAAGCGAAGAACCTGTAACACTCACATTGCGCACTAAGGGCAACTATGTGGAGCTCAAGCGAACAGCTTAGCTTTTTGTCCCTAGCACATCGGGATATGGTCTTATGAGAATGCCAGAACAACCCTCTACGAGCGCCTTTGATTGGTTTTCATGGGCGCTCAAGCTAGCGAGATATCATGATCGACGTTCTTAAACATCCAACATATGCACGCCTGTTTTCGGCGCAGATCATTGCCCTATTGGGGACTGGCCTTTTGACCGTAGCGCTCGGCCTGCTTGCATTCGATCTGGCAGGCGACAAAGCAGGAGCGGTACTGGGAACAGCATTCGCCATCAAAATGATTGCCTATGTCTGTCTTGCACCACTAGCCAACGCCGTTTCTGAAAAGCTCCCGCGTAAAGCAGTATTGATTGGCGCTGATTTAGTTCGAGCATCGGTTGCGTTATTCTTGCCGTTCATCGATGCCGTTTGGCAAATCTATGTGCTGATTTTTATTCTTCAGGCTGCATCGGCCACGTTCACTCCCGCATTTCAGGCGATCATTCCTGATATTTTGAAGGACGAGAAAGATTATACAAAAGCCCTGTCCCTATCGCGGTTAGCCTATGATCTTGAAAACTTGATTAGCCCTGCGCTGGCTGGCCTCTTGCTTACTTTTGTGAGTTATCATTGGCTCTTTGGCGGTACTATAATCGGCTTTATTGCTTCTGCAGCGCTTGTTTCTGCCGTGAGCATTCCATCTCTCTCAGAGAACAAAAAAGCCAGACCGTTTTTTGAGCGCCTTACCAGAGGGACGCGTATCTATTTAGCAACCCCACGTCTAAGAGGACTGCTTTGTCTAAATTTGGCGGCGGCCGCAGCGGGTGCCTTTATAATCGTGAACACCGTTGTGATCGTAATGTCTACCTATGGTAAAACGCAAACCGATGTCGCCTACGCACTCATGGCGTTTGGAGGTGGCTCAATGTTCACCGCGCTTTTGCTCCCCCAACTATTGGAGTTTATCTCAGACCGAACGGTAATGCTAACTGCTGGGCTTGCTCTGACCGTTCTCACCATTGGCCATGCGCTATACACTTCGATAAGTGGATTCCTACCATGGGGATTATTATTGACGACATGGGCACTGAGCGGAATGCTGTATGCAGCAATCCTGACACCTTCAGGCCGATTGCTTAGAAACTCTGCACACGCTGAAGATAGACCGTCAATCTTCTCGGCACAATTTGCGTTGTCCCATGCTTGCTGGCTTCTGACCTATCCAATCGCAGGATGGGCAGGTCAGGCATTTGGCCTACCCGTGGCAATGATGATTTTAGGACTTATTGCTTTGGTGGGGTCAATTACCGCGTTTTTCATCTGGCCATCCACGGACACCAAAGAGCTCGTTCATGACCATAGCGATCTTCCGCCTGATCATCCACATTTGCGCGAATTTCGAACCGATGGAAAACCTCATCGCCATCTATTCGTAATTGACGACGAACATCGCGCATGGCCTACTCACGGGTGATCGCTGCAAAAGCCTTCTTTTCCCTTGCCGCCACAGAATACGGTGATATTCCTGACCGCCGATTGTGACTGCGTTTTTATTGAGAGGTTCAAGTTCCAATCATTTAAGAAAATAAACCATGCGGCGACTGCTTTCTCCTTCGAGGCTTGTCTGTCTTCCACTTGCTGTCATGTTTTAAGACGAACTTTATAGCCCAATCCTCTTTATTCGAATTCCAAGTTTTCGCGCCTTATCGACCAAGTTCTCTGTGATACCAGTGCCAGGGGTTGCGATAAGACCTTGAGGTATTGTTTCCAGCAATTTGTCATTGCGTTTGAACGGTGCCGATTTTCCATTAATTTTCCAGTCTGGCTTGAAGACAACTTGCGTAACGTTTCGTGTGACGGCCCATTTAGCTGCAATGAGTTCTGCTCCTTTTGGCGTTCCACCATGCAGTAGGATCATGTCTGAATACTTCTCTTTGGTTGCATCAAGTACCGACCAAATTGCTTCATGATCTTGGAAATCTCCGCCGGAGAATGCGATCCGCGTTCCCTCCGGACATAGCGTTTCAGTTTCTTTGCGGCGTTTTGCCTTCAGATATGATTTGCTATCCACGACAGATGCTGTGAGACCACGGTGTGAAACCTTCGAACCTGTTCTTGGCAACCAGACTGAACCAGTCTGTGCGCTGAATTGCTGGGCTGCCAGATCCCGCATTTCTTCGTAGGCACAAGAGTGTTCCCACAGTTTGGTTGCGATGGATTGCAGTCGCTCAAGCTCACCTGATTTCACTTCGGAACCATCTTGCGCATCAATCATGTCGCGTAATTCCAACTCATTGTCATCGAACCGTTTTTTCAGATGGGTTTGTCTGCGATGGAATATGTTGGTGAGTGACCAGAGCATTTCTTCCAGATCATCTTCAAGCTGGCTTTCAGACAACAGGCTTAGAATTGTGTCGAAGAGGGTACTAATCGCGAGTTCGCTTTGATCAAATTGCGGAAGCGGGCGGTGATCGGTTTCGCCTTCTTCTGGTTTGGCTCCATGAAGCGCTAAATGATCTAGGATCTGAGCGGTTTGGCTTATTTGTGAGTTATGCGTTTGTGACTGCATGATCTGAAGTTCCTGTCTCTGACCTATTCCGATTTGGATGAGGCGATAAAGAACCTGTGGCGAACGGTCTGCATCTGAAGGATCGTAGCGAAGCGAAGAATGGTAGGAATGCAGAAAATTGCTGCGCGAGGAATAGCCGCATTCGGCTAGGGGAATTTTGTGAAGTGCTGCCATTGCAAACCGGGTGAGGCGGCCCCTGCCACCGACCCATGGGTTCATCGCCTTGTGAAATCCAAACGGAATGGGTCAGGGGCTTTGGAACTGCCGATGCTGTCACAAACATTCATACGACAGCTAACTCGTTCAGGCTTCTGCTTGTTCCTTCATGGAATTTTGCAAATACAGGCGTAGACGTTCGACACCATAGTCCACCAGATCTTTGTTGAAATCATCTAGCTTTGGCACAAGATCACCACACCAAATGCCCAAGTGTTCAGCTCGTTTTCGTAATCTGGCGGATGCTTCTTCGCCTGCCTTATCGTTATCGCGGGCGATCCAAAGGCGCTTGATCGATTTTGGCGGAATGAACATCCCCAGATGATTGGCCGTTAGGCAAGAGACGACATCTGAGTCTGGCAAGGCGGTTCCAACAGAGAGGATATTTTCTAATCCTTCTCCTGCGATCAAATCTTGCCGATAGGCCCCTTTACCGAAGCGAATGGCATTGCCATGGAGCTGGCCAAGAATGCGTTTGGGGCTTTCCATATCTGCAACACGCTTGGTTTGCGGATTTAGGAATGTGCGGGCAACACCTGTGATGATGCCATTATTGTCCGTGATTTTTCCGAGCAGGGCCGGGCGTTTTTCAAGCTCAGCATCCTCGTCATTTCCAACACGAACAAAAACGGAAGGATGATATCGCAATGCTGGACCAAACCGATTGATGCCCCTATTGAGCAGATATGCGGACGCCAATGTTCTAAAAGTAGGCTTGCCATATTCAAACAATTTACGCGCCTGGGCGATGCGTTTGTTTGATGCTTCAGCTGGACTTTGTGTTGTGGCCCGATTTGGTTCCGATGGTGTTTCGCCCAAAAATGAACGGGCTTCTTGAATAGTATCAGCAAAGCGTGATGATCCAAGATTTTCGTGTAAGAGGTCTAGTAGATCGCCGAATTCACCGCTTGCATAATCCGTCCAGTTGCCGGCTTTGCGCCCCGCATTGTCCTGCAAGCGAACCGCTAGACTTTGGCCGGAAGCACCACTGGTATCACCGATCTGCCAATAGTTTCCTTGTTTACGTCCATCTGGGAAATAGTGCTGGCAAAAGGCTTCCGCGCGATTTGCCAGATCGCGCGATAGATCACCAAGATCGGTTTTTTGGAATGTTGTTTGCTCATTCATGCGGCTGCACCCGTTGTCTGATTTCCAACAGGATGTTTTTCGAGAATACGGGCGAGCGGTTCGTGATCATTCAAAGGAACAAACAAGCGCGTTTTCCATTGGATCATTTCTGTAAAGCAGCCCATGGTTTTGAACTCCGCAAGAACTGATGAGTTTGCATACACCAATTCCAATCGAGGTTGCCCCATAACCAAAGATCTACGCAACGAACTTCCACTTATGAGGGTTAAGCTGTTTCGTTGGTCCATGACGGCTTTGACGACATCGGATGGTTCCATCTTGAATTCGCAATCGAGGCCAAGCCGCGTATAGACATTGATCAGCTGATCTTGCGTGACGAGGCGGCCGATGGCGCGTTCTTTAGTACGAGCTTTGGTTCCAGCGCCAACTTCCGCTTCCAACCGATAGATGCGCATATTATCCGCGGGGAGTTTGTCCCAAATCGGCAGAAGCAATCCACAAATGAGCGTGATCTGAGATGTTGTAAATTCAGGAACATCATCAACTTCTTGTTGCCAGAGCGCCTCAAACAACTTGTCATCGACTTCTTCCCAATTGGATTTGAGAAACTCGGTCAGTTCGAACAATTCGTTTGCCATGGGTCGCAACAGTTCAACACGCAAAATTGGTTGACCGTCTTCATCCATGAAGGCTGGCGCCTTGGTCATCAGCGCTGCCCGTTTAGACGTCTTGTTCCAATAAAGGGCCACATCCTTCCCGCCCCCACAGTAGTTTTTGACCTTCTCCAAACTCAAAGGATGATTGCGATCAGTGCGCTCGACAGTCAGCGCTGTGGCGCTTGCACCGGTGCTTGGATGCTCAAAGATCACCTTGCGTTCGATGATTTCGAATTTTTCTGCCCGCAAAGTCTCCAAGCCAATATCGAGCGTTCCGGCTTTGCGCGCGTCGTCGATGATGGCTTCGAGGAACATTCCAAAGGCTTCAAAGATGGCGTCTTGCATTGAAATTGTCAGAGCCAGACACCGATTGAGGAACTGCTGAATGGGCGGCAGGTTTTCTTTCATGCACCCATCAGCATCATCCAGCGTAAGACCGGTCATGTCTTGGAATTTGTTATAGGAACAGGCACCAACTTTACCAGCTCTCAATTGATAGAAGAACTGTCTAAGGGCTTTGCGCGCATAAGCACTTTCAAGATTGTCTTCTGCGCGAAACATGTTCTGTCCGCCCGTCTCACGCTGGCCTTTGGTTATTGCGCCCAGCGTATCGAGACGGCGCGCAATCGTTGAAAGAAAGCGCTTCTCGCCTTTGACGTTGGTGGCGCAGGGGCGAAAGAGTGGCGGTTGCGCTTGGTTGGTTCTGTTGGTGCGTCCAAGACCTTGGATGGCATTGTCAGCCTTCCAGCCTGGTTCCAGCAAATAATGAACGCGGAGCCTTTGGTTCTTTGCGCCTAAATCAGCGTGGTATGATCGCCCCGTTCCACCTGCATCAGAGAAGATCAGAATGCGTTTGTTGTCAGCCATGAAGCTTTGGGTTTCTCCAAGATTGGAGGAAGCTGGTCTGTTCTCGACTTTCAATCGGTTGTCTTGTGTCTTGATGATGCGGCGCTTGCGACCTGTTACTTCTGCGACGGTATCTGTTGAGAAATGCCAAAGGATTTGATCGAGAGCGCCCTGCACTGGGGCAAGGGAACCCAGTTTCTCCAAGAGTTCATCACGTCGGCGTTCAGCTTCGCGGCAGATGATAAGATTGCCCATCTCATCGCATGCAGGTCGTGACCGCAGATCGCCATTTTCATCTGTAAACGGCTCAAACAGCTGAGTTGGAAATGAGTGGGTGAGGTAATCCATGACATATTCGCGCGGCGTGATATCGACATGAAGGTCGTGCCATTCTGATGCTGGGATTTCAGCAAGGCGGCGCTCCATCAAAGCCTCACTGGTCGAGACGACTTGAACGACTGCAGAATGCCCAGCTGCCAGATCATCTTCGATTGCCTTGATAATCGTCGGACATTTCATGGCCGTGATGAGGTGATTAAAGAACCGCTGTTTGTTACTTTCAAAAGCTGACCTTGCTGCTGATTTGGCTTGTGGGTTCAGCGTACCGGTTTCAGACGAAATGCCGGATGCTTTCAGCGCTGCTTCCAGATTGTTGTGAATGACCTGAAACGCCTCGGCGTAGCTGTCATAGATTTCAACCTGCGCAGGATTTAGCTCATGGACGAGCATTTCATATTCAACGCCAGCATAGGAGAGCGAGCGGGCAAGGTAGAGGCCCAGAGCTTTTAGATCGCGGGAGATCATTTCCATGGCCGCAATTCCGCCAGCCTCCATGGACGAGACGAATTCGGCCCGTGTCGCAAATGGGAAGTCCCCGGTCGACCACAGGCCGAGACGGGATGCATAGGCAAGATTGCCGACCACTGTAGCGCCTGTTGCAGAAACATAGACAACACGCGCGTCTGGTACTTTGTTTTGAAGCGCTAAACCTGCGATGCCTTGTTGTGATGCTTTCTTATCGCCCCGATCTGACTTTTCACCAGCAGCATTGGCCATTGCATGGCCTTCATCGAAGGCGATCACGCCATCGAAATCTTCACCCAGCCAATCAACGACTTGAGACAGGCGCGACGCTTTGACCACACCGTCGTGCTGACGTTCCGCCGAGCGTAGTGTGGCATAAGTCACAAAAAGAATGCCTTCTTTGAGTTTGATGTCCGAGCCTTGCCTGAACTTGGCGAGTGGAACGATGTCACTTTCACGGCCACCCAAAGCCATCCAATCGCGCACTGCATCTTCAAGAAGCTTGTCTGATTTGGATATCCAAACGGCGCGTTTGCGACCGTTCATCCAATTATCAAGAATGATACCGGCGACCTGTCTGCCTTTGCCGCAGCCTGTACCATCACCCAAAAACCACCCCTTTCGGAGTTGAAACGTGGCTTCATCATCTTCACGCGCCGCAATCAGCTGACCCTCAATCTCCCCATGTTTGAAACGACCTTTGAGATGGGTGGCATGGGCATCGCCGGCATAGATGACGCTTTCCAATTGGGGACCGGAAAGTACGCCATCATCGATGATGGATTGCGGTAGAACCGGTCGGTGCTTTGGAAGAGGCGGCGCAACGGACGCCATGGCAGCGGATTGGACGAGGGCCGTTGGATGTTGTGATGCGCCCTCGATTGAGAAGGCTTGTAGTTGATAGTCTTCATAGACGGCATCGGTCATGGAACCTGCCGGACCGGTCCAGACCTTTGGTAAATAATCCAGGGTAATTGTTTCAGCGCTGTCGAATGGATGTTTTGCCCTTTCGGCTGCCAGCGCTTGGGTTTCTTTACGAGCAGCATCACGAATAGAAAGAACAGATGGTTTTGCGACCTGATGGGATGAGGCAGATTTGACACCGTTCGAAACAATTCGTTTGGGGCAATGAGCGCAGACAGCCTCGAGCAAGTCTTCCGCCGTATCACAGATCGGCAGGAAAGCTTCTGGATTGATCGATGAACCAGGATCCCCCTGTTTGCGCTTATCGATTACAGTAAGACGCGTATCGATTGTAGTCCCATGTTTGGCAAAGACTTTGCCTGCAATCGGAGCTGAGAAGACAATGTTCGAAGTCTCCGCGATGCGCTCGAATGTCTGCATGAATGACTTGGTTGATGGATTGAACCCGGCGCCGCTTATCAAGACCATGCGTCCGCCTTCGGCCAAACGCGACAATGCAGATAGAACATGCTGGCTGGTTGCTTGCTTGAAACGTCCATCCACATTTGGTGCTGCTGAGAAGGGAGGGTTCATCAAGATGATGGAGGGCCGAATGGAGCGATCCAGTCGGTCATCAATATTGGCAGCGTCATGGCTGCTGCTAGATGCGTTTGGAAATAGATTCGCCAGAATGTCACTTCGGGTTTCGGCAAACTCATTGAGGGCAAGTTTAGCGCCTGCGATTTGGCCGAAAATGGCCAACATGCCCGTACCGGCCGATGGCTCTAAAATCAGATCTGATGATTGAATGTCGGCAGCTTCAGCAGCGATGGCTGACAGGGGAAGGGGCGTCGAGAATTGTTGAAGTTTCTGGCTGTCTTCTGAGCGCTTTGTGTGCGTGGGCGCGAGCGCTGCGAGTTTCTGGATCATAGTCAGAAATGCCGAAGCTGTTCCTGCTTGGCGCTTCATGGCCGGTCCGTATCGAGCCAACATCATGACTTTCGCTATTTCAACGGCCTCATAGGCATCTTTCCAAACCCAAGCCCCTTCGGTATCGGATGCGCCAAAGGCATCTTCCATGGAGGCTCGCAAGAGCTTGGCATCAAATGGCTTGCCGGTCTCAAGGATCGGCAGCAGCAGTTCTGCCGCTGATATCAGACAGTCTGCGTCTGATGGTCTTTCAAACCTCAAAGGGCTTTCATTTGAATTTGCGTCCTTGTCGATTTGGGCACCGACCGGCAGCATTGTTGGTAGGGGACGAGCGTTCATGGCGTTTCTCCTTAGGTTCAGGTTTCAACCCGCCCGCAGAGCACTCTGCTCTCACTTCAGGAGGGTTCACCCCTCCCATTCTTCCTCTTGCTCTTTCTTCTTGGATTGGTGATCACATCAGATCTGTTCGGTTGATATTTTGCCTAGGCTGCCACAACATTTCGCGCTTCTTCCAAACAGTAGGTTTGATAGTCGCCAAGGAACCCCCAGCAACTATCGATAGGCTCTCCATCTTTTTCGATGGTGTAGCCATACACATTGCCGCAAAGATAATCGTGATATGTGGAGACTTCAGATCGAAATTGATCTGCAATTTTCTCGCGCAAGGAAGATGAGACGCGGGCGACATTGTGCTCTTCACGAATTTTCGCCAAAGTTGCGTAAATGAACCCAACCTGACCACTGTCCCACGGACAATGAAAGCCTGTCGTGTTCATGGCGAGACCTGAATGGTCATAGAGATAGAGCGGCAAAATAACTGCCATTTTCTCGGCTTTGACCAGAAGCGCGTCGACATTGTGGGGCACCTCGTCATCGAGGTCTAAGAGGTCCAGAAGAAATGCGCGCCCACCTTGGAAAGAATGATCATCACCCAGATTGTAGCGCGAATGTCCGCAAACCATTGTGCCAAGATTATCCCATGAACGGGGACTTTCTGGATCCGGGTCATGATGGATTTTAATCAGATGGCCTTTGTGTATTTCTTCGTAAACTGGATCGTACATAAAATTTTGTCCTTTGCTGATACGCAAAAAACCCGCTGGATTTCTCCAACGGATTTCTTTGCAAATGGTTATTGAGATTATATTGCGGACGCTGTGCCGAGTGGCTTTTCTTGCAAGTTGAAATAGAGTGCGGAGGTTGCGCGCTTGAAGCCGGGAGGCTTGCGCGGTGCCAAGCATTTAACGAATGCGCTGCATCCCTCACCATGGTCATTGGCAAATTGCGCGACCTGACAAATTAGATCTTCCATACCGGCCGCTGTGATGGTTTTCTCAGGATAAGTGCCGCCGAAAATATCGACGGTAGTCGTCACAAATCCACCTTCGCGGTGTGCGGGATGTAGGGTGACTTTATAATCAACTGGTTTTGCCATTTTAGTTCTCCGTAACGAGCCAGCTGAAGATGTTCGGCTGTAGGAACTCGTCAGAGGGAAAGGACCGCCCTCAGAAGAGAGCGATCCGATGTGTCATCTAATTGGGATGCTATGCAGCGTCTTCCGTTGCCAGAAAGGCTGGCAGGTCTTCGTTGCTGTCTGCAGACTGATTTGTAGCAGTCTTGCCCGTATCATCATCGCTGACAGCTTCACCGTAATAGGCTTGTTCGAACGCCATTCCGTCTGGCAGCCAACGCGTCGTTTTGCCGGCTGTGGCAGCATCAAAACCCTCGGCTTCGCCTGCGTTTTCTGCAAAAGCGCGCTCCATCGCTGTTGCAAGATCGCCTTTGCGTTCCCGGTTGCGATCTTCAGCGAACTCATCCCCGATAAGTTCTTTGGAGACTTTGACAGCATGCGCTTTGTTGACCCGGCTCCAATATTTGGATGCTGTCGGTCTCCAACAGGCGGCGACATCCACATCGAGGCGTGTTCCGATTTCCTCAATGGCCTTTGACGGATGATTGTCTGATGCCATCTGGGCTTTGAGCGCATGCGCTGTTGCCCATGCAAAGAGCGCTTGTTTGTCATCCATGGGTAAGGCTGACATCACTTGGAAGTCATCTGGTGCGTGTAGCTTCATCCAATCGGTGACCAGATCATTTTTCAATGCCTCCAGCATTTTTTCTGCAACACTGTCGGCGACCAATTCATCGCGGTTGCTGGCATAATAGGGACGGATAGAAATATCGAGGATATCCCGACCATGAGGCCCGTGCAGCGCTCGCTGGCATAAAGTGTAGAGCATCGCGTCATAGGCAACATCATGGTCAGCGGCCAGATGAGCCTGAAGAATGTGATGACGCGTGGTGCGCAGATCATCGGCCAGGCTGGCAGATATTCCTTCTGCTTTGCGCAAGGCCGCAGCAGGGTCTGAAACTGGCACGGGTGTGGACGATGTCGGCGCCGTCACCTGCGGCGCAGCTTGTGGAGATCCTTCACCTTCCCCATGATGGTCTGCTTCTGGAGCAGGTGCTGGAATGTCTTCGGGACGCACGAGGCCCTTCTCAACATTGAGTTCGCCGCGATGATCAAGCGAAATGACAACGCCGGCTATGGCGCGGTCTTCTGGCCGGTAAGGGCGGGCGTTTTCGATCTCAGTCTCAATCTGCGTGATCCGCGGATCGATCGCATAATATTCTTTGCGTTGTTCTTGTGTCCAATCTCCGTCCTCGCTGATTTCATAGAGTTCGTCTTGGCGGGCATTGAGGGTTTCGATCTCCTTTGCCAATTTTGGATCCGGCTCGCATTCTTCTGGTTCAATGCGACCAAAGGAACGAAAGGAACCGTGCTCAAGCTCCAGATGAACATCGACCCATTTCCAATCTCCGACATAGGCCGTTGAAGCTTCTTGGAGTTTCTCGATTGCCAATCGTTCCAGCAGCTCGGGGTTTTCCAGATGGGTGTTGTCGCTCTCGCTGAAAAGATCGGTTATGACTGAGCCACCTGCTTTTTCATAGGCTTCAACGCCGACGAAGCGCCCTAGTTTGGAGGCGGCCGAATAGCCTGTTTCAGTGAGAAGGCGTTTGATAGAATGCGGATGTATGGAATAGCCTTCTTTGACAGCATTCCAGACGGTTATTTGACGATCGTGATTATCGGAGAGAGTGAACGCCATGACAGATTCGAGTGTGAGTTCGTCCTCGCGAAATTGATCCAAAATTTCCGGTGCAACGCGCGCAAGCTTTAAGCGCCGGCGCACGAGATCGACTGAGACACCAAACTTAATTGCGATTTCATCTTCGCTGCGCCCTTCGATGATCATTTGATTGAACGCTTCAAATTGATCTGCAGGATGCATGGCAGCGCGTTGGATGTTTTCGATCGTTGAGGTGAGGGTGGCCTCTTGCTCATCTTCGATCAGACAATTGATCATCTGATCTTTTGCGATTTTGCCTTCAGCAGCCAGTTCCTGCAGGGCTTTGAGACGACGGCCGCCAGCATCGATCAGAAAACCACCCTCGCCATCTTCATATCCGGCAAGGTTTTGTTTGACGCCGTTCTCAAAGATGGATGCTTTGAGCTCTGCATCATCGGTTTCGCTTGGTTTGACTTTGCGCACGTTTTTCGGGCTGAGCGCCAATTTGTTGAGCGGGATTTGGATGACCTGCGATGAGACTGATTTCAGATCATTTGTGGCCTTGCTTGCAGTTTGCTCCGCAAGTTGTTGCTTCTTGTTTCTGGCAGGAGTTGAAGGTTTGGATTTTGGGTTAGCCATGGTTTTGGCCCTTTCGGTTGGACCGGACCCGGATCAGACTCTCTCTAATCCTTCAAAGCCCGGCACCCGGGCTCCCTTTTCTCTTCCTCTATTTTTTCACCGCCAGCTGCCATTTGAACCTCATCGGCTGATGACCTGTTCTGTGGCTTCGAATTGTCTGCGTATTGTATGTTGTTTCCAATTTTGCTCCTGCGCAAAGGATTGTTTCCCTTCATGGGCAAAGACTGGGAGCTGGCACAGCTTACTGGCTTTGTGAGGAGGGGTGCTGTCACCGACGAGAAGAGCCTGGTCGGCAGAATGCCGATGCGTCCATCTCTTTCTTTTCATATCAGAATATCTATATGTTGACTTTTTACTATTATTCGTATATCTATAAATACTCTGAACAAGCCTAATTGAATATCGATTGATATACCCATGAGTGTAAAACAAACAGCAAAACGCATTTATAGCCGGATCATCGACGGCGTTAGCGTTCGTTATCAGGACCACCGTCAGCCGAAAGAAGGCTGGCTGGCCACTATGCGCAAAGCGCTTGGTATGTCCGGTCCTCAAATGGCAAAACGGGCAGGGGTGACAAAGGCTGCTGTCTATCAGGCGGAGCGCAAGGAACAGGCAGGTGAGATCACAATCAAACAGCTGGAGAAATATGCAGCTTCTATGGGCGGCAAGCTTGTCTATGCGATCGTGCCGAACCCTGAGCGGGATGAACAAAACAGCGGACCATCGAAGAGTGGCACTGTTGCGCAGCTCGTACGTCAACAAGCCATAAAGAAGGCCACGGCGCTTATTGGCACTGCGCACACACATATGGCTTTAGAGAGCCAAGCTTTGAGCGATGAAGCCAATGAGGCCGAGATTATGCGTCTTGCCGATGAGTTAGAACGCAACCCTCCTTCTCATTTTTGGGATGAGCGCTGATGTTTGAAGAACCAGATGGAGCAACACCGCTTGGTCCTGACGAAATTCACGGCCTTAAGTTCAAGCACATCACCACGCGCGGAGAATTGGACGAGTTAGAGCAGGCCAATATCCAACAAGGTTTGTTGTGGTTGTCCGGACGCAGACGGGGCGATATTTGCGACGATCAGTTCATCCGCAATTTGCATCGGCGATTGTTTGGCGATGTCTGGGACTGGGCTGGGACGTTTAGACAACGTGAGATGAATATTGGCATTGAACCGCCGGCAATATCTGTACAGCTGCGTGCTCTGCTTGGGAATGCAAAATTCTGGGCAGAGGAAAAAGTATTCCCACCGCTTGAAGCTGCGGCAAGGTTTCATCATCGCATGGTTGAAATCCATCCATTTCCAAACGGCAATGGTCGCCATGCCCGCATCGCTGCTGATCTTTATTTGAAGGACTATTTCGATCACCCTCGTATCGATTGGGAAGGTGGTGTTGATCTGCAGGTGAACAATGAGCGTCGCAATGCTTACATTGCTGCCTTGCGGCATGCAGATGCTGGTGAGTTTAATGCGATGCTTGTCTTTGTTGGCGCAGACAATCAACCAGAGTGAGGGCCATCCATGTGCGGACGTTTTACGATTGAATATTCTTGGGCTGACTATCATGCCGCCCTTGGTATAATCCCTTCGGACGCTCGAGGCCGCAATGATCCACCACGTTACAATGTAGCGCCAACCCAGCATGTTGGATTTGTCTGCCAGGACGAAAATGACATCGTTGTAAAAGATGGTCGATGGTGGCTTGTTCCGTTTTGGGCGAAAGAGATCCCGAAATACCCGATGTTCAATGCGCGGTCAGAAACCGCGCACGAAAAATCTTCGTTCAGAGAAGCCTTCAAATCAAAGCGCTGTTTGATACCGGCGACCGCCTACTATGAATGGACCGTTAGCGAGGATGGCAAGAAGGATCCGCACTACATTTCTTTGCCGGATCGGGAGCCATTTTTCTTTGCTGGCCTTTGGGCAACCAACAGCAATTTGGACATCACTTCCTGCACTATTTTGACCAGCGAGGCTGACGCAGCAATTTCTCATTTGCATGATAGAATGCCAATCATCTTGAAAGAGACAGCATGGAGTGAATGGCTTGATAAGAGTAAGGATGTTGAAAGTGCACATTCATTGCTGACAAACGATCGTGGATCAGAGCTTGTAAGCTACCGGGTCGGCCGCGAGGTCAACAGCAGCAAAGCCAAGGGGGCTGAGCTGATCGCGCCCATCTGACGCGCCGTTTCAAACGCCAGACCAAAATTAGTCTTCATCGGTATATAGCCGCTCTATAGAAGCTTTTTGCCTGCTCTTATTTGGGCGCTTCAGGGCGCGTCAGATTCTCATTCAGTACGATCTGGACCATATTTAAAAACTGCGTCTTTGCCAAAATTTTTCTTAAACAGATTATAGGATGCTCTGAATTGACTGAGGGCTACACTGCGCTCGCGATCCAAACAATTTACATATTTTTCCATGTCCTCAAGGTGTCGCTGGTGCTCGTCGCGAGAGGTTTCATAGAGCGGATCGGCTTTGGCCAATTTGTATGGATAGGGATCATCTGGCGGAAAGCAATTGCCCACACCGCCATCAAAAGTCATTTGAGCGGCAGTGTGGGCGGGGAGGATTGCTACCAGCAATAAGATGATCAAAATGCGTGACATCAAAGTGGTCGTTGAGAGACATATCCAGTGTGATAATTGATGTGAAAAAGAGGTGATCGATATTCATAATTTGTGCCAGGTTCGATCACGATATTGAGTTTGAAATTGATCCGCTTGGCTGCCGAACGATTGTGGAATACCAGACGGTAGTTTGAATCACTTCCCCAGCCATCGCGCTCCCAAGTCGAATGGGAGTAGCAGAAACCATATTCGGAGACATTTCCGCTATCGCTTTCTTCGCGGCGATAATTCAATTTTTTACCCTCCGGGCATTCAAAACTCTCTGGTCCTTGATGGACAAATGAATAGTTCACATCATGGGCTTTATATTCTGAACCATCTGACATGGCGCAAAATCCAAATGGCGGAAGGGGGCTTGGAAAACGCGTTATACGTTTGATCATATACGCGTAAGCATCACTACAGCTTGCAGGAAAACCGCCTGCAATACACAAGATGACTTTGCAATCCATGTCATAGGCATGGGCTTTATCGGTTTGTGCTGATAAACCGACACCGGCTGCTGCCAATGTAAATAACGATGAGCGAAGAACGGTCTTTAATTTCGTCATGCGGGATTACCTCTTATAAAACTGGCTATTTATTGGTCTTGATAGATCGATGGATCGATCCCGAGTGCTACAAAGAGCCGTTGCATTTCATCGTTGAAAACGGCCTTTTCCACGCAAGAGTTTTGCACTGGCGAATAAACGAGATCACCGCAATTGAGCGACGCTGTTGGACTGCTCGTCGTCCCAATATCCGTCGAAATTGCGACTGCTTTGCCACCGGCATAAAAGGCATCGTTGACTGCGAGTGTCGTAAGCGTTGTGACGACCGATATGATTATTGTTAGCGTGGCCCAACCGGTCAATTTGAACAGTTTTTCAAACCGGATTGCCAAGTCTGTTCTCCCGAATGATCCGTTCAATTCCATCTTATTCGTGAAAAATTCTAGCTCACCACGAGGAGACCCGTAAGACCAATTCGGTCAATGACGACCGCTTAATGCTAAACCCGATTAAGTAGAATTGAGCCTTTTAGAAGAGAGCAGATGCGAAAGTTGCAGCAATCATCCACATGACGATCCCGATAAGAATATCGAGGATGCGCCAGGCAAGTGATTGTTCAAACACTTTGGTCAGAGCCCTTGCACCATAGCCAAGACTGAAAAACCAAACAAAGGACGCCAGCATCGCACCAAAGGCAAAGAAAATTCGGTCATTGCCTACATATTGTGAGGAAATACCGCCAAGCAAAATAACTGTATCGAGATAAACGTGCGGATTGAGAAAAGTCAGAGCAAGACAAGTTGCAATCGCAGACTTTAAAGTGCCTGATTGGCCACTGGCTGCGGTCATCGTTTGTGGCTCAAGCGCGCGTTTGAACGCTAGAGCGCCATAGATAAATAAAAACAGTGCTCCACCAATTGTCACGATTGCGATCAAACGCGGCATGGATTGAATGAGTGTGGCAAATCCACCAACACCCAAGGCAATCAGGGCGGCATCAGAGACGGCGCAGATTAGGCACAGTATGAATACGTTCGTTCGCAGTAAGCCTTGCCTGAGAATGAAAGCGTTTTGGGCACCGATTGCAATGATAAGGCTTGCCCCCAGACCAAATCCGGCGAGCAAAGGCGAGAGTGCAGCAATAATCATATTAATTACGTGCGATTACACATAACGTGAGCTGGTGGATCATTCTGGCAAAGGTGATCATTGGCGGCCGTCAACACATTGTCAGTAATGTCCTTAATGGCTTCCGATACATGGCGCGAGCAATGCCAATAAAGGGGCTTGAGGAGCGGAGCATCAGGGATCAATTCGACGAGTTCACCAGATTTGATATATGCGTCGACCATATTTGCCGGGTTCATGCCCCATCCAATGTCGCGTAAACAGGCTGACACAAATCCATGGGACGACGGTATGGTATGACAGATCAGCGGCACTTCTGCTTTGATGTGTTTTGCAATCCATTGATGCTGCAGGTCATCCATAGGACTGTAGCGCAAAGATGGTGCAGTTTTTAGGCACTCTTCGGTAATTCCATCAGGGAAATGTCGCTTCACAAAAGCCGGACTTGCGGTTGCCCGATAGACATGGCTTCCCAAATATCTGCTTTTGAAGCCTTGGACCGCTAGTTTCGTATTTGAAATGGCAACATTTGCCAGACCCTGTCTCATTTGTTCAAAGGAATGATCTTGATCTTGGATTGAGATTTCAAAGAGGAACTGATCATTGCCTTTGGCTTGTGCGTGCAAGACGTCCATGAACCAGCTTGATAAGCTATCATCATTGACCAAGATTTTTATGATCTGATTGGTCTTCTTCATTTTCGAAAACTGGAAAGCAAAGCTTTTGATGAGGTTTTCTTCCATCATCCCAACAGCCTCTGTGTGCCTGCAAAGTGCAGCACCGAATTCATTGGGTTCAACGGGACTTATGCGTTTTAACACGACTGCACCGATACGTTCTTCAAGTGATTTTATGCGCTGAGAAACCGCAGAAGATGTCATGCCCATGGCGCGCGCTGCTGCGTCTATGCTGCCTTCTCTTTCGACAGCCAGAAGCGCCTCCAACTGGGCGTAATCCTGCATAAGCTTATCTCCTTAAGTGCCTTTAGCATTATGTCGTTTCAGCCAGAATTTGTATTCACTAATTCTTCTAAAGCGACATTAGCATTGTTAATTGATAAGTAAAAAAACCTTGTTTGCAACATAACATGTTGTTTTTGTCGTGAAGGTTTTCTTACTTACTTTGGAAACCCACCATGATAAAACACACACCGGAATATGAACTCGGCTATAGCACCGAGTTATCAAAGCAGCAGAAGACTGAGTTTCGAAATCTGTTTTTTGAAAAATCGTTTTTGAAGGGATTGGCGGCGACATCGGTCTACATCACTTCAATCTATTTGACGTTGATCTATCTCGCCAAGCTCTCAGTTACAGATACCAACAGTATTCTTGTGCTGACGTTCTGGCTCATCGGGCTAGTTTTTGTCGTTCGCCAAATGCGCGCATTGGAAAATATTGTTCATTTTGGGAGCCACAGTAATTTCTGCCGAAATCGACCCCTCAATGATTTGATGACCAATTGTCTGGCAGCTTGGCCTATGCTTCAAGACGTAGCTCAATACCGCAAATTTCATTCGTTGCATCATGGAGATTATGGCTCACATGATGATCCGTGTAGAGCGCGGTTTGAGGCGATGGGCGTTAACTGCGGAGATTTGAACAATAGCCGCAAACTAATTATTGCTATCTTTCGATGGATGCCGCTTTACGTGCGAGAGTTCTATCGGGAGGTCAAAACCAGTCACCGTCAACTGGCGATCTTTACAATTTGGCATGGGCTGGTTTCAATCACGATCTATCTCACATGGGATTGGCAAACCGCAGCAGTCGTTTTGCTATCCTGGCTGATTTGTATGTTTGTTGTTTTGCCTTTTTTGCGCAGCATAGCGGAGTTTTCGGAACATGATTATGAGCGCGCCAATAATGTAAAGGATACGACCTTCAACAATCTGGGTCTCATGGACCATTTGTTGCTTCATCCAGCCGGTGATGCATGGCATGCCTTGCATCATCTTTATCCCGTCATCCCGTGGTGGAAGCAGGGGGCAGCACATCGCTATTTGATGAAACATGATGGCGCCTATCGCAGTGCCTTACACCGCAATCAAGTTTTCCAACATCTGATTGAAATGCCAGTCACGCATGACCGGTCAATTTTATCATAGGGCGTTCTCAGGCAGATAGATTTCCAGGACGCCGCGTTTACCATCGCGGCGACCAACTTGTATGATCATATCAATTGTTGAAGAGGCGTAGTCGACCACATCTTGTCTTGTTAGTCGGACACCTGTCTGCATGACCATCAGCGCTAGTCGTTCAAGTGCAAGCTTTGGACTGTCTGCGTGAACTGTTGATATGGAGCCGGGATGGCCTGTGTTGATTGCTTCTAAAAAATTATAAGCTTCAGCACCACGCAATTCGCCAACGATCAATCTATCCGGTCTCATTCTGAGGCTGCTTTCGAGAAGCTTGGCCGTTGAACGATCTGATCCATCACGGCGGCTTGCAATGAGTGCAACGCAATTACGGTGAGTGGGTCTTAATTCAACCGCATCCTCGATTGTGACCAATCGTTCATGCTCATGGCACATCGATAAAAGAGCTCGAGCAATTGTTGTCTTGCCTGATGATGTTCCGCCTGAAATGAGAATGTTGAGGCGATCTTTGATTGCCATTTTTAAAAGATCTGACAATTGGCCCTTTACAATCAGGTCTGCAATTTTCTTTTGGTGTTCGCTTCTATTGTCATCGACGTTGATAGCTTCGCCCAAGACGAAGTTGATCTCTTCGGCGTCCAATACTCTTGAGATGTATTTCCGTATCGACAAGGACACGCCTTTCTCAACCGCAGGCGGTACGACAACTTGTACCCTTACATCGCTGCCAAAAACATGGACCCGTCCAGAAACGATGGGATGTTCCTCACCTAGTGCGTTACCGGTCTCACCTGCAAGATTGTTGCCCAATGACAATATCTCATGTTCAGAGAAATCGGTATTAACAATTTCACGCATAAAGGTTGCATCGGCATCCTCCACAAAGATGCGTCCATCTGGGTTGATGACGACTTCGTTGATATCATCTGATGTCAGAAGGTCTTCGAGTGGTTTTAATCCCTGTTCGGCATAGGAATTTACATCGCGGTTCAAGTGAAATCCAAATCTTGGTTGACCAGAACATTCATTTGCGTGCCTTGCGGTATTCTGATGATTGGGGGCAGTTTCAGATAGTCTTCCAACACATCCTCTGTTGTCTCTTTCAGATCATCAGATGAATCCTGCGCAACACCTGTTGCTGCTTGGGTTGCGCTATTCCCTGTCGCATCGTCATTGGCCAAAAAAGAAGGGATGGCGCTGATGCTCGTGATGAGAAGCGCCGTTCCGAACCGCTGTCCAAATCTGCTATCGACATTGCCAGCTTGGCCACCGCGTCCGAGGCGATCGACTCCGGTCGCTGCCAGTTTGACCGATTTACCTTCTGGCGTAATCGCTCTGTTCCAAGCGATCAGAACGCGCTTTTGAGCAATTGAGACTTTGGAATTGTAGGTACCGATTAGACGTGTGCCGGCAGACATGAGGATGGATTGACCATCGAATGAGTAGACAGGGTTTGTGACCTGAGCCCGAATGTTACCTGGGAGTTCTGTGTTGATCGCGGTTTCTAAAACGGCTGAAATGATGGTGCCTTGGACAATCTTCTTGGAGATGTCACCGAGGTCCGTGGCCTTGGATGTATTGAAGGTTGAGTTTGAGGCAGCTTTTAGGAAACTCTCATTCTCACTGAGTTCACGAACGCCTGTCTCATCTTCCTTAGTGCCGGAGGTCGTTTTGCCTTCTTCTGTTTCGTCGAACACATTGCCATCTGAAACCATGCGTTCCAAGAGTTCTGCATCCCTTTTGGCCTTCCGATCTGCCAACAGTTGTTTTAGGCGTGCTTTTTCTTCTGCTTCCAATCTCAAGCGTTCCTGTTCGGCTAATTGTTCTGCTGTAAGACCAGTTGGAACCTGCGATTGCGCACGCAATGATGCGAGTTGCGCTTGTAACATTTGCTCTCGGCGATCGGCTTCATCGCGCAAAGCCTTGGCTTGTTGATCAAGTAGTTTTTTGATGTCTTGGCTCGTTGGACCTGCATCTGGTGGTGGCCGATTTGCAAAATCCTGAAGTGCTTTCTCTAGCGCCGCAATACGTGCAGCAGCTTCTGGATCCAATGCAGCCGTCTTCGGCGCTGTTGGAATGACGATGGGCTCCGGCGTTGATCTTTCAAATTCGATGCTTGGCTCGCGGACAATTTCAGTTGAGATGCCACTGTTGTCGATCTGCGAGCTTTGTTGAATATCTTCCGAAGTTGAAGTTCCAAAACCAAATAGCTGTTTCGCCTCTTCAGGAAAAATCAAGACCATGGCCAAGAGAGCAATGACCAAAAGGAATACGACAATGGCGACTGGTGAGGAGCTACGACCAGATCGCCCGGACATACGTTCACGTCTTGCTCTCAGGCTTTCATTGTCGGTTGAACCATCGATTTCAATTGGATCATCGGCCATGTTTTACCCCAAAATATTTCGAACGCGCACAGGTCCATTGGCAACGCAGATTGCTTCTTTGCCAATGCGGACAGTCCATAATTCATTCACGCCATCAACGATGATCTGACGTCCGGATGTTCTGGAATTGACGATGTATTCCTTGCCGCCTTTTCCGACTCGAAAGATTGCAGGCAAAGGTCCGGCATCAGGGAATGTGAAGAATGTTTGCTTTCCATTATCGAACACTTCAATGGGTGCAAAAGTAGATTTTCCAGCCAATCGATAATCAAAATTGCGGCCTCGTTTGCTTTGAGAGCCGGAATATTCGGACACGACTGCAGTTGGGTATTTAAAAGTGGTTCTAAAGTTATGATTTTTGTGGTGCCCAGCAGCACCGCGATGCGCGCGTAGTTCAAATGAATAAACTCTGCGATCAGTGTAGACGGTCATGTTGGTGATGGCGTCATTGTTCAGCGGTTTGATGGAAATCACATCGCCTCGTTTGAGACGGATGATTTGCCAAGATGCGCTGTCGCCAACCTGTATGCTCTCAACGACTTCACTTTTGCCGAATTGGACTGTTGAAATGAAGTTGGTGTGCATGTCCAGGCGATAGACGGTGTTCTCATTGTAGACGAATTGTTTGATCCGTCCGTCCGCTGGCAGCGGTGTTGGCCTTTGTTCGGCAAAGGCTGATATTGGCAGCGCAAGTGCTGACAATAAAATCGCGGTCAATAGTTTGTATCTCATTGTGTTGCCTTCCTGTTGGATAATGTTTCCGCGTCAACCCGGTAATTGGTCACCAAAAAGCCCAGAGGGTTAGCCCAAACGCTTTGTAGATTTCGTTCTACTTTTGGTTTGAAGACAAAACCCACGGTCGCGACGAAGTCGCGTTCGATGGGATTTTCACCTTCGGTTTCGAGGGTTTTGCGAAACCGCACTTGCGCGGTCGTTGTTGTAAGCAATGTGATCGATATGATTGTCACCCGAACACGGGATCGATCTGAATATATTTCCGGCGGATAATTTTCTGCACCGCGGGTCCACAGTGAAATCAGTGCCGATTTCGCTTGTCCTTCTGAGCGCGTAAGAACATCAGGAATTCTAGTTTCGTTATCAGAGACATCATAAGTCTCACGGTCAGAAACGTAGCTGACCAGATTGGCTTGTCGGACCGCCTCTTGTTCAGACAGGCTGACCGGTCTGACCTGCACGATCTTCTCCGCAGCGCCTGTCGTTTTATCAACCATCACGACATAAGGCTTGATCTCTTTGAGAGGCAAAAGTGCAAACACAACACCCATCGAAGCAACGGCCATAGCTAACGAGATGATAGCCACAATCATCCAACGGTTTCTTTGTGAGCGCAGTTGAAAGAACACTTCGTCTTCAAAGCTGTGTGCTGTGTGTTCAGCGGATCTAGTGCTCATTGGTGATACCAAGTTTCTTGTTTTTGAGTTTTCATATTTTGCGCCCACCATCGAGACCCGTTTGGGTCGTAGCCGTGTCATTTGCTTTAGATTGCCTGTCTGCGGCGCCGGATTTCATAGCGTCCATTTGAACAGCTTTTCTGTCGCCCGATCCCGAGTTACCTGTTCGTTGCAAAAAGGATGGGTCGCTAAAGCGCTGACGGTCTCTACTCATGCGCGCAGCTTGAGTGACATAGGCGGCTGTTTGCGCGATACGTCCTCCGCCATTGTCACGGATATTATCTGCTGCTTGCCGGCCGGCATCGTGACGGGCAACGCCGCTATAAGCGGTTCGCACAGGCGCGGTCGCGGTGTCGCGGGCCATGCGGCCAGCAGCACGTGCTTCTGCAACACCTGTGCCAGTGGTTACGATCGTTCCCGCAAGCCCAGTGACGAGAGATGGGATATTGAACATCATGAAGATCGCGGCAAAGATGACGATGATGAAGCCAGCTGCTTGAGACATTTCCGAAGCATTTTGGACGCCGGATACCAAACCCTGTCCGACACCAATGACAGCGCCCATAACGCCCGCGAGAACAAGCGGAATAAGTGCAAACCCAATGGTGAAACGGGTCCACGATTCAAATAGGCTTCTGGTTGCTGAGAATAGCAGGCAGGCAATAAAAATCGGCGCAAATGAGATCGACATGGCCAATCCGACCTTGGCCAAAGCCGATACCAATATGGCCACACAAGCCATAAGAGCGCCGAGCACTATGAGGACCACGGCGGTTAGACTAATCCCGAGCCAACCGCTTTGTTCATTGGCGCGATCTGAGAAATTGAAAATCTCCGTCACCATCTGATCAAGCGCACTATTGAGGTTTGGAGCGCTTGTTGCGGTAATAAGTTCGGCACCGATATTGCCGGGAACATTGGTGAGTATGTCGTATATCGGTTGGAATTGAGACCATGTCGTCGCGATCGACAACACCAAAACATATCGAACTCCCCATGTGACATAGCTCGACATACGGATAGGAACGAATTGGAACAGAGCATTGGCGGCAACAAGTGCGAGACCGACCAGTCCACCAGCTTGGATCATTGTGGTGACGGGGCCTGCAAACCCGGTGAACACAGATTGCGCATATCCAGCAATTGCCGTGTCTATGGCATTTAGTGTGTCTGCTATATAGCTTGCCATCGCGCCTGTCCTTCTTACTTAAACGCGCTATCGACGACACCAAGATTGGCGCAATAGCTCATGACTTTTTTACGATCAGTTGTGTGGTAACCGCGCTCGGCAAGTTCCAGCATAAAGGGACGAAGCTGTTTGTTGCTTTTCCCAGCAAGGCCGTCTGGAATTTTTGCCGCAATGGCATCCCAATCTCTTTTGCCTTCCAGGCATGAAGTTTGGACAGGTTTGCCCGCCGCTCCCGCATCACAAATTCGGCGCATCTCTTCGTTTTCCCAATCCCACGCATAGAATTGAACTATTTTGCGCATGCCATTGTTGTGAGCCAATTTGTTCGTCGCTTCCTGTGCACGATCGCTCAGAAACGGCATGCGCTCACAGTGAAAGTTATCACCGTGATCAGCCAAGGCTGGATGGGATGCGCTTAAAACGATCGCGGCGATTAGTGGAATGGAGAGTTGCTTGATCAATTGCTGTCCCCCGTTTTCATAAAATTCCGAGATGCCTGCCCATCGCGCGCTCGATGCAACGCTTGCATCCCTGCTGCATTGGTTTGTGCAGATTGGACGCGAATGAGTTCCAGAAGGAGAAAGGCGACTTCGGCATTGACGCGCGTGTTGAAGTCGACGCTCGCCTTTAGATCAACTGTGCTATCAATTTGATCGACGAGCTCGGTGACCCTTCCCACTGCAGCATCGGCTCTTTTGTAGCTGTCATCAGCCGTTGCGACAGCGGCAAGTCCAGACCCGGCCAAAGACGCAATCGCTTTATTTGATGCGATATCTGACGTGTTGAAGTTGGCCAGATCGTCGAGCTTAAATCGTGATCTTAGGTCGGAGATAATAGAGTTCATATCGCCAACATTGCCGGCAATTGCGTTCCCGCTTATGGCTCCATCGATGATGGATTTCAGATCCGTTGCTGCTTTGCGTGCGGTCTTATCGGCAGCACCATTCAAGATGCTTGAAATACCTTTTGCACCTGTCATCGCCTGAAGGCGCTGTTGCATATTCGTGAACTGGTCATTGAGGGTCGTCAGCTGTTTGAGCTGTTGCTCATAGTCCTTGATTTGCTGCTGCAGCGTGGCGATGACTTGAGCGATCTGAGAGGTGTCGATCACAGGGATGCCTTGCGAATAAACGCTGCTCATCGGAAAACAGGTGAGGGATAAAACCAAGCCTGTTGTTGCTAGAAACTTTTTCATACCTTTGCCTTTTCGTTTTCTTCTTCATTGATCGGCTCATAGAGACACGCACATGGCGATGTGTATTCAGTTGGGATAGAGGCACAGCTCGACAGGGCCAGGGCTGTGATTAGGAAAAGTGATACTCTCAACATTGTGGTTATTCCTTCCAGAATTCAGGATTGTCTCTCCAACCGGCAGCTGTGTGTTCGCCCTTACCGCCGCCAAGGACTGACAAGAGCGATCCAAGGGCGTGGAGATCCATGTCTATGATTGTGCTGTCATCACCGGATTGCATCAGTGCCAGGCGGTGACCGATGTTTGATTGGGTGAGAAAATCGCGCTCGCGATCCGATAAGTTAAGTGGGGCGAGTTCTTCTTGCGTGTTGCGATTGGATGGATAGATCAGTTTGGTTGTGACACTTTCGATGATCGCGCCGCCTGCTGCACTTTCGGAGATGTGAGAGACCCTTTGCGTCAATAGAATCACCGCCACATTCTTTTTGCGCATTGTGAGCATCCAGTCTTTTAAACGGGATTGGAAATAGGAGTCATCAAGGAGCTTCCACGCTTCATCCATCACTAGAAGCGTCGGTCGCTCATCTTCGACGGTGCGCTCAATGCGCCGAAAGACATATGAGAGCCACGCGGTACGAACGTCATCATTGTCAAAGATTTCGGTTAGATCAAAACCTACGATGTCATTGTCAAAGTTGAGATTGTCTTTGCCTTCACCGTTGAAGAGCCAATCAAATTGTCCGCCTTTGTCCCAACGCCCTAAGCGTGTGTGGAGATCTTTTTTGTCGTCGACAGCGCGCAGTTGCGATCTAAAATGGGTGATCGTTTGAAGGTTCTTGGCGGCCTTCATATTATCCCGTGTTGCTTTTGCCAGTGCCTCTATTTGTATGGGCGTTAGCTCACCATCTTTGGGCTTTAACATGGCTTCAAGCCAGTCCGTCAGCCATGCAGCGCCGCGTTCGTCGGATTCTGCTTCAAAGGGATTGAAGCCGGTTTTGTCTCCCATTTTGACGGCGGAATATTCACCGCCAAGGGCCCGAATGGGCATCTCAAAACCTTGATCTTTGTCGAAGACAATGATGCGCGGATTGAGCCGAACAGCTTGAGACAACAGAAATGCAGTTCCCAAAGTTTTACCTGAACCGGTTTGTCCGAGAACGAGAGAATGGCCGACTGTTCGTTCGTCTTTGCGTCCGGCGAGGTGAAAGTTGAAACGATAAGGTTCACCATTGCCGGTTGGCAAAATAGAAATCGCTTCTCCCCATGGTGAAAGAGCTTTTGGCCGCCCCCGTGATGCGCCGTGAAGTGCGCCTAATTCTGCAAAATTTTGCGAAGAGATCATTGAGGCGCGCGTGCGAAAAGAATAATTGCCGGGATGTTGGGCAAAGAAGGCTGCTCGTGCTGCGAAGTTCTCACGGATCATAGCGCCGCCGATGCTCGTGATAGCCCGTGTGATCGTACCCAGTGTATCATCGAGTTGATCTTCGGAGTCGGCAAAGACTGCGATGGTGCAATGATGATTGCCAAAGGCCACCCGACCTGATGCCTGATCATCGGCGGCTTCTTCCAATTGTATTTGAAGCGAACGAGCAGCATCTTCTGCTGCCGCCATTTGTCTTGAGACGCGCTGGATTTTTTGAAGAGCTTCGATGCGGTCACTGGGCGTGAATGTGTTTGTGACAACCATATCGACGGCCAAATCAAGATTGTCGAGAATGCCAGCGTAGGTGGCAGAGGGATAATCTTTGAGGGTGATGATCGCCCCATATTTTGTGCTGCCGGAATGGGAACCAAAGACAGTGAATGTATCGCCAAAGAAAAAGACTGGCGCATTGGCTATTAAATCATTGATCGGGATAAAGTTGCGGCCGGGCGCAATCGGGACAAATCCACCTGAAATTGTTGCTCGCAGAAGTCCTAGCCACTCCCCGCCTGATACAGTCATTCGCCGCGGTGCCGTATTGCCCAATGTCTCGATAAAACCGGAGATAATTTGGTTTAGTCGAACAACTCTCTTTTGAAGGTTCTCTTCATTCTGCCGTTTCCCGCCTGACAGTTTTGCCCATAGCCCAATGACTTTAGATGGTCTGATTGTGATGGAGACGAGTGTTGTGCGATGTCTAAGGCCCGAAGCGCCTATAAAATCCTGCCAGCGTTCATCGACAGCGCATGCAAATGGATTTGCCGGTGAGACCTCATCAAGCCTTGGTTGCGTTTTTGTAGATATGCGATGAATGGTAAAACCGACATCAGGCATCTGCTGAGACACTAAAGCTGACAATGCGAGTGAAATCTCATCGACAGATGTTTCATCGCTCGTTGATGCGCTGATACCATCAACGGCAAAGGACGCCATGACATCACCATCACGCAAAAGAAGTGTCTGATCATCAATTGCAGTTATGTAGGGCAGGCCCCGCGCAAGAAGTTCTTCTGCTTCACGCGTGGTGTCCTCGACCAACTTCTCTGAAAGGGTAAGGCGACTATCAAGCACCATAGATGACACCTTTGCCTTTCAGCCATGATGCGGTGAGCGGCGTGACGCGCAGCACTGTAAAAATGACATCGAAAATGCGAGGATCAAAGGCAGCAAGAATGCGTAGGGCTATATAACCGACGATGGCGCTTACGCCAAAATAGATGAGGGATAGCGTGGCTATGAAGCCACCCACGACCACGAACATCAATATGATGAAATAGGTCATGGGTAGTCCCATGAGTGAGACAGGTCTCGTCAGTCCTTTGAAAAGAGGAGTAGCCACTTTTGTTCCTAAGTCCTTATTTAAAGTTTGTTTAGAAGCCAGCCAGAATTGTCGCGGCACCAAAAAGGATGACCAATCCAACAATGACGGATCCGGCATAGAGCCAGTTCATGCGTCCCATCATGAACAGAATTCCAACGGCGGCGAGCGCGACGAGACCGAGGGCTCGGCCAACGGGTCCGGTCAGCGCTGTTCCGATGGCGGTCAGCATAGTTGTGATGGGTGACAGGTCTTGCGCATAAGCGGGAGCCACAAACACGAAAACACCTATGGCTGAAAACAAGCTCAGCTTTGAAAGTGACTTTAAAATTCCCATACGGATACTTCTCCTTTGAGGGGCGCTTCTTTTGATTTTTTTAGGATGAGGGTTGCAGCAGAATTGCTCGCCGGTTGTTCGTTTTTATCCAGGCCGGCTCTGGCTAAAATCCATTCGACATAGGTTTGCGTTTCTTTGAACGGCGGTATGCCACCATATTGCTTCACCCGTTCGGGACCGGCGTTATAGGCAGCAAGAGCAAGTTCCAGTTTTTCAAAACGCTTAAGCTGCATCGTGAAATATTTTGCTGATCCGATAAGGTTTTGATGCGGATCTAGCGGATCTTTGACCCCCATATCTTTAGCGGTGTCAGGCATTAGCTGTCCGAGGCCGATTGCCCCCTTTTCGGAGATGGCTTTGGGCCTAAACGCGCTTTCGCGTTCGATCAGAAGTTCGAAGACTTCTATGAATGTGAGCGCATCGAGACCAGATTGACGGACCCCGGGTGCCCCTGAAAATTGAACAGCGACATCCCGTGTGAGTTCCCGCAATGCCTTACTTCCGGAAGCGGAAGGGGCGCGGTCGATCGTTTCTGATTTTCGATTTTCAATTGCTTGTGTTTCGGTGACAGTCACGTCGCCAGTCTTGCCATATTCAAGAACTGTCGCCTTGGCAGGCATCATCGCCATCGCTACCAACAATGATGGTGTAGCGCTCAAGCGGATGATTTTTGCAATCGTATGACGCAACAAACTCGACATGGCGTCTTTCAAGCCTTCCAATTACCAGACCGTGCGGATTGAGTTAAAACTCAAGACACGTGCATTTTTAGATCTTGGACTTAGCGGTTTGGACTGCTTGTTAGTGAGGCCTCATCTGGCTCGTAACCGGTCGCATCAATACCAAGATCATTGAGGTTCGAAAAAGCGTTAAAAAGTAATTAATGTCAACGGAAACAATAACTTAAGTGACATTAGAGAAACTTAATTCCGCGCAATGCAGATGCCAGAATTTTCAACGCCTTCAAGTGGATAGTGCAGAAGCTGATCACCATGAATTCGGTTGCAGTGATAAAAAAACGATCTTCTCAAGATGTTTTTTGTCGACTCAGATCTTGAACCTGAGGCGGGATTGAACCTCGAGCATCCATTACAAAGTAGAACTCTTCAAAAATTTATTATATGACTTGAAAGCGGCCGAAGCATCGGCCGTGAGGCTTTGTAACCTCAAGCACAGCTACCCAGCAATTGCCGGGTGGCGATGGCGTATGTCCAAGGCGCAAGCCCAAAGGTCATTGCGCACGGACCGCTGTGCTCGTGTTACAAACACCCGGCTTGCGCTGGCAGCCTCATATCCCCAATATGACCTGGGTGGCGACTTATGAAAAAAAACGACAATAGCCCAAAAGCTGAATTCACCGAAGAAGGGGAGCTAATTGTGTCTCTGACAAAGAGCCTCTTCGCTGGCGACAGCGATGCTACGTTTCGTGTTCTGAAAGACTATATGGCAGGCAATGATCTCAAAGTGTCAGAGGAAATTATTCAAGAATTTCAGGCCGCTGGATTGATAGCAAAAAGAGCCCAGCGATTTTGAATTGAATTTTCACTACTGCTAAATCGGGATTTCAAAACTCACAACTTCCCTTGTTGGTAAAACAGACTGCTAATCTTTCAGCCGCTCCCTCAAAAAAACCAATCTCCCATAAAAAGAAGAGTACCCGTGGTAAAAAACAACTCGACATTTTAGCCATTCATTGGGCTAGGAAGGGCTCAATGTTGTCCTTGTGCATAAGTTTCAAAGTACCAAAGTCAGTTTTGACACAAGCGAACGTTTCATATCCAGAATGCAAATTTTCGCGTCCGAATAAATCCCAAAATTTATCAAATCCATTTAGAGGCGCGACAGGAAACAGGTCATGGTGCACACGTTCGGCTTCAACGTTAAGATCAGTTTGCATTGTGGGAAAAGTCCGCTTCGAGCCCGACTAAGGCATTGATTGCACCGCAGACATTATGCACAAACACCGCATCACTGCCGTTCACTGAACAAAAACCGGAAAGGTGGATTATTCCCAAAAATGGACATTTGATAGTTAATTGTGAGGAATTCGATTATATCAACCTTGGGCGAATATCTCCGTGTTAATCGGCAAGGGTTCCCCTTTTCCAACTTTTCGCCACCGGAAGGTCGACTATCACACAAAGCCCGTTGGATTGTCGGTTATGTATTTTGAGTGGCAGATTGTAGAGCTCTGAAATGCTTTGAACGATCGATAACCCAATACCGGTCCCTGCAACCGATTCATCAAACCGCTTTCCGCGGTCAAGCATTTCCTCAATTTTTGAAGCATCAATTCCAGGGCCATCATCTTCGATCGTTAAACGATAATGCGTGCCGTTTTTTACACCCGAAATACTCACTTCGGAATTGGCCCATTTCAAAGCATTCTCTAGCAGATTGCCTAAAAGCTCGCGCAGATCATGTGGGTCGACAGCAATTTCAACCGGACTATCGACGGCCTGAATCCATGTCAGCGCTTCTGAATTCGGTGCCCTTTCCAGTATTCGGACGACATCTGCAATTATCTTCCCAATCTCCGCATCGGATTGCCGGAGTTCAGGGCTAGGCGCAAGTCGGCTTAACACCAATTCATGCTGCACGTGATCTTGCATTGTTTCTACCAAGTCGGCAATCTCATCCCCGATTTCCGCCGTTTCTAAACCGCTCAATTTCGCTGCATTGTGCTTCAGAACCGTAAGGGGTGTTTTCAGACCGTGGGCTAAATCCCCGGCACGTTTGCGTGCGCCGGACAGCGCTTTTTCTTGCGAGGCAAGGAGCGTGTTGATCGCGCTTGTGAGCGGAAGAATTTCCTTAGGATAGCTTCCATCCAATCTGTTTTTTGTTCTATCTTGTACTTCGTTCAAATCGCTGACAACGCGCTCAATTGGCCGCAAAACGAAATAGAGTTGCACAATGGTGGAAAGGACAAGAAGAAAGCCAAGCGAAATCAGATAGGGAAGCATCCCGGTGACAAAAGTAGATCTAGCGTCACTGACAACGGATTGATCCATCGCGGCAGCAACTCGAATAGACCTTGAACCAGTTGGTGGAGCGACAAGTAATGTGCGTTCGTTCACCATAACAAATGAGCCTTCAGGGCCGGGCACTAAGTATTTGTGAATTGTCGCGACATCATGGATATCATCGGGCAACTCTAGCGAGGTGTCCCACAGAGATCTAGATCGGAGCTTTATACCCACTTCTTGGTCATCGATCTGCCAATAAAGCCCGCTATAAGGCGCTTCAAATCTGGGATCGAGTAGGCCCTCTGGCTGTTTCAAACTGCCGTCTTCATTAAACTCAACGCTTGCCGCGACTTGATTAACATAGTTTTTCAACTCATCATGCACTCGATCTTCCATACTGCGTTGAAAGAGGTACAAGAACACAACACTTGCGGCGACCAAAATTATTGAAACGGAGATTGCCGAAACAAGAAGGAATTTCTGACGCAAAGAAGTCATGCAGATTGTCCAATTGGCAAGAAGTATCCAAATCCGCGTTTTGTCGCGATTGTTTTAGAGCCCAATTTCTTCCGCAGTCTGCCGATCAATACTTCAACAGAGTTACTTTCACGATCATAGTCTTGCGTGTAAAGCTGTTCGGTCAGTTCGATTTGCGAAACTACATCTCCATTTTTTAATGCAAGATAGTGAAGGCAGCGATATTCCATTGGCGTCAACGCAACATTTTTGCCATCCAAACTCACCGTTTTGTGCCTTGTGTCAATTCGCAAAGAGTGAACCGTGATAATAGGAGACGCTTGCCCCGAAGTTCGACGAATTATGGCACGAAGCCGCGCCAGAAGTTCTTCCATCTGAAATGGTTTGGCAAGATAGTCATCAGCACCTGCGTCAATCCCTTCGACTTTTTCAGTCCAATCGCCCCGCGCGGTCAACACCAAAACTGGATGTGTTCGTCCATTTTCTCGCCATTTGCGAAGCACAGTAAGCCCGTCCATTACTGGTAAGCCTAGATCGAGTATCACAGCGGTGAACTCTTCTGTATCACCCAGGAACCAAGCCTCTTCGCCATTTGATTCAGCAACGACAAGATAGCCCGCGTTTTCAAGGCCCGTTTTTACATCACGAGCAATCAGAGGGTCATCCTCTACGAGTAATATCTTCATCGCTAGTCCTCGACCTTTATGACGCGCGCAGTCTTTGCATCAACATGGACTTCAAATAAACGCCCCGAATTATTGATAAGTCTCAATTCATAAATCCATTTGCGCCTATCCTTAAAGATACCTACCTTTACGATCTTCGCTTTGTACCGGCGTTCAATTGTGGATCTAATCTTCCAATAGGGCAGCGCCTCCTTTTTACCCACCGCAGACTGTATAGAATCGCTGTCACGACTATAGTTTGAAGATGAACTGTTACGTCCATCATCATTATCGTCACTATCATGAGAATCGTTGTCGCCATCGGATTCGCTGTCTGAATCACTGTCGCTATCAGAATCGCTATCGCTGTCAGAATCGCTATCGCTGTCAGAATCACCGTCACTATCAGCCAAGGCCGTGCTGACCCCCAGGTTCATCGAACCCGGTAGCAATAAGTTTGCAGTCATCATGATCATTATGATGACAGCTAGATTTCGAATGCGCACAGCCATAGCGATTAAGTAACATACTGAACCTGACAATTGGCTGAAATTCTTTGTCAGTTATCGGTCAGTTCCTCTCGGTTAGGTTCGGATTGTTAATCAAGCTTCGTGGTGATCTCACAGGAAGAGATGGGTGACCAACGGTAATCAGAGAGGAAAAGCGGTATGAAATTTTTTGAACTCAAGGAACCTTACATCGATCCAGCGCCATATTTGCAGGAGATTGCGAGTATCGATAATGCCTGGGCAGAAGCCACAGGCAGGCAGGACAAAATCAAGGTGCAGCGTGAAGCATTGGCGATCCCGCTGCGCGGCCTTCGTAAATCCGCAATCGGCGACCGCAAGCGCCGCGACGTGCATGAAAGCCGCTGGACGACGGGTTCCATGAAATATCCAAAAGCAAGGGCTTTTCTTGAAGCATTTGCGGAGAAACAAAACTCCATTTTAGGGCGTGCGAAGATCGTGTGTCTTCCTGCTGGCAAGCAGGTTTATCCCCATATCGATCAGGGAGAATACTACCGTGTTCGTAATCGGTACCACTTCGTCCTTCGCTCGACAGCCGGGTCATGGATGAAAACCGGCGACGAAGAAGTTCGCATGAAAGAAGGCGAGCTTTGGTGGTTCGACAATAACACCATGCATGAAGCCAAAAATGAAGGCGATGAAGATCGTATCCACATGATCTTCGACATGTTGCCTGAAGCCTTGGCCGATGAGGTCTTTTCAGCCGCCAGTTAATTGGGTCCCGGGAGAAACAAAATGTTTATGAACAATATAGCAGAACCGATCATGCATCTGGATGAAGAAGATCAGCCCACCGTTAGTCTTATCCATAGAAAGGCGGGCAGCAAACACGGGCTGGATTATTGGTTGTTTCTCCCGAAATCCGTAGATTCCTATCACACACCTGTTGTGGCCCTACACGGAATAAAACGCAGAGCCCGGGTTCAAGTGGAAATGTATGCGTCATATGCCCAAACCTTGGGAAGGCCGGTGATTGCTCCGGTTTTCTCAAAGGAGACATGGCCTTGCTACCAGCAGGTTGTTCGAAAGGGTCGTGCCGATCTGGCCTTTTTCGGCTTGTTGAACGAATTGCGAACTGCAGGAATTTGGCAAACCGACAAAATTGACTTGGCAGGATTTTCAGGTGGTGCTCAGTTCGCACACCGTTTTGCCATGCTCTATCCCGAAGCAGTGGGCCGATTAATCGTGTCATCGTCCGGATGGTATACATTTCCGGACTCTCGACCATTTCCCTATGGGTTCGGTGCGCGCAGCGGACCCCACAATTGGGGACCACTCCTGGAAAATACGTTAGCTCAATTCCTCAAGATACCCATCACGGTCACCGTAGGCGAGCATGACTGCAAGAAGGACACCAATACCCGTTCCGGCCAAGCTATTGATGCTCAGCAAGGCGCACATCGGCTGGAGCGAGCCCGAAGATGGATTGACGCCCTGCACCGCGCAGCAGAAGCCAGAAATTTGCTGCCCCCGGATGTGGCGCTCCATGTGCTCCCTAATTGCGGACATGGATTTGTTGAGTGCGTGAAACGCGGCGGGTTGGCTGACCTCGTTTTTTCAAGTGGTTCCAAATCCGTCTCGGTTGCAAAAACCAACGCGACAGCCGCGTCAAGCAAATTCGTACAAACACTGGAGAATTGAAATGTTGAATGATACACCGCACCAAGACTTTGTTCAGCGTGCCAAATGGGCATTTACTACAAGACGTGTCGAACGCTCTGATTGTATTGGCCTTTCAAGTGATATTGAATCCGCCACACCGGGTGACTTGATATTAGGCGAAGTAATCAATATTCGCTCGCATAAGCGTATCCAATTGTCGATTGGCCGATATTCCACCCTCTATGAGGGGGATTTGGTGGTTCTTGCCTGCGGCGCGCGCTATGCGCCCGATCAATACGAGGGAATTGCTCAGCTTAATGAAGAAAGCAGTGACATGTTAGCTGGAGGCGGTGTCATCGGATTGATGCGCAAATCAAATACCAAGATGGCTGGCCCCACCAATGTGAAGCCGCTTGGAATTATTTGTAACGCAAACGGTCATCCGATAAACATTGAAGACTATGCATTGGCAAGCGTTGTACGCCCCCTAAATCTTACCACTATCGCTGCTGTCGGCTCATCGATGAACGGCGGTAAAACAACCGCTGTGGCAAGTTTTGCTCATGGTTTGACAAAGGCTGGGCATAAGGTAGCGGCAATCAAAGTTACCGGGACGGGTTCCTTTGGTGATTATAATACCTATCAGGATACAGGGGCTTTGTTTGTTGCTGATTTCGTTGACGCTGGCATGGTTTCAACCTATCAACTGCCGATTGACCATATTTCTGCAGGCATGAACACTTTGTTGGGGCACGCATCCGCTGCAGGATGTGATGTCGCATTGATCGAATTTGCGGATGGTATATTCCAAGCAGAAACTGCGGCAATGCTAAAGTCAAAAGAGGTGCGCGAGATTATCAATGGTTACATTTTTGCAGCGCCCTGCGCCGCCTCAGTGGTTGGGGGTTGTCAAGCTTTAAGAGCGATGGGAATTGAACCTTCAATCGTCACTGGAAAAGTCAGTGCTTCGCCCCTTGCAATTGAAGAAGCGCAGAAGATGGCAGCGGTGACGGTTGTGACACGCAACCAATTATTGGAGCCAACATCAGCAGAGACACTCTTGGAAACTATACGCGGCTCAAACTGGACAAAGGTTATGCGGGCATAGCCGCTTAAAGGATTTGTCATGAGCAAGCTACCCAAACTAAACGAAAATGGCCGAGGCTGGAAACTCCTTCAGGTTGTTTTTATGGCTCTGGGACAAGCGATGTGTGCAGGCGTAGCGGCGTTTGCAACTAGAGACATATTTGCTCACCTTAGGCTTCATGACAACCTGATCCCAACCCAACCATTGATCCTTATAGTCTTCGCTGGGCTTGGCATAGCGGTGCTTCGTTATATGGAACGAGTCACCGGTGAACGTATTGGCCAAGACTATGTTTCGGAGCTGCGTTTGCGCTTGTTCAAACATCTCTCCCGTCTTCCAAACCACGTAATGGAAGAACGCCGCCGTGGCGCCGTCACACTCAGATTTGTCGGTGACCTAAGTGCAATTCGCAATTGGATCAGCGCTGGTATTGCGCGGCTCATTTCATCAAGCATTGTTCTACCATTGGCGACGCTTGCTGTTTTCCTTATCAATCCAGCTTTAGGCGCGGCGGCGTCGATTCCAATTTTCGCCGGGATTGCTCTGATGATTATAGTTGCACCCCGCTTAGGTAAGGTCCACAGCCACCTTCGTTCGAGACGCGGAAATCTTGCAATTGATATGAGTGAACGAGCACCTTTTGCCCCGGAATTGCGACTGATGGGACGCATGAAAATTGAACAAAAATCTTTGCTTCGACGAACTCAGGATATGATTGCAGCATCCGTTAAGCGAGTGAAGGCCAAGTCATTTTTGAGGGCAATTCCAGATGCGATATCTGCGATTGCTGCCGCATCAGTTTTTTATGTAGCCTTTCAATCTAACATTCGTCCGGCAGAAGTCGCAGGATCACTTGCTGCAGTTGGCCTGATGGTCCAACCGATGCGCGACTTGGCAGGCGTATGGGATCGGTATCGTTCTTGGCTGGCAGCGCGGGATAAATGTTTGAACCTGCTGGAAAAATCAACCCTCAGAATTCCCCGATCGCCTGATGTCGAATTCACGTGCAAACCAAGATCACTTCGTTTTAAAGATGTTTCGTTTGGTATTTTGAAAAACATAAATGCCGAAGCCAAAAAGGGTAAGAAAATTGCGATATTGGGACCAAATGGGGGCGGTAAATCAACGCTGTTGAAACTGGCTGCAGGTTTGGATGCGCCTGACCTAGGTAAGGTACGCTTAGGCGATAGATCTCCTATCAGTCTGAACTCAAATGTCCGCAAGAGAATGATCGGCTATGTCAGTATGCGCACACCCATCCTCGCGGGAAGTCTGAGGCGCGCCCTTACAATGGGAATTGCAGAAATGCCGTGTGATACCCGTATAAAAATTATGGCGGAAACCTTCGGCTTAGGTGAAGTACTTGAAAGATTGGGTGGGCTCGATGGAAAGGTCGCCGAATTGGGCGGTAACCTCTCCTCTGGTGAAATTCGCCGGGTCATGCTGACGAGGGCGGCATTGTCAGAGGCGCATCTACTCCTATTGGACGAACCAGATGATGCGCTGGACGCTGAAGGCCCTCAATTGCTTTTGAAATTGATAAACTCGACCGATGCCACAACGTTGTTAATCACCCACAACAAGGCAATTGCCCGTTCGATGGATGAAATATGGTTCATCGAAAACGGACAATTAGTTGAGCAAGGCCTTCCGGACGAAGTATTGTCCGGATCGGGACCGATAGCGGCTTTCTTCACGCCGCGCTCTGCCGCTTGATATCCAACGCCACAAATTGCTTCATATGAGGTCGCGCCGTGGCGGCCGACAAAGCTGACAATTAGCTGAAAGTTGCTGTCAGGTATCGGTCAGCACCCATGCGCTAGTCTGGTTTCAGGATAAACAGCTCGTTGTCCTGCAAACCTAAAAATATTCACACCCAAAGGAATCAAAAGTCATGAAAAAATACATTCTCCCTATCGCTGCGATCAGCTTGCTTGCGACCTCCGGCGCATCTTTTGCAAGTGAAGACATGAATTGCGGAAGTGCCGACAAATCCACGTGGATGAGTGAAGAGGCTATCATGGAAAAGGCCAAAGAACTTGGCTATGAACCGGCGAAGCTAAAGGTAGAAGACGGATGCTACGAAGTCTATGCGAGAAAAGACGGCAAAAAGTTCGAAGTCTTCATGAACCCGGTTACGGCTGAAGTCGTCAAAGTTAAATCCGATGACTAATGCAAACAATGCAGGCACTTCCGGCAGCGAAACGCAGCCGGAAGTAGTCCTAGACACCGTAAAGGTGTGGGATCCATTTGTACGACTATTTCACTGGTCGCTTGTAGGTTTGTTTGTGTTCGCCTATTTCACCGGTGATGAGTGGGACAACGCCCATGAGTGGGCCGGTTATGCAATCGCAGCACTAGTTGCAGTGAGGGTTTTGTGGGGAATTGTAGGGCCTCGTCATGCGCGCTTTTCGGACTTTGTCTACAGCCCATCAACTATAATAACGTTTCTTCGCGACTCTGTCGCCATGAGAGCAAAGCGCTATATCGGTCACAACCCTGCCGGCGGTGCAATGGTAATAGGTCTCATCATTGCTATCACTGCCATTTCGGCAACCGGATATATGATGACTATGGATTCTTTCTGGGGCGAAGAATGGGTTGAAGAAGCTCATGAAATCTCTGTCAACGGAACGCTGGTGCTAATCATCGGTCACATTCTGGGCGTTGCCTTAGCTAGCATCGAACACAAGGAAAACCTCGTGAAGTCCATGATCACGGGGCTAAAACGCCGAAACTGATATCAGCATATCGGCGATGCCGGGCGGCTCCCCCTCTGAAACCGCCCGGCATAATAATTAATGAACTAAAATGCGAATGAGCATTTGCAACTAACTCTACTTCAATAAGTGAAAGACAATTGTTATGAAAACTGTTTACGCTGCCATGATTATTCTTGCCACTTCTGCTACTGCGTATGCGGGTGAAACGGCCTCAGCGCCAGGTACAACGCAATACTTTGTCAACTTAGCCGATGGCGACACGGTTGAAGGCCCGGTGAAAGTAATATTCGGTCTTTCGGGTATGGGCGTCGCTCCAGCCGGTGCTGACATTGAAAACACAGGTCACCATCACGTTCTGATTGACCGTCCCGCTATCGGTACTGGCGCGGATGGTGCTGAGGAATTTGATATGAACATGCCTGCCGAAGAAAATCTCCGTCACTTCGGTAAAGGTCAGACTGAAGTAATGCTTGAGTTGGCGCCAGGCGAGCATTCACTGCAATTGGTATTGGGTGACAAAGACCATATTCCGCACAACCCGCCGATATTTTCAGAAGTGATTACGATCACTGTTAAATAGTTGGGAAGTTTGCGGGACCGTCTTTGCTAGTCACAACCTTTGTTAACAAAGATGGACTTTTCAAAGCATTCGCAAGCGAACGTTCCTCCCGCATATGAAGAAAGAGCAATACAAAGGGTATTACAATGAAACAGATAATTCTCGTCGGCTTTACGGCACTCAGCTTGACCGCCTGCACAACGGTAACCAAGTCGCTGGAAGACAACAATTTCTCCAAACTCAAAGGTTCGGAAATACAAGCTACACTGCCAGGTAATTCCCTGCGGGGGACCGACAGTGCAGGCCGTTATACAATCTATTACACATCTGGAAATTCTATGAAAATTGTTCATAGCGGTAAACGAGGTGTTCGCAAGGATGTCGGTCGATGGCGCGTTGCTGGAGATCAGTATTGTCGCAGATGGACAAAAATCGGTAAGGGCAAAGAAAAGTGTGTCACTCTGTATAAAAACGGAAATTCAATTCATTGGGTTCAACGCAACAAGATCACAGATCGCTCCGTATTGCTGAAAGGTAATCCTGCAGGTCTATGACCTTTCGGTAACATAGACTTGCAAATTCAATGCGCTGGCCATTCGAAAGTTGTTGAAAGGTTCATGCGGTATAATTTAGCAGGACGCGGACGGTTACGGAAAATCAGGTAACCCTCACAATTGTATCGCCAAACTGATCAAACTAATATCAAGTTTCATAAATGGGTGTCGTAGATACCCATTTATGCATTTAAAGACAGCTGCTATGAATAGTCGGACATACCAATTGATCTATCAAATAGCACCTGCCAAAAAATCCTGCTGATCTAAACACTCACACCAAATATGCTTCCCACTCCTGCGGTGATTGCCATTGCTGCTGCGCCCCAAAACAATACGCGGGCAGTTGCGCGAAACTTGGGCGCTCCGCCTACTTGGGCACCCAAAGCGCCAAGGCCCGCAAGGCAAACTAATGTTGAGACGACCACAACAGGAATTATTTTATCGCTTGGTGCTAAAATGGCAGCGATAAGTGGAAGTGCAGCCGCGACCGTAAATGTAAAGCCAGATGCAATAGCCGCCTGCAACGGGTTTGCCGCGTGCACTTCCGATAGTCCAAGTTCGTCGCGCACATGCGCACCAAGCGCATCGTTCTCGGTGAGTTCCCGTGCAACCAAAGCGGCGGTTTCAACCGATAGACCGCGCGATTGATAAATGGAGGCCAACTCCGCTTCTTCCGCTTTTGGTGTATCGATAAGCGCCTGTTTCTCACGCGCAATATCGGCGCGTTCAACATCGGACTGCGAACTCACTGACACATATTCGCCAGCCGCCATTGACATAGCGCCAGCTGCAAGTCCGGCTGCACCGGCTACCAAGATGGCCGTCGGGTTTGGATCAGCCGCTGCCACGCCGACAATGAGGGAAGAAACCGACACGATACCGTCATTGGCGCCCAAAACAGAGGCACGCAGCCACCCGGCACGATTGATGAAGTGCAATTCCTCATGCGCAGATTCGTAAGGCAAGTTCATATTAGTCTCCATTTAAGATTTGGTGGTCACCATCCTCAGTGACACTCTTCGTATCACATTCGCATTTCCATTGAATGAAGCTACAAACGCGAAGCCTTGCTCGCTGAAATGATTGCCGAAAGCCAATTTACTTGTACCTTTGTCACTATCCCTCAACAAGAACGATGATTTTTGCCATTTTACTAGGTGATAATTTAACCATTGTTAGCCCAAAGAATGTTGAATGTCACTTAGAACTGACCCGGTATTGTCACCGAGATTTGACCCGCTAAGTCGTTATGCTTTCTTCGTCATGATTTGGTCAATGGTGTTGTTTCCTTTCGTTTCTGTTTTGCAATTTCAGAGCTGGCTTTGAAGCGGTAACTGTCATTGCCAGTCTCCAGTATGTGGCATCTGTGTGTTAGCCGATCGAGCAAGGCAGTGGTCATCTTGGCGTCACCGAAGACCGTCGCCCATTCACTAAAGCTAAGATTGGTCGTGATGATTACGCTGGTTCGTTCATAAAGTTTACTGAGAAGGTGGAAGAGTAGCGCGCCGCCTGATGTGCTGAA